>JBOGEI010000007.1:0-39498 GCA_050701935.1 Microbacterium sp.
GCGACGGGACGTCCGAGTCCACCGAGACGTCGAAGACCAACGCGGTCAACAAGAGCACGCAGAGCACCTCGACCCCGGCCGGATCACTGCTTCGCCAGTCGGTCTCCGTCGCGATCGACTCGGGTGCAGGCGGCGACCTGAGCACCGCTCAGCTCAGCGACCTCGTCGAGACCGCTGCCGGGATCGACACCGATCGCGGCGATTCGATCGCCGTCGAACTCGTCTCCTTCAACCAGACCAGCTCCGAAGCGGCGCAGACCGCGCTCCAGGCGGCCAAGGAGGCCGAGGGCGCCGAGCGCCAGGCGGCGCTGCTGAACACGATCATCATCGCCGCCGCCATCGCCATCCCGCTGCTCGCGGGCCTCGCCGCCCTCATCATGCGCGCGCGGCGACGCAGCAGTGCCGCCACCGAGTTCGACCAGCTCTTCGGCGAGCGCCCGCCAGCGCTCTCCGCGCTCGACGCCGGCGCTACCGCCGCGATCGACCAGTCGCCGACCACACCGCTGGCGTTCCTCGAGACGGCACCCGATCCTGAGCCCGAGCCCGATCCCGAGCCCGCGCAGGTCAGCCTCGAGCGTCGCAGGGCGGAGATCGACGCCCTCACCCGACAGGACCCGAAGCGCACGGCCGACCTGCTGCGTACCCTCATCGACGACAGGCAGCAGGTATGAGTGCGCTGACCGACCGGCAGACGGCGGCCGTCGTGCTGATGAACCTCGACCGCGCACAGGCGATCGAGGTGATGAAGCACCTCACCGAGGCGGAGGCGGAGGCCGTCGCCGCCGAG
The DNA here is from genome assembly GCA_050701935.1 of Microbacterium sp. Lineage (GTDB taxonomy): Bacteria > Actinomycetota > Actinomycetes > Actinomycetales > Microbacteriaceae > Microbacterium. Next base: position 788 of record JBOGEI010000007.1, read on the forward strand.
ATCATCGACCTGCAGAACCTGGATGCCGCGACCACCGCCCAGGCACTCGGACAGTTCCACCGGATCGCTGCGGGACATCTGCCGCCGGCACGTGGCGGCCGCGACATCGCCGCCGGCCTGCTGGAGGCGACCTTCGGCGCAGAGCGCGCCGCTGCTGTCCTCGGCAGAGTCGGATCGTCCTCGATGAACTCGTCGTTCGAGTTCCTCGGCTCCGCCGATCCCGCCCAGCTCGCGACGATGCTCGACGGCGAGCTCCCCCAGACGGTCGCCCTCGTCCTCGCGCACCTCCCCACCGATCGTGCCGCCGCAGTGCTGGCCGCCCTCCCCGATCCCACCCGCACCGACGTCGCTCACGCGATCGCGACGATGGGGACCGCATCGCAGGAGGCGATCGCGATCGTGGCGGATGCGCTCAGGGCACGCACCGGGACCTTCGCCGCGCGCGACGCCCCAGAGGTGCTCGGCGGCGTCGAGCCGCTGGTCGAGATCATCGCCCGCTCCGGAGCGACCGTCGAGAAGGCGCTGTTGGCGAGCATCGAAGACAGGGACAGCGCTCTCGCGGAGGACATCCGCTCGCGCATGTTCACGTTCGCCGACATCGTCAAGCTCGACGACCGCGACACCCAGCGCGTGCTGCGGGGCATGGACATCCGTTCGCTGGCACTCGCGCTGAAGGGCGCACACCAGCCGATCGCCGACCTCATCCGCCGCAACGTCTCCGAGCGCAACAGGGAGAACCTCGACGAGGAGGCCCGAACGATCGGACCGGTGCGCGTGTCGCAGGTCGAGGAGGCCAGGGCCGAGATCGTGCGCACGATCCGGGCGCTCGAGGCCGCAGGCGACATCACGGTGCAGCGCGCCGACGAGGACGAGTATGTCTACTGACTCCTTCTCGCCGGTGCTGTTCCCGCGTCTCGACGGAGGCGGCGGCGTCGAGGAGCATGCCCGTGCGCGGATGCGTGGATACGCCGACGGACACGCCGAGGGCTTCCGCGCCGGTCTCGCCGAGGCCGAGTCGGTGCAGCGCGTCGCCGAAGACGAACGGAACGAGCGCGAGAGGGCGGCAGCCCACGAGATCGAGAGTGCGATCGCGACGCTCCACGCGGCGGCGCGCTCTCTGGCCGACCGGGAGCGCGAGCTGACCTCGGCGGCGCAGGAACAGGTCCTGAGCTGCGCGATCGAACTCGCGGAGCTGATCATCGCCGGCGAGCTCTCCGACGCCGGGGCCTCAGCGGCCATAGCGGCCCGACGCGCGGTCGCCGACGTCGACCACTCCGAGATCCGCGAGGTTCGCCTCCACCCCGACGATCTCCGCACGCTCCAGGCATCGGCTGACGAGCTCGCCGCCTTCGCCCTCGTCTCCGACGACACCCTTGCGCGGGGCGACGCGATCGCGACACTGGACCACGGCCACATCGATGCCCGGATCGGGAGCGCGCTCGCCCGCGCCCACCTCGCTCTGACCGAGGTCGGTGGATGAGCGCCTGGGGTGCGGTGCGCGAAGCGGTGCGACCTGAGCGCGTCGGCGCGGTCTCTCAGGTGCGCGGCCTGAGCGTGCAGGTGCGCGGCCTCGAAGGCGCGGTGGGCGATGTGGTCACGCTGGACGGCGTCGACGCAGAGGTCGTCGCCATCGGCGAAGGCGGGCTGCGGTGCATGCCTCTCGGACCGGTAGCCGGTCTCACGGTCGGTGCCCCGGTACGCGGCCGCGGCGGTGCGCTGCGCGTGCCCACAGGACGCGCCCTGCTCGGTCGCGTCCTGGACGGTCTCGGACGACCGATCGACGGCAAGGGACCTCTCACCGGGGCGACCCAGGTGAGTCTGGATCACCCGACGCCCTCGATCATGGGGCGCGACCGGATCGACTCGCCCCTTCCGCTCGGAGTGCGCGCTCTCGACACGCTCGTCAGCGTCGGGCGGGGTCAGCGGGTCGGGCTCTTCGCCGGCTCCGGAGTGGGAAAGTCCTCCCTGCTGTCGATGATCGCCCGGGGAACCGAGGCGGAGGTGACGGTGATCGCGCTCGTCGGCGAGCGCGGCCGCGAGGTGCGCGAGTTCATCGAAGACGACCTGGGGCCCGAGGGACTCGCCCGTTCCGTCGTCGTCGTCTCGACATCCGACCAGCCGGCCATGGCGCGCATCCGTGCGGCGTACACCGCCACACGGATCGCCGAGGCCTTCCGCGACGACGGCGCCCACGCCATCCTCATGATGGATTCGCTCACGCGCGTCGCGATGGCACAGCGCGAGATCGGCCTCTCCGCCGGAGAGCCTCCTGCAACGCGCGGATACCCGCCGTCGACGTTCTCCCTCCTCGCAGGTCTTCTCGAGCGGGCAGGCACGGACAAGCGCGGCTCGATCACCGGCATCTACACCGTGCTCGTCGACGGCGACGACCACAACGAGCCGATCGCCGACACCGTCAGGTCGATCCTCGACGGTCACGTCGTGCTCGATCGTGCGCTCGCGCTGTCGGGTCACCATCCCGCGATCGACGTGCTCGGCTCCGTGTCGCGAGTGGCCGGCAAGGTCACCATCCCCGAGCGCAGGGCGCGTGCGGCGACGCTGCGCGCGGTGCTCGCGGCCCGGCGCCGCGCGAACGACCTCATCGACATCGGCGCCTACCAGGCCGGCGCCGACGCCCGCATCGACGCTGCGATCGCCAATGAACGGGCGATCAGCGCCTTCCTCACCCAGCCGCTCGACGAGACGAGCGAGATCGGCGAATCATGGCGGCGGCTGGACGAACTCGTCGCGGCGTTCGGAGGCGGGTCATGACACGGTCATTCTCGCTGGCAGGCCTCCTGCGCGTGCGCGAGATCCAAGAGCGCGCGGCGGCTCAGCGGCTCTCCCGCGCGGTGATCGATGCCCAGCACACCGAGGCCCGCGACAGGTCACTCCGTGCGCACCTGTCAGGGGTGGGGAGCGAGGCCGTCGACGTCCGCTCCCTCGCCGCCCTCGCCGCAGCCAGAGTGGCGGGTCGGACCCTGCTCGCCGACCTTACGACGCTGTCGGAGATCCAGGAACAGACGGTCGACCAGGCTCGCACCGAGCACGCCGAGGCCAGGAGGGCGATGCGCGGGCTCGACCGCCTCGCCCAGGCGCACGCCGTCGAGGTGCGCGCTGCCGAGCTGCACGCCGAGCAGGCGGAACTCGACGAGATCGGTTCGCGCACGAGCGCGAGCACGAGCACGGAGGGCAAGGAATGAACAGTCTCGGCATCATGGACCCGCCCGATTCGCGGGTCCACCGCGCAGCCGGTTCACCGTCGAGTTCCCGGCAGGTCACGCCAGGAGCTGCGGCCTTCGCCGACGTCATCCTGGATGCCTCGCGCGTCTGCGCCGAAGACGCGGACGGGCCCTCCTCGGGCACGACGACCGATGATGCCCCCACGGATCGGACGAGTCCGCCATCGGTTCCCGCAGCACCGGTCCCCCAGGCGATCGTCCCTGCACCGGGAACCACGCTCACCACCGCCGCGCACGGGGTCATCGAGCCGTCCGGCCAAGATGCCGCAGCCGCCCTGACCCCTGTCCCGTCTGCAGCCACGGCAGAGGGCCCCGGCCCGGCCGGCGCGGTCGAGAAGACCGCAGCGACCACCGCCGACGCCGCGCACGCCACTGCCCCGGCCGGATCGAGCAGCCCGCCGTCGAACGCTGCGGGAGCAGTCGCCACAACCGCGTCAGTCGAGGCCGCCCGGATGCCGTCGCCATTCGAGCCGGCGGCGAACCTCGGGCCGGCGACGACGAGCGCAGTCACTCCCGGGGGATCCATCGCCTCGCCCGCCCGAGGCACATCACCGTTCGTCGAACTGACGCCATCCGGCACGGCCGGGACCGACGCAGAGGTCGCGTCCGTCGATGTCCCTCGCCTCGCCGTCGACAGCCCGGCGCTCAGCACCGAGGCCACGTCCGAACGCGCCGTCACCCGGACGGCGACAGACCGACCGGGAACAACTGCTGCAGCGACGACCGGCCCCGACGCCTCACCGGACGCCGCAGCCGCACCTCTGCCGGCCGCCACGACACCCGCCCCGGCATCCGCCTCCACGCCGACTCAGACCGCGTCCGCGGGCGGAGAACCCGCACCACCACCCGCCGTCGGCAGCACCTCGCCTTCGACAGCCGTGGCACCGGCAGCGCCCCCGGTCGCCGTCTCCGCACCCCGCCCGGTGCTGCTCCCCCAGATCACCGCTCCCGTGCTCTCGCTCGCGCAGGCTCCGGACGGCGACCACAGTCTCACCTTGACCGTGTCACCGGAGAACCTCGGCCCCGTGACGGTGCGTGCACACATCTCGGGCGGGGCCATCCACATCGAGCTCCATGCCCCCAACGACCTCGGCCGCGAAGCGCTGCGGGCGATCCTCGCCGATCTCCGGCGCGACCTGGCCGCGGCAGCGCCGCATTCATCGCTCATGCTCTCGACCTCGGATGACGGCCCGGGCTCGTCGAACCCGCAGAACTCCCCGAACAGCAGCGGCTCCCAGAACGGCGGCAGTACGACCGGCACCGCGCCCGGCGCCGCCGGCGGCCAGCCCCACGGCGGAGCAGGCGCAGGCCAAGGAGCGGACGGTCCTCGGCCCGAGCCGGAGCCGGACCTGTCCGTCATCGACCCGACCGCTCCCTCCCCCCTCGTCTCGCCGCACGGCGGCATCGAAGTCTTCGCCTGATCCGAGAGGAACCACATGACCACGGTCGAACCCATCTCCGGCACCATCCCGCCCTCCGGCGTGCAGACGGGCAGCACGACGCCCCCGACCGAGCGCAAGAAGACGCTCGACTCCGAGGTGTTCCTGAAGCTGCTGGTCACGCAGCTGACCAATCAGGACCCCAGCTCGCCGATGAACACCAACGAGATGATCTCGCAGACCACGCAGCTCGCCTCCATGGAGCAGCTGACCGCGCTCACGGCGACCTCGACCGAGAGCTTCGCGCTCAGCATGCGTCAGACGGCCGCCGCGCTGATCGGCCACGAGGCTCAGTACGTCGATGAGAAGGGTGTCACGCAGAAGGGCATCGTCACCTCGGTGTCGTACGCCGGGCCCGTGCCGCTCGTGACCATCGGCGAAGCATCCATCCCCCTCGACGCCGTCTCCGGCGTCTCCATCGCTCCCCGTTCGCAGTCCTGACCAGTCCCTTCCAGAAAGGCATCACCATGCTCCGCTCTCTGTTCGCCGGAATCTCGGGTCTGCGTTCGCACCAGACCATGCTCGACGTCACGGGCAACAACATCGCCAACGTCAACACGACGGGCTTCAAGGCCTCAGCCGTGCAGTTCCAGGACTCGCTCTCGCAGCTGGTGCGCAACTCGATGATGCCGCAGCAGGCCGCGGGTGGTCAGAACCCCGCCCAGGTCGGGCTCGGTGTGCAGGTGGCCGGCATCAGCACGAACTTCGCCTCCGGAGCACCCCAGCCCACCGGCGTGCCGACCAACCTCATGATCGCGGGCGACGGGTTCTTCGTGGTGCGCTCGGGCGGCGAGACCCTGTACACCCGCAACGGCGGCTTCTCGTTCGATGCGAGCGGCAAGCTGGTCTCGGCCGACGGCGCTCTCGTGCAGGGCTGGACCGCCCAGAACGGCGTGATCGTCCCCGGGCAGGGCATCGGCGACATCCGTCTTCCGGTCGGCGCCCTGAGCCCCGCCACGGCCACCACCACCGCCCGCGTCACCGGCAACCTGCCCTCCGGCGCCGCGGTCGGCGAGACGCTGGTGCGCGACATCAAGACCTACGACGCCGACGGTACCGCCACCTCGATGCGCCTCACCTTCACCCGCACCGCCACGGGCTGGAACGTCACCGAGCCCGGCGGCGCGAACACCGCCCTCACGTTCACCGACGGCAAGCAGCCGGGGGCCTCCTCCATCGTCTCCGGCGGCGTCACGGTCGACCTCTCCGCGGTGACCGGGTTCGCGGATGTCAGCGACGTCGCGATCAAGGAGCAGAACGGCAAGCCGGCCGGCACCCTGAGCTCGTACGCGCTGATGAACGACGGCAGCCTCGTCGGCACGTTCAGCAACGGCGACACCGAGGTGCTCGCCCGCGTCGCACTGGCAGGCTTCGTCAACCCCGGCGGGCTCGAGAAGGCCGGTTCCTCTCAGTACCGCCCGAGCGGCAACTCCGGTGAGCCGACGCTCGGACAGGCCGGCACCGACGGTCTGGGCGGCATCATCAGCGGTGCACTCGAGATGTCGAACGTCGACCTGTCGCAGGAGTTCACCAACCTGATCGTCGCGCAGCGCGGCTTCCAGGCGAACGCCCGCATCATCACCACCAGCGACGAAGTTCTGCAGGAGCTCACGAACCTCAAGCGCTGAACCGTCGGGAATCCGCGGCGGCTCGTGAAGTCACGAGTGCGCCGCGGTCTCCCGTTCGTCAGACGAGTTCGCTCACCAGTTGCGCGATGCGTGCCCGGATGTCGTCTCGGATCGGACGAACAGCATCGATCCCCTGGCCGGCCGGGTCATCGAGCTTCCAGTCCTCGTAGCGCTTGCCGGGGAAGAACGGGCAGGCGTCACCGCATCCCATCGTGATGACGACATCGGATGCCTGCACGGCCTCAGTCGTCAGCACCTTGGGCTGCTCCGCGGTGATGTCGATTCCGAGTTCGCTCATGGCCTCGACGGCGGTCGGGTTGATCTGGTCCGCGGGCATGGAGCCGGCGGAGCGGACCTCGATGCGGTCGCCGGCGATGTCCCTCAGGAACCCTGCGGCCATCTGCGAGCGCCCTGCGTTGTGGACGCAGACGAAGAGCACGGAGGGCTTGGTGGGTGTCGTCGCAACGGTGGCGTTCATGACTTCATCCTTTCAGCGATGTACGGGTCGGTGTGTGAGCGAGCGGCGATCAGCCGACGACGACCGGACGCGCACCGATCTGGAGCGTCGAAGGCGCAGCACAGCAACTGCCCACGTTGTCATCGAACTCGCCGGCTCCACCGCACACGCCGGTGTCGGGGACGACGAGTTCGCTGCGCCCTGCCGCCTCGTGATCTCCCGCGAGGTGCGCGGCGACGCTCCGCACCTGCTCGAAGCCGGTCAACGCGAGGAAGGTCGGCGCCCGGCCGTATGACTTCGCGCCGACGATGAAGAACCCCTGCTCCGGCTGCGCGAGCTCTCTCGCGCCAGTGGCGCCCACTGATCCGCAGGAGTGGATGTTCGGGTCGATCTCGGAAGCGATGCCGGCGACTGCCTCGAGCGCGGGATCGAGGTCGATCCGGAGCTCGCGCAGCATCTCCGTGTCCGGCCGGAAGCCCGTGAGTGCGAGAACGCGCGCGACCCCTGCCACCTCGCGCCCGTCTTCGGCGACCACGGTCAGACCGTCAGAGGCTCGCCGGAACTCGGCGACACGGAATCGGGTCACCAGATCCACAACGCCATCGTCGACCATCTTGCGTGCGCGCGAGCCGAGCGCGGCACGCTCGGGAAGGTCGTCGCCGGCGCCACCGCCGAAGGCGTTCGTCGCACTCCCCCGACGGAGCATCCAGGTGATGCGGGTGCCGGGGGCCCGGCGTGCCAACTCGCCCAGACGCAGAACCGCGTGCGCGGCAGAGTGCCCCGCACCCACGACGACGACGTGCGAGCCTGCGAGCTCTGACACGTCTTCCGGGATGCGGTACGAGAGCAGATCGGATGCTGCGGTCTCCCCGAGGGCGGGGAAGCCATCCGCGCCCGCCGGATTCGGAAGAGTCCAGGTGCCGCTCGCGTCGATGACGGCGCGGGCGAGGATTCGGGATTCGCGCCCGCCGGGGTCGACGGTGTGCACGACGAACGGCTGACTCTTGCGCCCACCGTCGACGATCTTGTCTCGGCCTTGACGCGCGACTCCGGTGACGGTCGTCGCGTAGCGAACCCGCTCGCCCAGGGCGTCCGCGAGCGGAGCCAGGTAGCTGTTCACCCACTCGGCCCCGGTCGGATATCCCGAGGACGGCGCGGCCCATCCCGTTGGTTCGAGAAAGCGGCGGGCAGCCGCGTCGGTGAGTTCCGGCCACGCCGAGAACAGGCGCACGTGCCCCCATTCGGAAACCGCGGCGGCAGGCCCCGGCCCGCGCTCGACGACGATCACGTTCTCGTCGCGTTCGACAAGATGGGCCGCTGCGGCGAGACCTTGCGGGCCCGCTCCGATGACGACGATGGGAAGCTCAGACATCACATCTCCTCAGATCGAAACTCTTCAATATGAAGACCATCACGCATCTATCGAAGATTGTCAATACGTGCGAGACTGGACCCGTGAGCCTGCCGACGACGATCGAAGCGACCAGTTGCTGCGTCCCGCCTCTCGCGCCTTCGATGACCCACGAGGATGCCGCGCGCGTGGCCCGGGTGTTCAAAGCACTCGGCGACCCCACGCGCGTCAGACTCTTGTCGCTCATCGCCGCCGGAGCCGACGGGGAGGCGTGCATCTGCGACCTGACCGAGCCCGTCGGCCTCTCCCAGGGCACGGTCTCCCACCACATGAGACTCCTCGCCGAAGCCGGTCTCGTCACACGCGAACAACGCGGAAAATGGGCGTACTTCGCCCTCAACACAGACGCCATGAACGCTGCGGCCAACGCCCTCCGCGCCGTCTGAAGACAGCAGGTACGACGGACTTCGCGTCGATCTATCCGAACTCGCGAAGCTCCGATGTCATGTCACCGCCGGCATCGCCCGTGTTGACGGTACCGGTCGGCTCGAAGAGGATCGCATGCACCTCTTCGTCGGCCCGCGGGCAGTGCTCGACGCCCTTCGGAACGACGAAGACATCGTTCGGGCCGAGCACGACATCGCGGTCGCGCAGCTGGATCGTCAACTGCCCCTGCACGACCATGAAGAGCTCGTCGGTATCGGGGTGGGTGTGCCAGACGAACTCGCCGAGCAGCTTGACGACCTTGACGTCGTAGTCGTTGATGCTCGTCAGCCGGTGCGGCTGCCAGTGCTCGGTGATGGTCGCCAGCGCCGCCTGGACGTTTCGCACGTCTGTCTCTTCATCCACGTCGTCAGCATAGGCCGCCCTGCTCCACCGGTACTGTCGTCTCTGGGAGAACGGAGCGGGGTATGAACGCGGTCGACGCTGTCGGCACCATCGCCGAGGTCCTCTCGTGGATCGGACTCGGCCTCGGGCTCCCTCTGCTCGCCATCGTGTTGCTGGTGAAGGCGCACGACGGCTCCTGGCTGCCGCAAGAGGTCGTCATAGTCAAGGATGAGAGCGGCCGTGCGCGCGCCCGCTGGTTCGCCGCCGGCGACTTCCGGGAACGCCCGCTCCGTGCGGACGAATCCCCCCACTGGCATGGCCGCGAAGACGTCGATGCCTTCGTCAGCGAGCGGCACCCCACCTTGATGCGATTCGAACCCAGAAGGCCCCTTCTGCACGCGTTCCAGGTGCTCGGGATCACGCTGGCCGGCGTAGGCGCCGCCGCAGTCGCCTTATCGATCGTGCTCCTCTTCGTCGGTTGACGGGTGCGGTGTCCGCGGCACGCGATCCCGGGCAGGATGGAGACATGCCTGAATCTCCGCTCGCCGCTCGCCCCTGGCTCGACTCCTATGCGGAGGGCGTCCCCGCCGAGATCGAGGATCCGTCGCAGACGTTGCCGGAGATGCTCTCGGCGAGCGTGAAGGCGTTCGGCAAGCGTCCGGCGCTGGACTTCTTCGGTGCTGTCACGACCTACCGGGAGCTCGGAGAGCAGGTCGAGCGCGCCGCCGAGGGTCTGCGAAGGCTCGGGGTCGGCAAGGGCGATCGCGTCGCCCTGGTGCTACCCAACTGTCCGCAGCACGTCACCGCCTTCTACGCGATCCTCCGACTCGGTGCGATCGTGGTCGAGCACAACCCGCTCTACACCGCACGCGAGCTGCGACACCAGTTCGAGGATCACGGCGCCCGCATCGCCATCGTGTGGGACAAGTCCGTCGACACGGTCGCCGGCTTCCCCGCCGACGTCAAGGTCGAGCACATCGTGAGCGTCGACATCACCACGGCGATGCCGCTGTCGAAGCGCCTCGCCCTTCGACTGCCCGTCCCCAAAGCACGCGAGTCGCGCGCGAAGCTGACCGGCACCCCGAAGGCTCGGCATCTCGTCGCGTGGAAGAGCCTCGCCGATCACCGGAGAATCTCGCGCCGGGTGCCGGGACCGAAGCTGGACGACACCGCCCTGTTGCAGTACACCAGCGGGACGACGGGTGCACCGAAGGGAGCGATCCTCACGCATTCGAACCTCCGCGCCAACGCGATGCAGGGAAGAGCGTGGGTACCGGGGCTCGTCGACGGCGAGGAGACGTTCTACGGCGTACTGCCGTTGTTCCACGCCTACGGCATGACCCTGTGCCTGACCTTCGCCATGAGCATCGGTGCGAGGCTCGTGCTCTTTCCCGCATTCGACCTGGGTCTGGTCACGGCGGCGGCACGCTCGACGCCTCCCACCTTCCTCCCAGCCGTGCCGCCGATCTACGACGCTCTCGCTCGCGCGGCCGCGCGGGGGACGATCGACCTCTCGACGGTCCGTTTCGCGATCTCCGGTGCGATGAGCCTTCCGGTCGCCACCGTGAAGCGCTGGGAGGAGGCGACCGGCGGCCTGCTCGTCGAGGGCTACGGCATGACCGAGAGCTCCCCGGTCGCGCTCGGCAATCCGATGGGTCCCACGCGTCGGCCCGGCACCGTCGGCGTTCCCTTCCCGAGCACAGAGATCCGTGTCGTCGATCCAGCGGATCCCACCGTCGACATGCCATCAGGCGAGGCCGGCGAACTCCTCATCCGCGGACCGCAGGTCTTCCAGGGCTATTGGGGGCGTCCGGGCGAGACGGCCGACGCCCTGCTGGCGGATGGCTGGCTCCGGTCGGGCGACATCGCCCAGGTCTCTCCCGACGGGTTCGTGAGCATCGTCGACCGCCTCAAGGAGCTCATCATCACGGGCGGATTCAACGTGTCGCCCAGCGAGGTGGAAGACGTGCTCATCTCGCATCCCGATGTCGTCGCCGCCGCTGTCGTGGGTCTTCCCAGATCTCATGGCGGAGAAGATGTCGCCGCCGCCGTGGTGCTCCGCGACGGCGCTGCCCTCGACGTGGATGCACTGCGCGATTTCTGCCGTACGCGGCTGACCCCCTACAAGGTGCCACGCCGGATCACCGCCGTCGACGATCTCCCCCGCTCGCTCATCGGCAAGGTGCTGCGTCGTCAGGTGCGGGACCAGCTGCTCGCAGACCGCTGAACCTTCACGTCGCGCAACAATCACGAAGCGGCTCGGCACGACGCGCGCGTGATCTCGGGTCGCCCCGGTCGGTCCTTCAGTCGCCCATCTCCGCTTGGATCCGCCTGTCGAGGTCATCGAGCTCCGCGAGCAGTTCGGCGGCGACCCAGACCCGGTCCCGCTTGCGTCCGGTGATCTCTTGCACGAATCCCGCAGCTTCGAGCTGAGCGATGGCCTTGTAGGCCTGTTGCTCAGACGACCCTGAGCGCTGCTCGATCTCGCCTGCTGCCATGACAGGGTGATCGTAGAAACCAGGAATCAGCGCGGCGACCGCAGACCCGGCCCGCGGGCGCAGCTCGTTCGCCCACTCGTCGGGAAGACCTTTGATGCGGGCGATGGATTCGCGCGAGCACGAAGCCGCTGCACGGGCCGACCGGGCGAACAGGGCGATGAGCGGCGACGGCTCACCCCGCCGATAGTCGCCGAGCGCGGCGAAGTACTCGTCCCGTCTGGCGAGAAGCCCGCTCGCCAGGGGAACGACGGCGTTGACGGTAGCACCACGGCGACGAAGCACGGCCGACACGAGAGCGCGTCCGAGACGGCCATTGCCATCCGTGAACGCATGGATGGACTCGAACTGTGCATGTCCGATCGCCGCCTGCACCATCACCGGGATGTCGTCTCGGTTGAGGAAACTGATCAGGTCATCCATCAACGCGGCGACTCGTTGGGGCGCCGGCGGCACATGAAGCGCACCGCGCGGTGAGTGGTCGCTTCCCCCGATCCAGTTCTGCATGTCACGCAGACGACCGGCATATCCCGCTTCGACGGGATCGTCCTTCATCAACTCGTGGTGAGCGGTGAGGAGGTCCTCGACCGAGAACAGACCTCGGTCGCCGACTCCGGCGACGAGGCCATGCAGTGCCGTGCTCGCCGCCACCATGCTCGTCGCCGACGCGTTCGAACGGTTGCCGGCCAGCGCCCTGGCGTAGTCGGTCGCGCTGGCGGTGATCCGTTCGATCTTCGACGACGCCACGGATTCTGTGCGCATCATGAATCGACTCAGCGCCGCCGAATGCCCCTCCGCGTCGGTATCCGCCTGCGCGACAGCAAGCAGAGCAGCCTCCGAGGCAACGACCGTCGCCACATCGGCGGCGAAGTCGAGACCCGCGATCTTCGGAGGGATCGTGGCGTCGACGGATGCCAGCGTCCGATCCTCCCGAGTGCCGCCACGGACCTGCTGGCGCCACGGAAGCGTCTCCGCGGTGTGTGCGGGCCACCCGGTTCCCGGCGTAGTTGCATCAGTGTTCACAAAGACGAGTATCGCACTCGTTACTAAGGTTTAGCTCCATTAAAGACGAGTAACGCCCGGACTGCTCGTGCTTCTGCTCTCCCACCGGCCGGAGCTTCGTCGCGCACATCTCCCTCGGCCGGGCCTTGCTAACGCCCAGCGCCCTCCAGCCGACAGTCACCTCCGACAGCCCAGGACGGGCTGTCGGGTCCGTGCTCCCCGGAGTACGGACGGATCTTTCCAGGATGGAGCCCATGATCGTCCTCACGCGCCTGAACCGTTCTCGGTTCGCGGTGAATCCCGACCTGATCGAACGTGTCCAGGCGACGCCGGACACGACGCTGATCATGGTCGATGGCGCGACCTTCGTCGTCACCGAGACGATGGACGACGTGATCGCGCAGATCACCCGGTTCCGCGCCGGAGTGCTCGCCACCGCGGCAGCAATGATCACCGCATCCGGAACGGATTCCGCCGCCGACGCTCCCGAGGTCGGTCGCTGATGGACCCGTCACTCATCCTCGGACTGGTCCTCGCCTTCGGCTCGCTGATCGCCATGATCAACCTCGAAGGCGCGAGCATCGGCTCGCTGCTGATCCCCGCCCCCATGGTGCTGGTCTTCGGAGCCACGATCGCCGTCGGCATCGCGAGCGGAACCCTGCGCGATGCGGCGCACGCGGCCAAGTCGCTCCCCCGTGCCTTCCGCGGCGAGCGCCGCACCGCATCGAGCATGATCGACACGGTCGTCGGCTACGCCGAGAAGGCACGCGCAGAGGGCCTGCTCGCCCTCGAGCAGGGGCTGGAGGAGGAGAAGGATCCGTTCCTGCGCCAGGCGCTGCAGAGCATCGCCGACGGCACGGACGCCGAAGACCTGCGAACCCTGCTGGAGGATGAGCTCACCTCGACCGCCGCCCGCAACCGCACCGCCTCGCGCTTCTACATGACTCTCGGCGGTTTCGCCCCCACCGTCGGCATCATCGGCACCGTCGTCTCCCTCACACATGTGCTGGAGAAGCTCGACAAGCCGGACACCCTCGGGCCGATGATCGCGACGGCATTCGTGGCGACGCTGTGGGGACTGCTCTCGGCCAACTTCATCTGGCTGCCCATCGGCGGCAGGCTCCAGCGCCTCGGCGAACTCGAACTCGAACGCATGACCGTGCTCATGGAGGGGATGCTCGCCGTCCAGGCCGGTGCTCCGCCGCAGTTCGTCAACGAGCGTCTGCGGGCACTCGTGGCCGAGCGTCCCTCCGCCCGCTCCGGCCGTCGTGCCCGCAACGCCGCACCAGAGGAGACGGAGCAGGCGTCGTGAGCGTCCGAGCCAGGCGCCGCGTGCCGCAGGAGGAGCACAGCGGTCCGGACGAGCGGTGGATGGCGTCCTACATGGACATGGTGACCGTGCTGATGTGCATGTTCATCGTGCTGTTCGCTATGTCGACCGTCGACCAGGAGAAGTTCGAGGCACTCAGCGCCTCCCTCGCCACCGGCTTCGGGCAGGAGCCGTCGGACGAGATCGACGCCACGACGGGCGTGGTCGTGCCGCCTGAGCTGGTCGACGAGAAGGGCGAGGACTTCGCCGACCTCGAACTCACCGCAGCGCAGACCGAGTTCGACGAGCTCTCCGCCCTCCGCGAGCGGTTGCGCCAGGTGCTCGCCCAGAACGGGCTCGAAGCCGACGTCACCTTCACGATCGACGAGCGCGGCCTCACGATCGGACTCGTGAGCGCCGAGACGTTCTTCACCACGAACAGCACCACCCTCAGCTCGACCGCCGTCCTGGTGCTCGACGCACTCGGCTCGGTGCTGGTCACCACCACCAATGAGATCTCGGTCGAGGGCCACGCCGACGTGCGAGGATCGGTCGCCCCGTTCCCCACCAACTGGGAGCTGTCCGCAGGTCGTTCCACCCAGGTGCTGCGGCACCTGGTCGAGGCCTCCGGGCTTCCGCCGGCGCACCTGAAGTCGGTCGGCTTCGGCGACACCCGTCCGGTCGCCTCCGGAGACGCACCCGAGGCGCTGGCACAGAATCGCAGGGTCGACATCGTCATCCTCTCCGGAGCGAGCGAGGAGGTGCGCGCGCTCATCCCCCAGGCACAGGCGGGGAAGCCGTCCTCCTGACCCGCTCTCCCACCTAACGCACGCCGATCACCGCCCGATAGTCGGGTTCGTGGTGATCGAGGACAGCGTGCGCTCCGAAGTGCGCGCAGGGACGGCGACGAAGACCGCCGAAGTCGAGGTGTACGACTTCGGCCGTTCGGCGACCCTCTCGCGCGAGCACACCAGATCTCTGGAGCTGGCTTTCGAGACCTTCTCCCGACAGTGGTCCGCTCAGCTCTCGGCGAAGATCCACGTGCGCGCGACCATCGCCGTCGAGCACGTCGGGATGATGACCTACGGCGAGTACGCCCAGTCGCTGCCGACCACAACCACCATGATCGTGTGCGCCCTTCCCGAGTCCGAAGAGCGCCTGATCGTGCAGCTGCCGACTTCTGCCGCAACGGCCTGGATCGTGCAGATGGTCGGCGGGCGCGCTGCGGCGGCCTCGGAGGAGCGCACGTTCACCCCGATCGAGCAGGCTCTGATCCGCTCGCTGATCATCGACGCGATCGACCATCTCACCGGCGCGCTCGACGGCCTGCTGCCCAGCGGCGTGACCGTGAGCGGCATCCAGTACAGCTCGCAGTTCGCCCAGGTGGCAGCCGCCGGAGAACCGGTCATCGTCGCGCGGTTCTCGATGCGCCTCGCCGGGCGGACAGTGCCGACGAGCGTCATGCTGCCAGCCTCGGTCATCGCCGGCTTCACCGTTCGCCCCTCCGATACCGAGCGCTCTGCCGCCCCCGGCCTGGTCCGTCGCCAGGTCGAGGTCGCACCGGTCGAGGTCGCACTGCGACTCGCACCGCGTGCTGTGCTGCCCCGTGAGGTGCTGGATCTGTCAGTCGGCGACATCATCGCGTTCCCGCATTCGGCCGACCGGCCGATGGTCCTCACCGTCGGCGACCAGACCGTCGCCACGGCCGCCGTCGGCAGCGCCGGGGCGCGTCTTGCGTGCGTCGTCACCACCACCGTTCCCGATCCCGCCTTCGCCGAGGAGCCAGCGTGACAACCACCACCACCTACGAAACCGCCGTCGCCGCCGCCTTCGCCGCGTCGCTGCCGACGGCCTCTCCTCTCGTCGCGCGCGCCTCGCAGGTCTCCGGCGACACCGGCGACGCCGTGATCGTGCAGTTCGTCGGCGAGGCGAGCGCGCAGCTGGCCGTTCAGCTGTTCGAACCCGAGATCCTCGTCGACGGGCTCGGCGGCACCCCGCTGACCGACCGGCTCCGCGACGCTCTCGAAGCCTCGACGAGCGCTCTCGGATCCGGTGCCCTCGGCGATGCCACTATCGGCGACGCCTCGGCACTCTTCTCCGACCAGGCGGCACAGCTCTTCGACCTGCAGGACGACGCCGGCCACACGATCGGGCGTCTCGCCGTCATCGTCACCCGTGCTCCAGCCGGGGCCTCGAACTCCTCGCGCCGGCTGCACCGCATCGCCGGCGTCGAGATGGAGCTCACGGTGGAGATCGGACGCACGAGGATGGCTGTGCGCGACGTGCTCGATCTGGAGCCGGGGCGCATCGTCGAACTCGACCGCTCGGCCGGCGCACCCGCCGACATAAAGCTCAACGGACGCATCATCGCGCACGGCGAGGTCGTCGTCGTCGACCAGGACTACGCGGTGCGGATCACCCGCATCCTCGAGAACGTCGAGGCCTGACCCTGGACGACCTCATGCTCGGCCTCCGGGTCGTGCTCTCCCTCGCGGCCGTGCTCGGGGTGCTCTGGTTCCTGCAGCGCCGCATCGCCCGTACGCAGGCGCGCCGTCGCGACGGTGAGGTCATCACGGTGCTCGGGCGCCAGGGGGTCGGCCCGAAAGCGCAGATCGTCGTCGTCCAGACCGAGGACGCCCGTTACGTCCTCGGCGTCACCGAGCACGGCGTGAGCGTCGTCGATCGTCTGCCGGTCAAAGCCACCGGCGTCGAGGACGAACCTGCTCGCCCCGCATGGTCGGCGGCTACATCGGACGCGGCCTCCGACGCCGAGGAGTTCGACCGCATCCTCGCCGCCACCGCCCTGACCGAGACGACGGGCGCGACTCCGATGGCACCTGCACCGCAGCGCCGAGTGCGCCACCGCAACGATCCGCTGCGAGGCTCCATCCTCTCCCCCGAAACCTGGCGGCAGACCGCCGAGGCCATCCGGCGCACGCGATGAGCGCTCCCCGTGGGGTCGTCGACGGGCGAGCGCTGCGACGATTCGCGCTGATCCTCGTCGCGGTGACTGCACTCGTCGTCGTGATGACGCTCCTCACGGGCACCGCGGCGCACGCGCAGGTGACTCCGGACGACCCGGGCGAGGGCGTCACGATCGACATCAACGGTGTCGACGGCGGTCCTTCCGGCTCGATACTCACCCTGCTCGGCATCACCCTGCTCTCGGTCGCCCCGGCCCTGCTGCTGATGATGTCGTCGTTCACGAAGATCTTCGTCGTGCTGGCGATGACCAGGAACGCCCTCTCGCTGCCGACCATCCCACCGAACCAGGTACTGGCAGGGCTCTCGCTCTTCCTGTCGCTGTTCATCATGTGGCCGGTGCTCACCGAGATCAACACGGTGGCCGTGCAGCCTTACATCGACGGCAGCCTCACCTTCACGCAGGCGATCGACATCGGTCAGCTGCCGCTGCAGGAGTGGATGCTCCGCTTCACGCGCGAAGAAGACCTCGCCCTCATGACGCGCATGGCCGGGCAGCCCAACCCCGAGGACCCCTCGAGCGTTCCGATGTACACGCTCATCCCGGCATTCATGATCTCCGAGCTGCGGGCCGCGTTCATCATCGGCTTCGTGATCTTCATCCCGTTCCTGGTCATCGACCTCGTCGTGGCCGCGGCCCTGATGTCGATGGGCATGATGATGCTCCCGCCCGTCATGATCTCGCTGCCGTTCAAGATCCTGCTGTTCATCCTCGTCGACGGCTGGGGGCTCATAATCCGCGCCCTTCTGGAGAGTTACGGAGGGGTCGGATGAGCCCGGAGGCCGTGATCGACATCGGCACCCAGGGGCTGATCATCGCGGCGAAGCTCGCAGCCCCGGTCCTCGTCACCGCTCTCGTGGTGGGGTTCGCCATCTCGCTCCTGCAGTCCATCACCCAGGTGCAGGAGGTGACGCTGTCCTTCGTGCCGAAGATCGTCGCGGTCGGCATCGCGCTGCTCATCTCGGGCAACTGGATGATCGCGGAGATGATCGCCTTCACGAACGAGATGTTCGCCCGCATCCCCTCACTGCTGAGCGGATGACCGCGTGTACATCCCGATCGACTTCGCGTGGCTGGAAGCCACGATGCTCGCGGCAGTGCGCATCACGGCGTTCATCATGATCGCCCCGCCGTTCTCCTACGGTGCGATCCCGGTGCGGGTGAAGGCGATGCTCGCGATCGGCCTCTCGCTCGCCGTCGGCACCGCCGTCGCCCCCGGCTACGAGAACCTCGACACCGGACCGTTCCTCGGTGCTCTGGTGCTGCAGCTGGTCACCGGCTCCCTGCTCGGCTTCCTCGTGCTGGTGTGCTTCGCCGCCCTCCAGGCCGCGGGCAGTCTGATCGACGTGTTCGGCGGGTTCCAGCTCGCGCAGGCCTTCGACCCGCACTCGCTCGTGAACGGCGCCCAGTTCACCAGGCTCTTCCACCTGACGGCCCTGACCCTGCTCTTCGCCTCCGGGGGCTATCAGCTGATCCTCGCCGGCCTCGCCCGCAGCTTCGAGGCCGTGCCCGTCGACGGCATGTTCGAGATCGCCGGCCCCGCCGAGCTCCTGGTCGACGGTGTGACCCAACTGATGCTCGCCGCCGTGCAGATCGCCGGCCCTCTCGTGCTCGTGCTGTTCCTCGCCGATGTCGGGCTCGGCCTGATCACTCGCGTGGCACCAGCGCTGAACGCCTTCGCCATGGGCTTCCCGGTGAAGATCCTGCTGACGCTGCTGCTCGCCGGCACCGTCTACGCCGTGCTCCCCGGCATCGTCGATGCCCTCGCCGCACAGGCACTGCGGCTGATGCAGGGGGTGCACGAGTGAGCGGCACCGACAGCGGCGAACGCAGTGAGAAGGCGACCGACAAGCACCTCGGCGAAGCCAGGAAGAAGGGGCGCCTGTCACGCAGCCAGGATCTCACCGCCTGGTTGGGAATCGGCGCGGCGGCCGTCACGATGCCCGCAGCCATCGCCCTCGGCGCATCGGCCGGCACGGAACAGCTGCTCACGCTGACCTCCCTCGTCGACGCCCCCACCCCTGAAGCGGCACTCGCAGCCCTCGGCCGGGGCCTCGCGTCAGTGCTCCCCACGCTCACCGTGATGCTGGCCGCCGTCGCCATCGTCACGCTGATCGGGGCCGTCGTCCAGGGCGGTGTGCATCTGAAGCCGCTCACCGGACGCTTCGAGCAGTTCAACCTCGTGAACGGGATCCGCCGGGTGTTCGGCATGCAGGCGCTCTGGGAGGGCGCCAAGGCCCTGCTGAAGACCGCCGCCATCGGCATCGCGCTCTGGTTCGTGATCGCGAGCCTGATGCCCGTGCTGACCGCCAGCGGCGCGCACTCGATCTCACGGCTTCTCGGCACAGCCTCCGAGGGCACGATCGCGTTGCTGCAGACCGCGATCGGCGTCGGGCTCGCTCTCGCGGCGATCGACATGTTCGTCGTCATGCGCCGCAACCGCAAGCACACGCGGATGACCAAGCGCGAGATCCGCGACGAGAACAAGAACTCCGAGGGCGACCCGCTCATCCGCCAGCAGCGGCGTTCGCGTCAGCTCGCCGTCAGCCGCAACCGTATGATCGCCGCCGTCGCCGGGTCCGATGTCGTGGTGGTCAATCCGACCCATATCGCGGTCGCGCTGCGATATGAGCCCGGCCGCGCCGCCCCCAAGGTCGTCGCGAAGGGCAGCGGTGTGATCGCGGAGCGCATCCGTGACGAGGCCGTGCGCGCCGGAGTACCCCTGGTGCGCGAGATCACCCTGGCCCGCGCACTGCATGCCGCATGCGAACTCGGCCAGGAGATCCCCGAAGACCTGTACAACGCCGTTGCCCGCGTGCTCGTGTTCGTCGACTCGCTGCGACGACGCGGAGCCGCCCGCGGCATCCACTCCCTTCCCTACCGGAGGACCGCATGAGACAGCTGCTTCCCAAGCTCGGGGTGCCGATCGGAGTCGTGGGCATCATCATGCTCCTCGTCGTGCCGGTGCCGCCGTTCCTGCTCGACATCCTCATCATCTTGAACATCATGTTCGCGCTCGTGATCCTGCTCACGTCGATGTTCGTGAAGAAGCCGCTCGACTTCTCGGTCTTCCCGTCGTTGCTGCTCGTGGCCACCCTGTTCCGACTCGGGCTAAACGTCGCCTCGACCCGCCTCGTGCTCGGCGAGGCGTATGCGGGTCAGGTGATCGAGGCGTTCGGCGCCATCGCCGTCGGCGGCTCCCTCATCATCGGCGCCGTCGTGTTCCTCATCCTCGTCGTCATCCAGTTCGTCGTCGTGACCAAGGGCGCCGAGAGAGTGGCCGAGGTCGGTGCGCGGTTCACGCTCGACGCGATGCCCGGCAAGCAGATGGCGATCGATGCCGACCTCAACGCCGGACTCATCACCGACACGGAGGCCAGGGAGCGCCGAGCCGAGGTGGCAGCGGAAGCCGACTTCTACGGCGCGATGGACGGTGCCTCCAAGTTCGTCAAAGGCGACGCGATCGCCGGACTCGTCATCATCATCATCAACATCGTCGGCGGCATCGCGATCGGGATCGTGCAGCACGGGATGACGATCGACGAGTCGGTGAGCACGTACAGCCTCCTCACGATCGGCGACGGACTCGTCACGCAGATCCCCGCACTTCTGATGGCCGTCTCCACCGGCATGATCGTGACCCGCTCCACGGCGGAGGCGGAGATGGGAACCGCGGCATCCGCCCAGCTCGGCCAGTCCCGCAACGCGCTGATCATCGCCGGATGCGCCGCGATCATCATGTCGCTCATCCCGCACATGCCGATGCTGCCGTTCGTCGCTATCGGCGCGCTGCTCCTGCTCATCGCACAGCGCATCAAGGCGACCCAGAAGCGCGAGGAGGCGGTCGCGGCGCAGAGCCCGACCGTCGCGCCGACCGACCAGCCGGAGGAGCTGATCGAGAAGATGCGGGTGCACCCGCTCGAGATCCTCCTCGCCCCCGACATCGTCGACCTCGTGACAGGCGGTCCGGACGACCTGCTGGCACGGGTGAAGGCCCTCCGCCGCCGGATCGCCCTCGACCTCGGCCTCATCGCCCCGCCCGTGCGCACCCGCGACAGCATCGAGCTGCCGCAGTCGACCTACGTGATCCGTATCGCCGGGGTCGAGACCGGTCGCGGCATGGCACCGGTGGGCTCCGTGCTCGCCCTGGGGCAGGGTCTCGATTCGCTTCCCGGCACCGCGACGCTCGACCCCGTGTTCGGGCTCGAGGGCAAGTGGATCCCGATGGAGATGCGGCACAGTGCGGAGTTCGCCGGTGCCACCGTGATCGACAGGGCGAGCGTGATCATCACGCACCTGTCCAGCGTCATCCACGCCCACGCCGCAAGACTGCTCAGTCGTGAAGACGTGCGCCAGCTCACCGACGCCCTCAAGCAGGTCTCCCCCGCCGCGGTCGAAGAGCTCACCCCCGCACTCCTGTCGCTGGCCGAGATCCAGCGCGTGTTGCAGGGGCTGCTCGCCGAGCGCGTGCCGATCAACGATCTCAGTCGGATCTACGAGGCGCTCGCGCTGCGGGCGCGGACCTCCACCGATCCCGAGGGCCTCATCGAGTCGGCCCGCGGCGCACTCGGGCCCGCGATCGCCGCCCGGTTCGCTGATGCCGGCACGTTGCGCGTGGTGATGATCAACCCGCTCCTCGAACAGGCGATGCTCGAGAGTCTGCGCCCTGGCGACGACGGCACCCAGATCGTCTTCGATCCGCAGCGCATGGAGGCCGTGGTCGAATCCGTGAAGCAGGCCGTCTCCTCGGTGCGCGAAGGCGGAGAGCCGGTTCTGGTGTGCGCACCGTCGCTTCGGCCGGCCGTGCGCCGCCTGGTCTCGGCGCAGACCGACGGGCTCCCTGTGCTCTCCTACACCGAGGCCACAGCCGCAGCGCTCACGATCGAGACGGTCGGTGTCGTACGAGACATCCCCGCGCCGTCGGTCGGCGTCGTCCCGGCAGCACTAGGCTGAACGAATGCTGGTTTTGACGAGGCGGATCGGTGAGAGCGTACGCATCGACGGCGACATCGAGATCACGCTGCTCGAGATCAAGGGCGACAGCGTGCGGATCGGTGTGAAGGCGCCGCGCGAGACGCGCATCCAGCGGACCGAGATCATCGAGGCGGTCGTCGCCGAGAACGTCTCCGCTGCGGCCGAGACCGGTGCCGGTGCGCAAGATGCGATCGCCGCCGCCCTCGCACGCAGCCGCGAGACCCGCACCTCTTAGCTCCGACAGGCCTCAGACGCGCGTCAGATCCGCTGCCGTGGCGCGCTTCCACTGATCGCCGCCGGCAGCGCGCGCCCGCGCGGCTGCCCTGCCCGCCGCGGCCACGAGCGCGTCGTAGTCGTAGCCGACGACGGAGGCGGTGGCCCAGCCGATGCTCGCAGACGACCGGATTCCCGTCACCGTGGTCTCCCTGTCGATCACCGAGATGCGGGTCAGGATCGCACGCAGGTGGTGCCGCACCGACTCGTCGCCGCCGCGGATCACCACGATCGCGCGGCCGTCAGCGATCCGATCGGCGTCTGCCGACGCCGGCAGAGCCTCCTGGATGTCGTGGTGGAAGCGATCGACGATGAGCGCGAACGCCGAACCCGTCGATGCCTCTCTGAGGTCGGCGGGGTCGTCGAGCCGGATGTCGAGGATCGACCACGGGAGATCCTTCTGCTCCTCGGCCTTGCGGAGCCGCCGACGTGCCCGATCCGCGATGTCATCGGTGTCCTTCTTCTTCTGCTCCGACCGCACCATCAGCACCAGGGTGAACGCCGCACAGGTGCTCACCACGACCGTACCGACGGCGTTCATGCCGCGCAGTGCACTCAGCTGGGCCTCGGTGCCGGCTCCGCCGGACACCAGGGCGGACACCGCGCTCACGACCGCCACCACCACGAAGCCGCACGAGGCGAGAGCCAGTGGAAGAACGATGTCCCTGACAGCCGATCTGTCGCGCAGCAGCTCGTAGGCCACCAGGCCGGCGAAGACGGCACTGCCGAGGAAGACGAGCTGGAACGAGGGCAGGTACCAGCCGCTGCCGGCTGTGGCCACCAGGAGCGTGGGAGCGACCAGGACGAACAGGATGACCGGCCACCAGCGCGCCCGCCGCTCCAGATGCATCCGCAGGCCGATCCAGACCAGCGGCTCGAAGCACAGCAGCAACGCGGATGCGGCCCCTCGCAGCACCGGCTCCTCGGTCTGCTGTCCTGCGAGCCAGAGGTAGGCCCCCAGCATCCCCAGGCCGAAAGCTGCTCCCCAGGTCACGGTTGCCCTGGTCGGGCGCGCGAGCGTGCCGAGGCCGATCACCATCACGGTGAGCACGGTGACGACGGCGACCATGCTCGTCGTGATGTCGACGCTGACGGGAACGAGAGGGCTCATGCCTGCACCTCCTGTGGGAAACGCTGCGGGAAGCGGAGTGTCACGCGGGTGCCGATGCCGATCTCGCTCGAGACCTCGATGCTCCCCTCGTGCGCGGCTACGATCTCGCGCACGATCCCCATGCCCAGTCCCGTCCCGCTGATGCCGGCGCGCACGGCGCTCTCCGTGCGGAAATACGGTTCGAACACGCGTGACACCTCATCCGGCGTCATCCCGAACCCGTCGTCGACGATCGTGACCTGCGCCTGACCTGTGGAAGCGGTATCGAGGGCGACATCGATGCGCCCCCCGGCCGAGGTGTACTTGGCCGCGTTGCTGAGCAGGTTGTCGAGCACCTGCCGGAGCCGGAAGGGGTCACCGGCGATCACGAGACTCGCAGCGCCCGCGATCTCGAGCTGCTGCCTGTTGCCGGAGATGACCGGTGCGTACGAGGCGGCAGCCGCCTCGACGACCTCGCGCAGATCCACGGGCGCGAACGGCTCCTGAGCGGCGCGACTCGTCTGCTGCAGGATGCTCGCGACCAGGTCCTGCATGCGCTCGCCCGCATGCGCGATGATGTCGAGTTGCGCCGGCAC
Organism: Microbacterium sp.; assembly: GCA_050701935.1. Taxonomy (GTDB): domain Bacteria; phylum Actinomycetota; class Actinomycetes; order Actinomycetales; family Microbacteriaceae; genus Microbacterium. The sequence continues at coordinate 24,455 of JBOGEI010000007.1, forward strand.
GCGCCCTGGAAGGTCGTCGCGCTCGCGGAGCAGCTCGACGTGGCCGATGATCGCGGTGAGGGGGTTGCGCAGCTCGTGGGAGACGACTGCGTTGAAGGTGCGCCGTTCCTCGTCGACCTCGAGCAGCGCCGTCACGTCGTCGATCACGACGAGCGTGATGTCCTCGCCCTCCCCTGCGCTGGCCATCGACTGCGTGCTCACCTCGAGCGCACGCCACTGTCCGGTGCCGTCGAACAGCCACACCCTCTCGGCGTGCAGCTGCTCTCCGCCTGCCGCCCGGGCCAGCGATGTGCGTGACGGCGGAAGAGCCGTGCCGCGCCTGGCGTCGTATTCGACCGCGGCCGAGGGCAGTGCAGCGCCGAAGCGGTCGCGTCCGTAGAGCGCACGGTAGGCGTCGTTCATCTGGAGGATGCGTCCGCCCGCCGTGACGACGACGAGAGCGACGCTCAACGCGTCGACGATCTGGATGACTCGGCGCTGGTTCGCCTCGGCGCGCTCTGCTGCGCGATTGACCTGCTCGGAACGTCGTTGCAGGAGTCGCCGCGCGGCCCGGGAGCGCTGTGCACCGATGCGCACCGTCACACCGAGGAAGCCCAGGGTGATCACGAGGGTGAGGAGCCTCAGGAGGATGTCGGCGGGAGAGCCGCTCTGGTCGGCGAACAGCACGAGGGTCGCGCTGATGAAGGCGATTCCGCCGAGAACCCACGGCATCGTGAAGTAGGTGGCCAGCCAGACGACGGGGAACACCCAGAGGAAGCCGAGGCGGAGGTCGGGGGCGTTGGTGGTGAGCCCCACCGCGAGTGCGTCCAGGAGCGGCACGGCTGTGGCCGCGGTTCGAGGGAGTCTGTGCCAGGGCACCGCCAGGGTCACCAGCGTGGTCACGATCACGAGGCCGGCGCCTGCGACGACGAGAGGATTGGCGAACGTCGCCGGTTTGAACGCGGTGATCATCACGACGATCGCCACGATGCTGCCGGTGAAGACGAGTTGCCAACGCCAGATAGAGACGGTTCGGACCATCAGCGCTCACCCTCCCCGTCGAACCTCAGCTTTGCCGCAAGATTACTCAAAGATCGGTCGAGCCCGCTCTTCAGGCGGCCTCGCAGCCCTAGCATTCTGAGTGGGGGCCGATACTGCGACTGGGGCACAACGCAGACGCTGGGGCCACGCGAGTGGGGATTCGCAGGCAACCGGGACCGTGGTTGGGGAACCACGGTCCCGCCCCTCGGTTTTCACGGACCATCGGCCGACGTGAGGCGATAGCCGACGCCGCGCACCGTCTCGATGTATTGCGGCCGCGTCGTGCTGTCACCGAGCTTTCGCCTCAGGTTCGCGATGTGCGTCTCTATCGCCCTTTTGTCCGGCTCGCTCACGTAGTCGTTCGGCCCCTCCGCAGCGCCGCGCAGCCCGCGTGCGAGATCCGCCTTGCCGCGCACCCGGAGGCCGGCCTCGAGCAGCATCGCGAGCAGATCGAACTCGGTCGGGGTGAGGTCGATCCTTCGCTGTCCGATCAGGACCATCCGCGTATCGAGGTCGAGACTGAGATCCCGATGCACGCGGCCCCGCCAGGTCAGGACCGTGGCACCGTCCGCCGTCTGGTCGGCGTGCGCGGCCGGCCGGCCGGCGTCGGTGGGTCGAGGACCGGCGACGGGGGCATCGGAGAGTTCGGTGCCGGGGAAGCGGGGGTCCGCAAGCCGGGGACGCCGGAGCAGAGCCTCGATGCGGGCACGGAGCTCGCGCGGTCGGAACGGCTTCACGAGATACTCATCCGCGCCCGAGGTGAGCCCGAGTACGACATCGGACTCCTCGGAGAGCGCGGAGAGCATGATGATGAACGTGTCGCTGATCCGCCGGATGCGCTTCGCGACCTCGAAGCCGTCGATGCCGGGGAGGTTGATGTCGAGGGTCGTGATCACCGGGTGGTGCTGCTCGACGGCCGCGAGCCCTTCCGGGCCGGATCCGGTGAGGATCGTCTCGAAGCCGGCCGCGAGGAAGACCTCGTCCAACAGCGAGCGCACGTCGGGATCGTCTTCGATGATCACGGCGACCAGAGCGAGGCCCGATTGCTGGGTCACGAGATGCCCTCGCGCACGATCGTCACGATCCGCGGCGCATCGGCGTCGAGTTCCGAAGGGTCCAGATCCGACGGTTCGAGGTCTGAGGCACCGATCGGGCGCTCGAGCTCGATGTCCCACCACGAGTCGGCCAGTTCCTGCGCCATGCCCCGCCCCCACTCGATCACGACGACCGAGCGCTCGAGGTCGAGATCGAGGTCGTCGAGCTCGGCCGCTGATCCCAGCCGGTACGCGTCGACGTGCACCAGCGGCGCCCGGCCGACCAGCGAGGGATGCGTGCGGGCGATCACGAAGGTCGGGCTCTGCACGGGACCGCGTACTCCGAGGCCTTCGGCGAGTCCGCGGGTGAACGTGGTCTTGCCCGCACCCAGAGGACCGGTGAGGACGAGGAGGTCGCCGGGTTCCAGCTGCTCGCCGATCCGAAGACCGAGCTGCTCCATCGCCTCGCTGGTCGCGATCTCCCGGCGTCCGAGGAAAGCGGGATCGACACTCATACGGTCCGCCGGGGTACTCGTGGGCCGATGCGCGTCACGATCTCGTAGTTGATGGTCTCGGCTGCGTCGGCCCAGTCGGCTGCGGACGGCACTCCGAGCGTGGGATCACCGAAGAGGACCACCTCGTCGCCGATCGAGACCGGGGTGTCGCCGACGTCGACGATGAACTGATCCATCGCGATACGACCGACGTTCACGAATCGGCGTCCGCCGATCGAGACGGGAAGCCTCCCCGAGGCGTTGCGCGGCACGCCGTCGGCGTATCCGAGCGGAACGAGGACCAGCGTCGTGTCGCGGTCGGTGCGATGGTCATAGCCGTAGGAGACGCCCGTTCCGGCCGGCACCCGGCGGACCGCCGCGATCGATCCGCGCAGTGTCATCGCCGGGCGCAGCCCGAGCTCGGCGGAGCTGCGGTCGTCGAACGGCGAGAGCCCGAAGAGCCCCACGCCGATCCGCACGGCATCGAGCCGCATCTCCGGAAGGTCGATCGCCGCGGCGGTGGCGGCGATGTGCCGGATCTCGGGGTGGATGCCGAAGGATGCCGCGGCCGCGACCCCCTCCTCGAACTTCGCGAGCGCGGCTCTGTCGTCTTCCACCGAGGTGTTGGAGAGGTGGCTGAAGAGTCCGACGATGCGCAGGCGTCCGATGCGCTCGAGACGCGCGGCCTCGGCCAGCACGCGTCCCCAGTCGGCCGGCGCGATGCCGTTGCGCGACAGCCCGGTCTCGAACTTCAGGTGCACGCCGACCGGACGGTCGACCGCTGCTGCCGTGGCGGCCGCCTCGAGCTGGTCGAAGGACGAGATCCCTACCTCGATGTCCTGCGCCGCGGCGTGTTCGAACCGCTCCCCCGGCGCGTGCAGCCAGGCCATGATCGGGGCGTGCACGCCCTGCCTGCGCAGCTCGAGCGCCTCGGGGATCTCGGCGACGCCGATGCGGGTGGCACCGGCGGAGAGCGCGGCGACGGCAGCGGCGGCCGCTCCATGCCCGTAGGCGTTGGCCTTGACGATCGCGATCACATCGACGCCGGTGAGCCGGCGGAAGTGCCGCACGTTGTCGGCGATCGCGTCGAGGTCGATGGTCGCTTCACGGAACGGGACGGTCACAGCGGTGCTCCTTCGGCGACGACGAAAGCGGCAGCGAGGCCGGCGTCGTGGGTGAGAGTCAGATGCAGGGTGAGGATTCCCCGCTCCTCGACGACGGCCGCCGTCGAGCCGGAGAGAACGAAGTGGGGACGACCCGAGGGCTCCGATGCGATCTCGATGTCGATCCAGTGCACACCGTCCGAGCCGCCCAGCGCCTTGATCAGCGCTTCCTTGGCGGCGTAGCGCGCAGCGAGCGACGGAAGCCGCAGAGCGCGCTCCGATGGAGCGAAGAGTCGCTCTCGCAGTCGCGGCGTTCGTGCCATCGTCCGCTCGAATCGCGGGATGTCCACGAGGTCGATGCCGGTGCCGATGATCACTCGTTCAGCCTATCGAGCATGCTTCCGGTTGAGATCGCCCAAATGGCCCCGTTTCGGTTGGAAACAAGGCCATTCGAGCGATGAGGAGACGGGCTTACTCGACCGTGACGGACTTCGCGAGGTTGCGCGGCTGGTCGACGTCGAGCCCCTTCGCTGTTGCCAGAGCCATCGCGAAGATCTGCAGCGGGACGACGGCGAGCAGCGGCTCGAACATCGCTCCTGCGAGCGGAATGCGGATGACCTCGTCGGCGAACGGCAGCACGGCGGCGTCGCCCTCCTCGGCGATCACGATCACACGGGCACCGCGAGCGCGGATCTCCTGGATGTTCGAGACGACCTTGGAGTGCACGAGCGCCGAGTGACGCGGAGACGGCACCAAGACGAACACCGGCTGCCCCGGCTCGATCAGCGCGATCGGACCGTGCTTGAGCTCGCCTGCTGCGAAGCCCTCGGCGTGGATGTAGGAGATCTCCTTGAGCTTGAGCGCACCCTCGAGTGCGATCGGGTAGCCCACGTGGCGACCGAGGAAGAGCACCGATCGGGTGTCGGCCATCCAACCGGCGAGCTGGGTGACGTGCTCGTGCTCGCTCTCGAGCACCTTCGCGATCTTCTCCGGGAGAGCCGTGAGCTCAGCGACGTCGACCGATGCGTCCGCCACCGCACCGCGCACGCGGCCCATGTGCAGGCCGAGCAGCAGCAGCGCGGTGATCTGTGCCGAGAACGCCTTGGTCGAAGCGACCGCGACCTCGGGCCCCGCGTGGGTGTACACGACGGCGTCCGACTCGCGCGGGATCGTCGCACCCTGCGTGTTGCAGATGGAGAGTGTGCGCGCGCCGCGCTCTCGGGCGTACTTCACGGCCATGAGGGTGTCCATGGTCTCGCCCGACTGGCTGATCGAGACGACCAGGGTGTCGGCACCGATGACGGGGTCACGGTAGCGGAACTCGTGCGCGAGCTCGACGTCGACCGCGACGCGCGCCCACTGCTCGATCGCATACTTGCCGACGAGCGCCGCGTAGGACGCCGTGCCGCAGGCGGTGATGATGACGCGGTTGATGCCGATGAAGAGCTCGTCGAGCCCATCGAGCTCGGGGATGACGACCTGGCCGTCCTTGATGCGGCCGCGGATCGTGTTGGCGACCGCCTCGGGCTGCTCGGCGACTTCCTTGGCCATGAAGCTGGACCATCCGCCCTTTTCGGCGGCAGCGGCGTCCCAGGACACGTCGAACGGCTCCGGCGCGACGGGCGTGCCGGCGAAGTCCATGACGGTGACGGCATCGGGCGTGATCGAGACGATCTGATCCTGGCCGATGGCCAGCGCCTTGCGCGTGTACTCGATGAAGGCGGCGACGTCGGAGCCGAGGAAGTTCTCCCCCTCGCCGAGTCCGATGACGAGCGGCGAGTTGCGGCGCGCGCCGACGACGAGGCCCGGGTGGTCCTCGTGCATCGCGAGCAGGGTGAAAGCGCCCTCGAGGCGGTTCACGACGCTGCGGAACGCGAGCTGCAGGTCTCCGCCGTTGTCGGCGTACGCGCGTCCGAGCAGGGCGGCCGCGACCTCGGTGTCGGTCTCGCTGCGGAAGACGACTCCGTCGGCGAGCAGCTCTTCACGCAACGCGGAGAAGTTCTCGATGATGCCGTTGTGGATGACGGCGAGCTTGTCGTCGTCGGCCAGGTGCGGGTGCGCGTTGACGTCGGTCGGGCCGCCGTGCGTCGCCCAGCGGGTGTGACCGATGCCGGTCGACCCGTCAGGGAGCGGCGCGTCGGCAAGGGAATCACGCAGCACGGCGAGCTTGCCCGCCTTCTTGCGCATCCCGAGCGAGCCGTCGGCGTCGATGACGGCGACTCCCGCGGAGTCATAGCCGCGGTACTCGAGGCGGGCGAGGCCGGCGAGAAGGATGTCTTGGCTCGGGCGAGGGCCCACGTATCCGACGATTCCACACATGCGATCAAGAGTAAGGCGAGATTTTTGCGAGTCGTCCGTACATTCTTCGCTCGCACCGGCCAGCGCCGAGCCGGCTCAGAGTTTGCGCAGCAGCACGCTCTCGACATCGTGGTCCGCGCCCTTGCGCAGCACCAGACGCGCCCGGTGCCTGGTGGGCATCACGTTCTCGACGAGGTTGGGCATGTTGATCTCGTTCCAGTACCCGAGCGCCGTCGTGATCGCCTCCTCATCCGTGAGGTGGGCGAACACGTTGAAGTACGAAGAGGGATTGCTGAACGCGGCCTGGCGCAACGCGAGGAAGCGGTCGACGTACCACTTCTCGATGTGCGAGGTGTCGGCGTCGACGAAGATCGAGAAGTCGAACAGGTCGCTCACCGCCACGTCGTTCGGAGCGGGCGGGGGCTGCAGCACGTTCAGTCCCTCGACGATCACGACGTCGGGGCGACGCACCACGACGTTCGCGTCCGGCACGATGTCGTAGCGCATGTGCGAGTAGAACGGGGCGCGCACCTCGGTGGCACCGCTCTTCACCTCGGTGAGGAAATCGATCAGCGCGCGGCGGTCGTACGACTCCGGGAACCCTTTGCGGTCCATGATCCCGCGACGCTCGAGCTCGGCGTTCGGGTACAGGAATCCATCGGTCGTGACCAGCTCGACCCTCGGCGTTCCCGGCCAGCGGCTCATGAGCTCGCGCAGCAGACGGGCGATCGTCGACTTGCCCACCGCCACGGAACCGGCGACGCCGACGACGAACGGCGTCGTCGTGTCGTCTTCTTGGAGGAACGACGACGTCGCGGCGCCCAGACGCTTCGTCGAGGTCGCGTACAGGCTGAGCAGGCGGCTCAGCGGGAGATAGACCTCGCGCACCTCGGTGAGCGAGAGGCGGTCTCCGATGCCCCGGAGCTCGACGACCTCGGTCTCGGTGAGCGGCTGGTCGAGCCCGGCTGCGAGCCGAGCCCATTCCGCGCGACCGATCTCCCGATAGGGCGACAGCGGCAGCGTGGGGTCGGCAGTGGTCACGGAGTACATCGTATCGGCGTGCTCGGGCGCGTGACGCGCCGGATGCCCCTGCTCCCCGAGGAGGGCAGGGGCATCCGATCGCGTCGGGCTCTCGTCAGGATCCGGGGGATCCTCGTCGGCGACGATTGACCAGCACGGCACCGACTCCGAGCAGGAGCGCGGCGGAGACGGCACCGGCGATGAGCAGGCCGGAGTCGGCACCCGTGCTCGCCAGCCCGGTGTTCGCCGCTCCCGATGCACTCAACGTCACCGATGCCCTGGCCACCTCGACACCGTCGACGAACACGACCACGGAGTGCGCGCCCGCCGGTACGGCCGCGGGAATCCGGGTCCTCAGTGTGAAGCTGCCGTCGGCGGCTGCGGCCGTCGTTCCGAGGGCCGTCGGGGTGGAATGCAGTTCGACGCGCACGCCGTCTGACCCGGAGGCCACTCCGGTGCCCCGCACCGTGATCTCGCCGCCGGGGCGGAGGTCGCCGGTCACGGTGATGGCGGCGTTCCCCGTACCTGGTACGTCTCCCCCGCCGGGCTGGCTTGCGCCGATCGTGACGGATGCGACGGGCGAGCCCACCGAGCGGCCGATCGCGTTGGTCGCCGTCACCGTCACCGCATGGGTGCCCGCCGGCACCCCGCGGAAGGTGTGCGTGGTGACTCCGGCGGCGGTTTCCGCCGTCGCAGTCCCGAGCGTCACCGAGTACCCGGTGACGGGCGAGCCGCCGTCGGATGCCGGTGCCGTCCACGTCACGGTGACGTCGGTGCCGACAGCGGTCGCCGTCGGTGCAGCCGGAGCGGCCGGCGCGGTCAGCTGCGGTTCAGGGACGATCCCGAAGAACTCGTCGAGCTTCGCCAGCGCCTCGTCGGCGAAGGCGAGGTTCGTCGCGCGACCCGCCGCGTACTGCTCATCGGTCTGGTTCGGGCGCTTGGCGGGCCCCTGCAGGTCGGAGATCCACCACCATTCGGTCATGTACTCGCGGTACCCCGCCTGCCCGTTGTCCTGGATCCAGTTCTTCGTGACGGGGGCGACCTGGTCGGAGCCGTCGTACTCGAACAGATACGGCACCTGGAGCTTGCGGGCGGTCGCCTTCGCCGTCGCCGTGTCACCGCCCGGGTAGTACTCGACGCGCTGCCCGGCGCTGCCGTCGAGCACGTACTGGGTCTTGAGGTTCGGGAGGTGCGTGCGCACGAGGTCGCCGTAGAGGTGCGCGATCGACGAGTTCGTGTCGCGGATGTGCGCGTTCGCGCCGCTCCAGCCGTCCAGACGAAGGTCGAAGACGTACACGGTCTGCACGCCCGACTCGGCGGCCTTGTGGTTCACGTCGCGGATCACCGCGCGCGTGTTGTGGCACCAGGTGCCACCGAACAGGATCGTGTGGTCACCGCCGGACTCGAGCAGCTCGACCAGCTCGGGATAGGTGATCGACTGCAGCACGAAATCGTTCTCGTCGGCCGGGGTGAAGATCGTCTCGCCGTACGCGGTGAGGTTGGTGCTGTACGCCGCGCGGTGACGGGAGTTGACGGCGTCCGAGAAGAACTCGTACTGCGATTGGGTGTCGAGCTTCGCTGTCCCGTTGACGGCGACCGCCTCGAACACCGCAGCCACCTGCTGGCGGTACTCGTCCGTCGCTGCGGAGGTGGCGTCCTCGGTGCCGCCGAGCGAGGCGATGATGCGGTCGTCCACCCCTCCGACCGTGCGGTCGCCGTCGTACACGAAGAGGTAGGGGTCGGTGCCGGCACCGAACTGCGGAGCCGTGTCCTTGTTGAGGTAGCCGTCGACGAGGCGGGTGTAGAGAGCGCCGGCTGCCTCGCCTGCGACTCCGGTGACGAAGGTGCGGATGTCGACCGACTCGCCGTCCAGCAGCGGATCGAACGTGTAGATCGCATCGACTCCGTACTGCTGAGCGACCCTGTCGATCTCCGCAGCCGTCGCCGCCGTCGTGGCGTCCTCCGGGCCGCCCAACAGGAACGCGTAGGTGCCGTCGCTGCTGAGGAGGCTCTCGAACCTCTCGAAGGTGACGGATTCGAACACCGAGCCGGCGCGCAGGCCCGGGATGGTGTCCGCGAAGTAGTCGAAAGCGGGAGTCGGCGCGGCGGACGCCGGGATGGCGGCGAGCCCCGTGGCTCCGCCGACCGCGAGGGCGGCGATGACGGCGCCTGCGGCGAGGCGTCTTCCTCGTGCATGTGTGGGCATGGTGGTTGTTCCTGTTCTCGGTGCGTGGTCTGTTCGGGTCAGAGGATCGGGGTGGTGGCGTCTGACGGCGAAGCCGGGACTCGTGCCGCGGCCCGGCGACGCAGCCACCACCAGGTGAGCAGCCCGCCCGCGACGACGACGATCCCGCCGAGCGTCAGCGGGCCGGCGAGCGGCACACCGGCCTCAGCCGGGGCGTCGGTCGTGGCGGGCTTGGTCTTCTCCGGTTCTTCCGCGGCGATCTCGAGCCCCTCGATCGACTCGGACGCCACGGAGTCGCCCACCGCGTTCGTGGCGATCAACGCGAGGTCGTAGGTTCCCGCGCCGAGGTCGATCTCGTATGCAGTGGCGTCGGCCGGGATGCTGATCGGCGTTGCGTCGTTGACGATCAGCTTGTACCCGGTGAGGGGAGAGCCGCCGTCGGCGGGGGCGGTCCACGACAGGGCGACGCTGCGGCCGTCGACTTCGTGGGAGAGACCGGCGGGGGCCGTGGGGACTGTCGCGGCCACGATGGTCGCCGCGTCCGGCACCGTGGTCGTGTTCGATGTGCCCGCGGCGGGCTTGTCGTTCGTCACAGAAGGCTTCGCCGGAGCGGGGGCAGGTGCGGGGGCGGGCGCCGGTGCGGGCGCCGGCGCCGGCGCAGGGGCGGGAGCAGGCTTGGGTGCGGATCCACCGCCGACCGCTGCCGGAGGTGCCTCCACCGTCGAGTCGTACGGGTAGCCGCCGAGCTTCTCGCAGGCACCGAGGTCGAAGTTGATGGAGCACAGGTCGCAGACGTCGCCCGCGGCGTGCGCTGCGGTGGGAACCGCGATCGGAGCCAGCAGGATCGCGGCGGAGACCGCGAGTGCGGAGAGCAGTCGGGGGCGGCTGGGGGATTTCATCGTGAGACCTTCTCGTGAGTCGAACGCGGAACGGGCAGCTCGCACTGCCCGATGGGGAGGTCGGCGGGGATGCCGAGGTCTGAGACGGTGGGCGTCGGCGCGGTCTGCGTGCGCCGACGCTCGCGCCGCGATGCGGGCTCGGTGGGCGGCGTCGCCGGCAGTCGCTCACCACGGAACACTGCATCGTCGAGCACGCCCAGGCGCCGGGCGACGATCGTCGCCGCCGTCGCGGCCGCCGTGACGTTGGCCATCGTCGACGCGGTGCCGGCGACGGCGCTGATGGGGATGAGCACGACCAGGACCTCGACGGGAAGTCCCGAAGCGCTGAGCACGGCGGTGGCGGTGATGATCGCGGTGCCGGGGACTCCGGCGGTGCCGAGCGAGACCAGCAGGCACAGCCCGGCGAGGGCGACGTAGTCCCACACCGAGTACTGGATGCCGAGGACGTTGATAGAGAAGACGGCGACGATGATCGGCCAGATGCCCGCGCACCCCGGCATCCCGATGGTCGTGCCGATCGGAGCGGTGAACGCGGCGATGTCCTCGGAAACCCCCACCTTTCGGGTGAGCGTCGGAATCGTCAGGGGAAGCGTGCCGACGCTGGACTGCGTCGTGAACGCCGTGTACTGGGCCGGAGTCAGCAGGCGGAACCAGCGGATCGGGTTGACGTCGGCGAAAACCCGCAGCATCACGCCGTTGACGATGTAGGCATCGACGAAGGCGATACCCAGCGCCAGCACCAGCACCAGCACGAGCGCCACGACGGTCTCGATGCGTGTGACGGCCGTGGCCGTCGTGGTCGCGACGAGGGCCAGGACGGCGAAGGGCGTGAGCTCGATGATGAACCCGACCGCGGTCATGACGACCTTCCTCGCGCCGTCGATCACGCTCTTGAACGAGCGCAGGTTCGGGTCGTCTCCGCGGTTCGCCACCAAGTAGGCGACCGCGAAGAGGAGAGCGAAAAGGATGATCCCCGTGATGTTGTTGCTGACGAAATCTCCTGCGATGTTCGAGGGGAACAGGCCGAGCAGCACCTGGTCGAGCGGCTTGATCAGTCCCGTCAGGGTGCCGCCGCTGCCCTCGTCGAGATCGAGTTCCACTCCCTGCCCCAGTCCAACGCTGAGAGCGACGGCGAGCGTGAGCACGATGGCGACCGCGTTGGTGAGGAGCAGCCAGAAGGCGCTGGAGAGTCCGATCGTGCGCAGCTTCCGAGCCGACCCTAACGACGTGATGCTGGAGAGGATCGAGATGAAGATGAGCGGAGCGACGATCGCCGTGATGATCTGCACGTAGAGGTCGCCGAGCACGTCCACATACGCGAGGCCGTCTCGGAACCCGATCCCGATGCCGATCCCGACGACGAGCGCGATCAGTACGAGCGAGGTGAAACCCGCACCACGTCGACGGAGCACGACGATGCCGACGAACGCGGCCAGGGTCACGGCGAGCGCGGCGATGGGCAGGAGGACGGCGCTATCGGGCATGGGGCCGACGTTATCGATCTGCTGTGAGCCGTGTTCGGGCTGGTCCATCTGTTGCCATGCAGGTCGATCTGTTCCCCTGCATGACGAACGGAGTCACGTGCCTGTGACGTCGAGCGGCAGTGCAGTAGAGCCGCGACGCACCCCGCGGGCGAGTATTCTCTTCCCGTGCGCCTAGGAGTCCTCGACATCGGATCCAACACCGTCCACATGCTGGCGGCCGATGTCCGCCCAGGTGGACGTCCGCTCGCGACGACCAGCGACAGGACGGTGTTGCGCCTCATGCGCTATCTCACCCCCGACGGCTCGATCTCGGAGGAGGGTGTGGTCGCACTCGAGGTCGCGGTCGCCCGCGCGCGTCGCATCGCGGCGAGCGAGCGCGTCGACGCGCTGCTGGCGACGGCGACGAGCGCTGTGCGCGATGCGCGCAACGGTGCCGACGTGATCGCCCGCATCGAGGCAGCCCTCGGTCAGCCTCTGCAGGTTCTCGACGGCGAGACCGAGGCCGAGCTCACCTTCCTCGCGGTACGCCGCTGGTTCGGCTGGTCAGCCGGGCAGATCCTGCTGCTCGACATCGGAGGCGGCTCGCTGGAGATCGCGGCGGGGGCGGAGGAGATGCCAGATGCCGCAGCATCCGTACCGCTCGGGGCCGGACGCATGACCGTGCAGTTCCTGCCGAACGATCCTCCTGGTGAAGCCGACGTCGAGCGATTGCGCACGCATGCCGAGACGACCCTCGCTGCCGTGCTGCCACCGTTCGCCGCGCTCCCCCGCCCCGACCACGTCGTCGGATCCTCGAAGGCCATCCGCTCCCTCGCCCGGTTGGTTGGCTACCCCGTGCCCGGATGGTCGGGAAGCGAGCGGATGCTGCTGCCCAGGGCGGCGCTCGGCTCCTGGATCCCCCGACTCGCACGGCTTCCCGCTTCGGCCAGGCAGGAGCTGCCCGGCATCACTCCGGACCGCACGTTCCAGATCGTCGCGGCTGCGGTGTCCCTGCACGCGGCGATGACCGCGTTGCAGATCGACGAACTCGAAGTGTCGCCATGGGCTCTGCGCGAAGGCGTTCTGCTGCGGTACATCGAGCAGCTGAAGTGGCGTGATGCGCGAGGGTGAGAACCTTTGGGGGCCAGGTACGACAGGCCCTGTTGCCTTCCCCCTCCGCGCCGGTATCCTCTGACGAAGCGAGCGCTTCCCCGTCCGCATCATCCGCTGGTCGGTGAGGAGCGAGCCCGGCGAGCACCGACCCCATGGCCGGTACCGCCCTCACGGTCATCAGCGTCGGGGGGTGCTGTATGAGTCAAGGAAACGTCAGAGAGATCGGCGCTGCGGAGCTGAGCGCCCATGGCGTTCGCGCCGTCGGTGCCCGCTCGGCGCTGGTCGCTTTGGAACGGACACCGGGCCCGGTGATCCTGCTGTCGTTGCACGGAGCCAGCACCGAGTTGGCGATCGACACCGCGACGGCTCACCCGGAGCATGCCGTCTTCGCATTCGTCGACGCTGCAGGGCTGTCCACCAAGACGGCGGACGGGCCGTGGATGCAGACCGAGAGCGGGCTCGTGCTCGCCGCGCCAGGGGTCACCCACCACGTGCGCTGCGAAGGCGCCTGGCACGTGACGGCCGCCTACGTCCCTCGCGCTGCGCTCGGGGCCTTCGTCGCTGCGCTGCCCTCGGTCGCCTGGATCCTCAGCGAACGGCGACCACTGGATCGGGCGATGCAGGCCTTCATCGAGCAGATCCTCGATACCGATGAGCAGGCGACATCGATCGAACGGTACGCGATCGAGCACCTGATCGTGGAGATGAGCGGCGCGATCCTGCTCGACCGTGTGGGTGCGGCTTCCGGTCAGCGCTCTCCCAGGGCTGCGCTGCGCGACCGAGCTGTGGCGGTCATCGCACAGCAGTGCGGTGACCCCGCTCTGAACCCGGCGTCGGTCGCCCGTGAGGTGCAGTCCTCGCTGCGTCAGCTCCAGCTGGTCTTCGCCGAGGCGGAGAACAGCGTGGCCGGCGAGATCCGGCACCAGCGCGCACGCCTGGCCAAGTCGCTTCTGACCGACAGTCGATTCGACGTTCTGAGCATCGAGCAGGTCTCGCAGCGTGCCGGTTTCCACTCCCCGATGAGTCTGCGCCGCGCACTCGACGAGGATTACGGCACGACCCCTCGCGCCCTCCGCGCGCACCGCAACGAGGAACACGAAACGGCCGCCCGCTGAGACCAGCGACCGGCCGTTTCCGAAGCATTTCGGTGTCAGAGCGCGAGGCGCTCCTGGACGACTTCGGCGAGGCGTCCGGCGTAGGCGTGCACCGACTCAGCGTCGGCAGCCTCGACCATCACCCGCACCAGCGGCTCGGTACCGGACTTGCGCAGCAGCACCCGACCGGAATCGCCCAGCTCGGTCTCGATGTCGCGCACGGCCTGCTGCACGACCGCGTCTTCGGACACACGGTCCTTGTCGACATCGCGCACGTTGATGAGCACCTGAGGATAGACGGTCATCACCGAGGCGAGCTCGGCGATCGTCTTCTTCTGGCGTGCCATCTCAGCCACGAGGTGGAGCCCGGTGAGGATGCCGTCGCCAGTGGTCGCGTACTCGCTCATGATGACGTGACCGGACTGCTCGCCACCCAGGGCGTAGCCGCCCTCGTTCATGTCCTCGAGGACGTAGCGGTCGCCGACGGCGGTCTGGCGCACGGTGATCCCGTGCTCTCGCATCGCGACATGCAGACCGAGGTTGCTCATCACGGTCGCCACGAGGGTGTCGTCGGTGAGGTGGCCGCGCTCCTTCATCGACACCGCGATGATCGCCATGATCTGATCGCCGTCGATGTGGTTGCCTTCGGCATCCACGGCAAGACAGCGGTCGGCGTCACCGTCGTGGGCGATGCCGATGTCGGCCCCCAGTCGAACGACAGCCTCAGCGAGGTTGTCGAGATGCGTCGAGCCGACACCGTCGTTGATGTTCCAGCCGTCGGGGTCTGCACCGATGACCGTCACCTCGGCGCCCGCATCGCGGAACGTCTCGGGAGACACGCCTGATGCTGCTCCGTGCGCGCAGTCCAGCACCACGTGGATGCCCTCGAGACGGTTAGGCAGAGAGCCCAGGAGATGCACGACGTAGCGATCCTCCGCGTCGGAGAACCGGTCGATGCGGCCGACGCCGGCACCCGTCGGGCGCAGCATCTGGCCGGCCATCGCCTCTTCGATGCGCTGCTCGACCACGTCGGGGAGCTTTCGGCCACCTCGCGCGAAGATCTTGATGCCGTTGTCGGGAGCGGCGTTGTGCGACGCAGAGATCATCACGCCGAAATCGGCGTCACGGTCGGCGACGAGGAACGCGAGAGCAGGCGTGGGAATGACCCCCGCCTCGAGCACGTCCACTCCCGAGGAGGCGAGACCTGCGGCGACGGCCGCGGCGATGAAGTGTCCGGAGACCCGAGGGTCCCGGGCGACCACTGCGGTGAGTCGCTTGCCTTCGGCTTTGCGAGCCTCCGCAGTACGGCCCTGGCCCAGGA
>JBOGEI010000008.1:0-38649 GCA_050701935.1 Microbacterium sp.
TCGCAGCACGCTGTTGCGGAGGAGCTGTCTGAACATGCGCGTGTGTGGCTGCCTGTCGTCGGGGAGGGAGGGGGCGCGGGGTGGCCGCGCCCCCTCGATCCGCTACTTGATGGAGGTGGTCCGCAGGTACTGCAGCGAGCCGTTCACCATCGGGACGAAGCCGTCGACGGTCGACGCTGTCGCGGTGTAGGTGTAGCTCGTGAACAGCCAGATCCACGCGGCGTTGTCCTCGAGGTTGTCGGAGACCTGCGCGTAGATGTCCTTGCGCTTGTCGGGGTCGGCCGTCTGGCGCCCCTCGGCGAAGAGTGCGTCGAGCTCGGGCGAGGAGTAGCCGGCTACCTTGTTCAGGTTGCCGGTGCTGGTGAAGTAGCGTCCGTACATGCCGTCGGGGTCGGGACGGCCGCCGTTGAGGGCGACCGCGGCGTCGAAGTCGGCCGCGATCCAGCGGTCGACGTACGCACCGGACTCGAGCACCTCGAGGTCGAGCGTGATGTTCGCATCCGCCAGCTGGGCCTTGAGGTTCTGCGCCTCGTTCACCGAGGTGGCGTACTCGCCCTGCGAGACGATCGTCTTGATGGTGACGCCGTCTTCCTTTCCCGCCTTCTTCAGGTACTCGGCGGCCTTGTCGAGGTCGCGCTCGGGGCACGGACGCGCCTCGGGGTCGGACTTGTACGCGGGAGAGGTGATCGGGCCGGTGACCTCACCCTCCCCGAGAGCTGCTGTGTCGAGCACCTCCTGGCGGTCGATCGCGCACTGGACGGCGAGACGCACGTTCACATCGGTCAGGTCGCCGCGCGTGGCGTTCAGCTGCAGCGCGTGGTAGCTCAGCTGCGGGGTCGTGGCGACCTCGACGTTCGCGCCCTCCGCGGTCTGCGCGACCAGCGGGTCGTCGAACACGGCCAGCTGCACGTTGCCGGACTGCATCGCCGAGACGATCGACGACTCGTCGGGGATCACGCGGAACTCGACCGTGTCGAGCAGCGCGGTGTCGCCCCAGTAGTCGACGTTCTTGGCGAGCGTGATGGACTGGCTGGCCTTGCGGTCGTCGAGGATGAAGGGGCCGGTGCCGTTCGGGGTGGCGTTCAGCCCCTCTTCGGTGTCGTCCGAGGAGAGCATCGCCATGTTGATCACGGCGAGGTTCGCGGGGAGAGCGGCGTCGGGAGCGCTCAACGTGAGCGTGACGGTCTTCTCGTCGGTGGCCTCGACCGCGGTGACCGAGGCGAGCGAGGTGCGCGCGACGGCCGCCGTCGCCTCGGCCGCGATGGCGTCGAGCGAGTACTTCACGTCTTCCGAACCGAACGTGCTGCCGTCGGCGAAAGTGACGCCCTCACGAAGGTTGAACGTCACGGTGAGGCCGTCTTCGGAGACATCCCAGGACTCGGCGAGGCCGGGGACCACGTTGAGATCTTCGTCGAACTCGGTCAGCGTGCCGTACAGGTTCTGGAGGACGTTGACGGCCTGGAACTGCGTCGCCTTCCACGGGAAGAGGGTGTCGGGATCGCTCGTGACGCCGACGACGAGGTCGCCGCCCGCGGCACCCTCCGAGGGCTTGGGGGCGGATGCGGGTGCGGAACAACCGGTGATGACGAGGGCGACGGCGAGGCCCGTCGCCGTGAGAGCGCCGAGTGACGCCCAGCGTGCTGTGCTCATTGCTGGATCCTCCTGAATGTGACGCGTCGCCGTGGCGTCGGGTCAGGCGCTGTTGCCTGCCGCCCCGTGAACGTCGTCGGTCTTGGTTGGTACCAAAAGTACACGAAGGTCACTACTTATGTAACAGAAGTTCCTCTACTGTTATGAACAGTGATCGGAGACCCCATGCCCCATGAAGCCGCCCGCGATGAAGCCGGCGCGCACCCCGTGCTCGTCCGCATGCGCGCGATCCGCCCCGAGCTGCGTCCGAGCGAACAGCGCATCGCCGACCTGTTCCTCGCCGACCCGGCGGGAACGGCAGGACTCTCGATCGCCGAGCTCGCCCAGCGCTGCGACACCTCGACCACCTCGGTCGTGCGCTTCTGCAAGCGACTCGGCTATGAGCACGTGCGCGAACTCCGAAACCATGTGCTGCGCGACGTGGAGCGCGAGACGTTCGACACCGCCGCGCTCCCCGCGGTCTCCGGTGACATCGACCGTAACGACACGCTGGCCGACATCGTCGCGAAGGTGTCGCTCGCCGAGACGCTCTCCCTCGCCGACACCGCGAAGGTGCTCGACACCGAATCGCTGCGGGCATCAGTCGACGCGATCACCTCCTCCACCAGGGTCGACATCTTCGGCGTCGGCGCGAGCTCCATCGTCGGACTCGACCTGCAGCGCAAGCTCACCCGCATCGGGCGCACCGCTCTGGAGTGGTCAGATCCTCACTCCGCATGGACGTCGGCTGCGACGCTCGGCCCCGGCAACGTCGCGATCGCGGTGTCGCACACTGGCGCGACCACCGACACGATCGAGTTCCTGCTGCTTGCGCGCCGAGCGGGAGCGACCACGATCGCCATCACGAATCACGCCGGCGCCCCGCTGGCCGACCAGGCCGACATCGTGCTGACGACCGCCGCCCGGGAGACCGGCTTCCGCTCCGGAGCTCTCGGCAGCCGGATCGCCCAGCTCATGGTGGTCGACTGCATCTTCATCGGCGTGGCGCAGTCGAACTACGACCGCTCGATGGAAGCACTGCGCGACACGTTCGCCGCTGTGCACCGCGTGCGGTCGGGGGCATGACGAACGACGCTGGGCGCGCGCGGGCGGGGCTGTTCACCGCATTCGCGGGTCTCGGTGTCACGGCCGCCTTCGTCCCTGCGATACTCCCCTCCGCCGAGCGCGGGATGGCCACCGACCTCAGCGCCGCCGTGCCCGCGCTGTTCGCCGGGCTACTGGTGGGCGTGCTGGTCTCCGGGCCGCTGCTGATGCGCCGACCGCCGCGCACCGCGCTGATGATCGGCAGTGCGCTGCAAGCCGCCGCCATCGTCACGGTGGCCCTGGCCGGCACGCCCGCCGCGTTCATCGCCGCGGCCGTCGTGGCGGGGCTGGGATTCGGACTGGTCGAGGCCTCGGGATCCGTGGCGGCGAAGTCCGTGGCCGTCGGCAGCGCGACGGGGCTGCTCAGCGCGCTGCTCGGCACGGTCGCGGTGTGCGCGGCGGTCACCCCGCTGCTCGTCGCCGCCGGCTCGGGAATGCGTCCGGCGCTCGGCGTCCTGGCGGCGGTTCCCCTCCTGACGGTCGCGATGCTCGCCGGGTCGGCATCCCCTGTCACCCGTGCCGAGGCTCCCGCACGCCGCGACATGCGAGGGCTGCTCGTGCTCCTGCCGTTCGCCGTCGCGCTGCCGCTATACGTCGGCGTCGAGACCGTGCTGTCCGGCTGGTCGGCCGTGATCCCCGAGCGGATCCTCGCAGTCGATCCGGGTCTCGCCGCATTGGGGACCTCTGCGTTCTGGGCGCTGATGGCAATCGGACGCTTCGGAGCGGCAGGACTGCGCCGGCTCTCCGTGTCGCCGATCGTGATCCTCGTCTCGGCCACGAGCGCCGCCGCCGTCCTGATGGCGGTCGCGGGCATGCTGGTGGGGTCCGCACCCGGGAGCGCGCTCGCCGCGCTGGCCGCGGTGGTCGTGCTCCTCGCGCCGAGCTACGGCCTCATCCTCGGACTCGCACTCGACCGCCTCGATCCCGCCCGCAGCGCGGCCGTGACCGGTGCACTCGTCGCGTGCGGCGCAGTCGGCGGCACGTTCGTGCCCACGCTGATCCTGCTGATCAGCCGCGATCCCGCTTCGAGTACGACGTTCTTCGTGTCGGCGGGGCTGTGCGCGCTGGTGCCGGTGCTGATGGTGGTCGCCTCGCGGACGCCCCTGCAGACGCCCGTGGCGAGCTGACAGTTCCTCCACAGCTCGCGATGACCGCGACCTCTTCACAGATGCTGGAATACCGGCGCACACACCGGCGAAGGCGGCGTAACGTCGTCAACACACCCATCCGAGCAAGGAGAGCACGCGTGTCGACGGAGGTTCTTGCGGTCATCATCAGCGCGATCGGTGTCGTGGTGACGCTCGGCACCAGCATGTTCGTCGGCGCCGCGTGGATGGTCCGCCGCATCGACGCCGTCGCCGCCGACGTCACCGACCTCAAGATCTCCGTGGCCCGACTCGAAGGACCCCCACGACATCTGCTCACCGCGAGGCGAGGATGAGACGGTGACCATCGAGACGCTCACCATCGTCATCAGCGCGATGGGCATCGTGCTCACGCTCGGTGCCAGCCTCTTCGCCGCGGGCGCGTGGATGGTGCGCAGGATCGACGAGCGCATCGACGCCGTCGGCGAGAAGCTGACCGCCCGCATCGACGCGGTGGCCGCCGACGTCACCGACCTCAAGGTGTCCGTGGCCCGCCTCGAAGGACCCCCACGACATCTGCTCGCCGCGAGGCGCTGAAGGCCCGCTCCGACCGATTCTCTACCGCAGCACGAGGGCGGCGGCGCCGATGAGCGGCCCCTCGTCACCGAGGCCCGAGCGCACGACACGGGTGCGGCGCGAGTACTCGTGGGCCGCGCTCGCGGTGAGAGCCTGCTGCACGAGGTCGATATAGTCCGCAGACACCCGCGAGAAGCCACCACCGATGGCGACGATGTCGAGGTCGACGAGGGTCGCGGCATCCGCCAACGCCTCCCCCACTGCACGAGCCGAGCGCTCGATCGCCGCCCGCGCGACGGTGTCACCTGCTGCCGCATCCCGTGCGAGGTCCTCGCCGGTGGCCCCGGTCCAGCCCTGCTGCTGCGCCCAGGCCGCACTCGCCGGCCCCGACGCGATCTCCTCGAGCGTCAGTCCTCCTTCGCGGCGCACCTGACCGAGGTGGCCGGCGTTGCCGGTGGCCCCGGGGATGTAGGCGCCGCTCGCGACGAAGCCACCGCCGACTCCGGTCGAGACGACGATCGACAGCGAAGCGCCGGCACCCTGCGTGGCGCCGAGCCACGATTCGGCGAGCGCGAGGGCACCGCCATCGTGGCCGAGCACCGTCGGCACGTCTCTGCCCACGACGGCGGATGCCGCGGCGCGGACGGACTCTTCGAGACCGAAGCCGCGCGCCAGAGGCATGTTCACCGGCATGATCGCTCCGGCTGTGCGGTCGATCGGACCGGCGCTGCCGACACCCGCTCCGACGAGCTCGGCGTCAGCGGGAAGCGCCGCGAGCGCGTGCTCGACGATCGCGACGACCGAGGCGTTCAGCGATTCGAGCGTGGCTTCGCGACCGGTCGCCTGCCGGCTCCTGCTGCCCTCGACGAGCAGGCCGTCTTCAGCGACCAGCGCGGCCTCCATCTTCGTGCCGCCGACGTCGACGGCCAGCGCGTAGCGCGTCACTGGGGGTCGAGCCCGAGGTCGTCGAGGTCGAAGGCGGCGCGCCATTCGAGACCCTCGGCTTCGATCGCGGCCTGCGCGCCGGTCTTGCGGTCGACGATCACGGCGACGGCGACGATCTCGGCGCCTTCCTTGCGGAGGGCCTCGACCGCCTTGAGCGCCGACTGCCCGGTGGTCGAGGTGTCTTCGAGCACGACGACGCGCTTGCCCTTGACGTCTGCCCCTTCGATCTGTCGGCCGCGGCCGTGGTCCTTGGGCTCCTTGCGCACGACGAACGCGTCGAGCGGGGTGTCGGTTGCGACCGAAGCGTGCAGCACCGAGTTCGCGATCGGATCGGCACCGAGCGTGAGGCCGCCGACGGCCACGACGTCGAGGTCGCCGATCAGGTCGAGCATGATGCGACCGATCGCGGGAGCGGCGCGGTGGTCCAGCGTGAGCTTTCGCATGTCGACGTAGTACGTCGCCTTCTTGCCGCTGGAAAGGGTGAAATCGCCGTGGAACACCGCCTCATCCTTGATCAGGTCGAGGAGCGTCTGGCGGTCTGTGTCGAGTGCGGTCACGGCATCCAGTGTATGAGGCAAGGCCTAGGCTTGAGGCATGCGCTTGGCCACCTGGAACGTCAACTCCATCCGCACCCGCGTCACCCGCACCGTCGAGTTCGCCGTTCGTGAAGACATCGACGTGCTGGCGATGCAGGAGATCAAGTGCAAACCCGAGCAGTTCCCCTACGGGCCGTTCGAAGAGGCCGGCTACCACGTCGAGGTGCACGGCCTGAATCAGTGGAACGGTGTCGCGATCGCGAGCCGCCTGCCCATCACCGACGTGCGCACGTCGTTCGACGGGATGCCGGGCTTCGCGAAAGGACATGAGGGGCCGGATGCTCCTCTCGAGGCCCGAGCACTCGGGGTCATGGTCGACGGCGTCAGGGTCTGGAGCCTGTACGTGCCCAACGGCCGTTCCCTCGAAGACCCGCACTACCTCTACAAGCTGCACTGGCTGGAACAGCTGAAGAAGTCGACGGCCGCCGAGCTGTCGGCGAACCCCGACCTGCCGCTCGCCCTGGTGGGTGACTTCAACATCATCCCGTTCGACGTCGACAACGGCGACCCCGACATCGTGATCGGGCGATCTACCCACGTCTCGCCGCAGGAGCGCGACGCGTTCTTCGCGTTCCAGGACGCCGGGGTCACTGACGTCGTACGCCCGCTGATCCCCGAGGGCTTCACCTACTGGGACTACCAGCGCCTGAAGTTCCCCCGCAACGAGGGTGTCCGCATCGACTTCGTCCTGGGCTCGCGCACGCTGGCCGAGGCTGTGAAGGGCGCGTCCATCCACCGCGACGAGCGCAAGGGTGAGCAGCCCAGTGACCACGTCCCGGTAGTCGTCGATCTCGATTTCGGCGGCGCCGATGACGACGACGACATGCCGATGATCTTCTCCTGAGTGTCGATCCCGTGAGTGTGCGACTGATCGCCACTGATCTCGACGGCACGCTTCTCGACTCCACCTCGGCGGTCACCCCGCGCACGCGCGCGGCGCTCGACGCGGCGCGGGAGCGCGGCATCCACGTCGTCCCGGTCACCGCCCGCCAGCCGATCGGGCTGCGTGCCATCGCTGCGGATGCGGGTTTCGACGGCTGGGCTCTGTGCAGCAACGGCGCCTACGCGGTGCGCCTCGACGATGGGCGGATGCTGTTCGCAGAGGAACTCCCATCCGAGACGATCCGCACCCTCGCCGAAGCTCTGCGCGCGAGCATCCCCGGCCTGCTGTTCGCGAGCGTGCGCGACGCCGGCGAGACATTCGTGGCACAAGACGGTTATGCCGCGATCGCCGCTCTCGCCGACCACAAGCGGGATCCTGCCACGATGGGCGGCGTGCCGCTGGAGCAGGTACTTGCCGCTCCCAGCTTGAAGTTCGTGATCCGGCACCCCGAGCTCGCACCCGACGCGCTGTTCGACGTGGTGCGCTCGCTGGGGCTCACCGGCTTCGAGGCGACGCTCTCCGGCGCACCCTTCGTCGAGGTCATGGCCGAGGGCGTCACCAAGGCCACCGGGCTTGCCCGCCTCTGCGACCACCTCGGCATCGACCGCGCGGATGTCGTGGCCTTCGGCGATGCGCTCAACGACGTCGAGATGCTCCGCTGGGCGGGCCACGGCGTCGCGATGGCCGCCGCCGAACCCCTCGTACAGGATGCCGCCGACGAGACGGCCACCTCGAACGATGACGACGGTGTGGCGCAGGTGATCGAGCGGCTGCTCGGCTAGTCCCGACCGCTGGCCCTCAGCTTTCGACGCGACGACGGCGCACGAGCAGCCCGCCCATCACCGCCAGGAAGAGCCCGAACGTCAGCATCGCGACCGGTGCGTCGGCGCCCGTGGTCGCCAGCCCGGCGCCGGGGGATGCAGCGCTGCCGCCCGGCGACGCACTGCCACCGGATTGACCGCCTGTTCCAGCCGCAGCCGTGACGGTCAGCGCCGTGCTCGCGATCACCGTGGTTCCCGACAGCGCCACGAGGGTGTGCGCACCCGCGGGCGCAGACCCCGGGATACGGAGCGTGCCGGTGAGCACGCCGCCCGCATCAGCCCGCAGCGAACCGAGCTTGATCGGGTCGGAGTGCAGCTCGAACGCGATGGTTTCGCCCGGAGCGAATCCGGTGCCCGAGATCGTGATGTCCGCTCCAGCCCTGATCGATCCAGCGGAGAGCTCCAGCGCGGGCGCGGGTTCCGGATCGGTACCGGCGACGAGCGTGAAGTCGATGCCACCGGCCGCGCCTCCTGCCTCGACCGGCACAGGCTTCGCCTCTGCCGCCGTCGCGACGCCATCGAAGAACTGCGGCTTGGCGGTCGTTGTTCCGTCTGTGAACTTCGCAGTGGCCTTCACGATGTAACTCCCCTTGGGGAGCGACAGCGTGTATGCGCCCGTCACCGCGTCGGCTCGGCCTGAATCGACCAGGGACCCGTTGCTCCACGCCTCCACGACGACCTTCTCCACGACGTCGGAGTCGAGGGTCACGGTACCCGAGATCGTGGCGATCTTGTCGAGCGCGGCATCGATGCCGCGGACCTCTTCACCCGGCGAGACGGGAATCAGTGTCGCGTCCTCCCACAGGAACGCGTCCTTCCAGTACTCCTCTACCGTCCCTCGCTCGAAGGGTATGAAGAGCGCCCGGTAAGTACCCGGCACGACCGGGATTCGGAAAGTGCCGTCGACGTTGGTCTGGATGAACGACACGTCGACGCCACCGTCGATACCGTAGAGCGACACCGTCGCCGTCATCGGTTGTCCGTCGGCGCTTCGCGTCACGGCACCACTGATGTAGCCGACCGCAGACAGTGCGGCGTTGATGCCCGTGAGCGTCTGCTTCTCGGTGACAGTGACGAGCGTGGCGGTACCCCAGGCATAGGAGTTCTCCCAGTATTCGGCAGACAAAGATGTGTCCGGCGAAGCGAATCGAAGCCTGTAGGAACCTGCGGGCAGGCCGCCGAGATCGTATGCGCCCGCGGAGTCGGTCGTCGTCATTCCCACGATTTCATCGCGGTCATCGAGCGCTTCAACCATGACATCGGCGAGAGGGGAACCATCGTCATCGCGGGTCACGACGCCAGCGACGGCGCCGCCCACGACCAGCGAAGCATCGATCCCCGAAACCGTCTCGCCCTCGGCGACGACGACAGGGGTCGCCGAGGCGTAGTCGAACGAGCCGTTCCAGAACTCGCGCTTGAGGTCGGTCCCTGCCGGGTAGAAATTCACCGTGTACGAACCGGGCGGAAGATCGGGAAGGGTGTAGTCGCCGGCCGCATCGGTGTACACCGACGGCCAGTCCCCGTCGGCACCGAACACCGACACGGTGACGTGCGCGACGGGCGACCCGTCGTCTTCGCGCGTGACCGTGCCGTTGATCGAAGCGGACGGAGCCGGCGCGAGGGCCGCATCGATGCCGACCACCGCGGCGCCGTCGAGCACGGAAACCCGCTCAGCGCGCAATGTGTCCCTGGCATCGTTCCAGTACTCGGTGGCGAAGGCGCCGCCCGGCGCGGAGAAACGCACCAGGTAGTCCCCGTCGCGCAGGGCTTCGAGCGTGTAGGCACCGGTCGCGTCGGTAACCGTGTCGACCGCGCCCTGGCCGCCGTCGAGCTCAGCGTGCACGTCGATACCCGCGAGTGAGGCTCCACCGGCCGCTGCCGTCACGGTCCCGGAGATCGAGCCGATTGCGAGGACCGGTTCGTCCTCGGCAAGGGCCGACGTCACACCGCCCACGGCGAGAGCGAAGGCCGCCATCCCCCCCAGCACAGCCTGCAGCATCGCGCGTCGTCGCGTCATCTTTATCCCACCCCGTGAAGGAGGCCGCGCGCGCATCATCGTGGTATCGCGGTCGGCCTCGAGCCAGTGCCGATCGCACGGCAACTTTCACACTGAATCTATCCGTTCAGCACATAGGAAGGGAATAGTCGATACGTAGGAGTTACCCGGTCGTGATCAGTCGAACGTCCCGACCTGCGGCACCCGATCCGTGCGCCCGTAGCGGAGCAGGGTCACACCCGCTTCGTCGGTGATCGGTGGCTCCAGCAGCCGCAGCACCGACGGATGGGCGTCGTCGTCGAAGACCTTCTTCCCCGCGCCGAGCAGCAGCGGATACACCCACAGGTTCAGCTCGTCGAAGAGCCCCTCGGCGAGCAGCGTGTGCACGAAGTCGATGCTGCCGATCACGTGCACCTCACTGTGCGCCGCCCGCATCGCGGCGATCTCGGCAGCCAGGTCGGCTCCGATGCGGGTGCTGCCCTCCCAGTCGAGAGTGAGTTCCGCATCGCGCGTCGCCACGTACCTGGGCACCCGGTTGAAGAGCGTGCCGATATCGCCGGACTCGCCCTCGGTGTGATGCGGCCAGTACGACGCGAAGATGTCGTAGGTGCGCCGCCCAAGCAGCAGCGCATCGAGACCGCGCATGCCCTTCTCTATCTCAGGGCCGACCCCGGAGGAGGGGTATCCGGCCTGCCATCCGCTGAAGCGGAACCCGCCGGAGGTGTCTTCGTCGGTGCCGCCCGGGCCCTGGGCGACGCCGTCGAGAGAAGTGAAGAGGTCGATCAGGATGCGACCGGGCGCCTGTTGTTCATCGGAATATTGGTCGTTCATGTCGTGCTCCCTACTGTCAGTCGTGCGATGCGGAAGGTGTCGGCGAACGATTCCAGCAGCGACTCGTCACCGCGGACGACCGCGACGATGTCCTGCGCAAGAGCCTCGGCCGGGGTGACCTCGCCGCCGATGAGGCGACGGATGCCGGGGCCGGCGACGATCACCGCGTCGGCAGGGCCGTCGGGAAGACGTCCGCCGACCGGCGGGGCCGGGGGCGCGATCTGCGCGACGAGGAGCTCGCCGTCGCGCACCGATGCGCGGAGGGCGACATCGCCGACATGCAGTTCGTACTCGGCATCCACTGCCGCTTCGGCCACGAATGCCGTGCGCAGCGCCATCGTGAGCGAGTCCGCAGTGACGACGTCGCCCTCCCCGGGGTCGCCCATCGCCTGGAAGCCCCAGCGTCCGAGCGCGAGCATTATCGGCTCGAACGAGCGGCCATAGGGGGTGAGCTCGTACACGAGGCCGCAGTTCAGAAGCGGCACCCGCCGGACGACCCCACCCTCCTGCAGCTCTTTCAGACGAGTGGACAGGATGTTGGTCGGTATGCGCGGCAGGCCCTGCTTGAGGTCGGTGTACCGACGCGGACCGACGAGCAGATCGCGGACGATGAGCAGCGCCCACCGTTCTCCGATCAGCTCGACGGCCGTCGTCACGCCGCAGTACTGGCCGTAGCTGCGCGCCGCCATTTCAGGCCGACGTGGCGGTATCTGCCACGTGGTCCGGGCCGTTCTCGATCGCCTCGGGGGTCATGTAGAGGAAGCCGAGCGAGTTGCCATCCGGGTCGTCGAGGTCGCGCGAGTACATGAAGCCGTAGTCCTGTGCGGGCTTGGGCTCTGCACCGCCGGCCGCGAGCCCCTTGGCGAGGATCGCGTCGACCTCTTCGCGCGAGTCCTGGCTGAACGCGACCGACACCTGGGCAACCTCGTTCGGGTCGGCGATCGGCTTATCGGTGAAGGTGGCGAAGAATTCGCGCTTGAGGACCATGAAGTAGATGTCCTCGCTCCACACGACGCACGCGGCGTTCTCGTCGGTGAACTGCGGGCTGATCTCGCAGCCGAGCGCCGTGTAGAACGCCTTCGCGCGCTCGAGGTCGCTGGTGGGCAGGTTGACGAACACCTTGGTCATGATTGCTCCTCTGTCGATGCGGACCCATCGATCGGTGAGCCCTTCCGCGAATAGCTTGCAAAAAACAAGCATCGTTGTCAATAGCAGGTCATGCATCCTGATCCGCCGCGCGGGGGATGCGGCACGAACACGCCCCGCTCTACGGTGGAGGGATGCCCGCAGCCCCGTTCATCCGCACGTCGACCGAGCGCGAACGACGCAGCGACATCATGCTCGCCGCTGTCATGTTCGTGGGAGCCGTGCTGAGCGCCGCCCTCTCCTCGATCGCGGAGATGTACGGCAAGGAACAGGCACCGCTGTGGACGGCTCTCGTGTACGCGGTGGTGGTCACCGCTCCCCTGGCGGTCCGGCGCCGCTGGCCCGGGACGGTCGCGATCGTCGTGGTCGCCGCGTACTTCACCGCGGTGACCATCCGCATCCCCGAGATCTACGTCGGCAACATCGCGATGTTCATCGCGATCTACACCGCTGGAGCATGGATGAACAACCGTCGCCGCGCGGTCATCGTGCGCGTCGGCATCATCGTGAGCATGTTCGTGTGGCTGCTGATCACGATGTACCGCGACGCGATCCGCGAGGCCGACAAGGCGGATGTCATCGCCGGCGCCATGTCGCCGTACGTGGCCTTCATGCTCATCCAGCTCCTGCTGAATGTGCTCTACTTCGGCGGGGCGTACTACTTCGGCGAGCGCTCATGGGCGGCAGCGGCGCAGCTCGCAGTGCTCGAACAGCGCACCGCCGAGCTCGAGCGCGAGCGCGAGGTCACCGCCGCCCAGGCCGTCGCCCTCGACCGGGTGCGCATCGCCCGCGAACTGCATGACGTGGTCGCCCATCACGTCTCGGTCATGGGCGTGCAGGCGGGGGCCGCACGTCTGGTGCTCGAGCGCGACCCTGCGGAATCGGCGCGCATCCTCACCGGGATCGAGGGTTCCGCGCGCGACGCGATCCACGAGCTGCGACAGCTGCTGGAGACCCTGCGGGCACCGGGTGGGGAGACGACGGATGCCGCATCCACTCTCGAGCTCGACGACATCGCCGAGCTCGTCGAGGCATCGACCGAAGCCGGGCTGCCCACCGAGTATGCGGTGATCGGCGCCCCCGTGCCGGTGCCGTCCCTCGTCGCCGTCAACCTGTACCGCATCGCGCAGGAGTCGCTGACGAACGCCCGCCGCCATGCAGGCCCCGATGCCACCGCCGACGTCCGCGTGCGCTACGACGACGACGGAGTCGAGGTCGAGATCGTGAACACCGGGCGTCCGGTCGTCCAGCTCCGTCCGGGGCTCGGCCAACTGGGGATGCGGGAGCGCGCCGCCGCATCCGGAGGCACCCTCGAGGTGACCTCGCGACCGCTCGGCGGCCTGCGCGTGCGCGCGCGGGTTCCGCTGGCCACGGCGACCGGATCAGGCGTGGTCCGATGAGCGACCGGATCCGCGTGCTGCTCGTCGACGACCATGCGCTGCTGCGCGCCGGATTCCGCACGATCCTCGACACCCAACCCGACATCACCGTGGCCGGCGAGGCGTCGTCGGGCGCGGAGGCCGTTGCGCAAGCTCGCGCGCTTCGCCCCGACGTCATCACCATGGACGTGCAGATGCCGGACATGGACGGCATCGAGGCGACCAGGCGCATCGTCGCGGACCCCGACGTCGGCGCGGCCATCGCGATCGTCACGACCTTCGACCGCGACGACTACCTGTACCGGGCGCTGGATGCCGGTGCCAGCGGCTTCCTGCTCAAGAACGCCGGTGCTGAGGACCTGATCGCCGCGGTGCGCGCCCTGGCCGCGGGCGACGGAATGCTCGCACCCGAAGTGACTCGTCGAGTGCTGGCACGCTTCGCCGCGACGCCCGCTCCGCACTCTGAGCCCACGGTGGCACCGACCCCGAGCGGCGCGTTCCCGAAGGTCGCTCTCGCCGAGCCGCTCACCGACCGCGAGGCCGAGGTGCTGACGCTGCTCGCCGACGCAAGGAGCAACTCCGAGATCGCGCGGGCGCTCTTCATCGGCGAGGCCACCGTGAAGACGCACGTCTCGCGCATCCTGCAGAAGCTGGGCGCGCGGGATCGTGTGCAGGCAGTCGTGCTCGCGCACCGCATGGGGCTCGCCTGATCCCGCGCCCCACCGCCACCCCGCGATAACCTCGGAGCCATGCCCGAAGCCGCACCCCTGTCCCGCCCGATCCTGGCGGGGGTGGTGACGGCACTCGTCGGATTCACGAGTTCGTTCGCGGTCGTGCTGACCGGGCTCGACGCCGTCGGGGCGAACACGGCGCAGGCGGCCAGCGGGCTGCTCGCGGCCAGCCTCACGATGGGGCTCGCCTGCGTGGTGCTCGCCTGGCGGTACCGGATGCCGATCACGGTCGCCTGGTCCACGCCCGGGGCCGCCCTCCTGGTTGCGACCGGTACGGTCGAGGGCGGATGGCCGGCCGCGGTCGGCGCGTTCCTCGTGACCGCCGCCCTCATCCTGCTCACCGCGCTCTGGCCGGCGCTCGGCGCGCTGATCGCCCGCATCCCTCCCTCGATAGCGCAGGCGATGCTCGCCGGTGTCCTGCTGCCGCTGTGTCTGGCCCCGATCACGGGCATCGTCGCGAACCCGTGGGGCGTGGCGCCGGTCGTGCTCACCTGGCTGGTGTTCGCGCGCTTCGCACCGCGCTGGGCAGTGCCTTTCGCATTCGTCGCGGCAGCAGTCGTGGTGGCCGTCTCGCTGATCGGCACGGGTGCGCCGTTCGACCCCGCCGTCCTGCTACCACGCCTGGAGTTCACGACCCCTACCTTCACGGTAGGCGCGCTGGTGGGTCTCGCCCTGCCGCTGTTCATCGTGACCATGGCTTCGCAGAACGTACCGGGCATCGCGATCATGCGCAGCTTCGGATACGAGGTGCCCTGGCGTCCGGCGATGCTCGTCACCGGCATCGGCACCGCGCTCGGCGCAACGGCCGGCGGGCATGCCATCAACCTCGCCGCGATCAGCGCCGCTCTCGCGGCATCGCCCGATGCCGACCCCGATCCGAAGCGGCGGTGGGTGGCCGGAGTCTCGACCGGGGTGTCGTACCTCGTGCTGGGTGCGTTCTCGGCCGCGTTCGCAGCCCTCGTGGTGCTCGCGCCCGCCGCCGTCATCCCGGCCGTCGCCGGTCTCGCCCTGTTCGCCGCGTTCGGAGCCTCGGTGCAGCAGGCGATCGACGACCCGGGCGAACGCATCCCCGCGGTCGTGACGTTCCTGGTCGCCGCGTCCGGGATCGCCGTCCTCGGCGTCAGCGCCGCGTTCTGGGCTCTCGTCGCCGGCCTCGTGGTGCGCACCGTGCTGCATGCCGGGCGCCGCTGACCCCATCATCCGCCTGACGGTTGATCCCGGCTGGTCCGCCGTGCGGGGGATGTCCTGGCGTACCGGCGCTCCGTAACGTGAGGGGCATGACGACAGGAATGCTCGAACTCTCCGGCATCACCAAGAGCTACGGCTCTCGGCGCGTGCTCGATGATGTGTCCTTCACGGTCGCCCCGGGGCGACTGACGGGCTTCGTCGGTGGCAACGGCGCCGGCAAGACCACCACCATGCGCATCGTCCTGGGACTGCTGTCCTCGGACGGCGGACGCGTCGACCTGGATGGTGCCGCGCTCACCGCCGAAGACCGCCGCCGCTTCGGCTACATGCCCGAGGAGCGCGGCCTCTACCCGAAGATGAAGGTGCTCGAGCAGATCGTCTACCTCGCCCGCCTGCACGGCTTCGGCAAGCAGGAGGCCACAGAGCGGGCGACCGCCCTGCTCACGGAACTCGGGCTCGGTGAGCGGCTGAACGACACCATCGAGTCGCTCTCGCTCGGCAACCAGCAGCGTGCGCAGATCGCCGCCTCGCTCGTGCACGACCCCGAGGTGCTCATCCTCGACGAGCCGTTCTCCGGCCTCGACCCGCTCGCGGTCGACGTGGTCGCCGGCGTCCTGCAGGCGAGTGCGGCCAAGGGCGCTTCCATCCTGTTCTCGTCCCACCAGCTCGACGTGGTCGAGCGCCTGTGCGACGACCTCGTCATCCTCGCCGGCGGCACGATCCGCGCAGCCGGCTCCCGCGAAGGGCTGCGCGCACAGCATGCCCGCGACCGCTACGAGCTGGTCTCGGCCGGAGACGCCGGGTGGCTGCGCACCGAACCCGGTGTCACGGTCGTCGACTTCGAGGGCGGCTACGCACTCTTCGACGCAGACGGCCCAGAGACGGCGCAGCGCGTGCTGCAGTCCGCCGTGCAGCGCGGCGATGTCGCCAGCTTCGCCCCCAAGCATCCGTCCCTCGCCCAGATCTTCAAGGAGGTCATCCAGTGAGCGCCCCCACCCCCGTCCGCGGCTCCAACGGCGTCTGGCTCGTCGCCGAACGTGAGATCGGTTCGAAGCTGCGCAGCAAGGCCTTCCTGATCTCCACCGGCATCCTGCTGGTCCTCGCCCTCGCCGGTGTGCTGTTCGGCGGCTTCGCGAGCAAGAACACCGACACGATGCCCGTGGCCGCGACCGCGCAGACCGCCGCGGCCGTGTCGGCCATCCCGGGCGTCGAGGTCACCGAGGTGGCCGACCAGGCCGCCGCCGAGAAGCTCGTGCGCGACGACAAGGTCGACGCGGCCGTGCTGCCCGGCGACAGTGCCTCCGGGTACACGATCATCGCTCTGCAGGATGCCCCGGGTTCGCTCGTCACCGCATTGTCGCAGTCCCCCGAGGTCGTGATCCTGGAGCCGGTGACCACGAATCCGGCGCTGCGGTACTTCATCGCGATCGCCTTCGGCCTGGTGTTCATGATGGCCGCGGCGACGTTCGGCGGCACGATCGCGCAGAGCGTCGTGGAAGAGAAGCAGACCCGCGTCGTCGAGGTGCTGCTGTCGGCGATCCCGGCCCGCACGCTGCTCGCGGGCAAGGTGATCGGCAACACGGTGCTGGCGATGGGGCAGATCCTGGCCCTTGCGGCCGTGGCCACGATCGGGTTGATCGTCACGGGTCAACGCGAGGTGCTCACGACGCTGGGGGCGCCGATCATCTGGTTCGCGGTGTTCTTCCTGTTCGGGTTCATCCTGCTGGCGGCGATGTTCGCTGCCGCGGCGTCGATGGTGTCGCGCCAGGAGGACATCGGCTCGACGACCACCCCGATCACGATGCTGATCATGGCGCCGTACATCCTGGTCATCGTCTTCAACGACAACCCGCTGGTGCTGACGATCATGTCGTACGTGCCGTTCTCGGCTCCGGTCGGCATGCCGATGCGCCTGTTCGTCGGCGAGGCGCAGTGGTGGGAGCCGCTGTTGAGCCTGGTGATCCTGCTCCTGAGCTGCGTGGCCGCGATCGTGATCGGCGCGAAGATCTACGAGAACTCCCTGCTCCGCATGGGCTCGCGGGTCAAGCTCTCCGAGGCGCTGCGAGGCTGAGAGCCTACGCAGAAATGCCCCCTGCTCCGCATCACGCGGGCAGGGGGCTTTCTCTGTATCGGGTCAGATCGTATCGGGTCAGATCACGCCGTCGGCGAGGGTCGTCGGGTTGCCGAAACGGTGGTTCGTGATCGACACGGCCTGCTCGTGCAGGAACGGCAGCATCTCGACACGGCCGGCACCGGTCACGGCGTGCGACCACACCGCCACGTCGGGGCTTCCGTCGAGCGCTTCGTGGAGGGCCGCGGCGTCGCCGCCGACCAGACGCACGCGGTGCCACGAGTTCGCCGTCTTGGCGTAGCGCTTGGTCCACGCCGCATCCGACTCGTGCTTCACGGTCACACCATGCGCACGCAGCGCCTTCTCCACGCGCGAGGGCAGAGCCGGCGCCGACACCGTGAACGGGCTGCCACTGCGGAGCGCCGCCGCGAGCACGCGGATGCCGTCCGCCAGAGGCGCGTTCTCGGCGATGCGCACGTCGACCGCGACCGGACGGTAGCGGAAGAGGTTGCGCTCGACCCCGAGGCCCGACTTGTCGCTGACCGCGCCGAACTCGTCGACCCAGGCACGCTCGTCGGATGCCGCGGCGCGGTGCAGCCATTCAGCTTCGGCCGCGTCGACCTCGGAAGCGGCGGCATCCAGCAGCGCGCCGACCACCGGCACGACGGCCGCGCTCGGCGCGGCAGCGGGAAGCTCCGCAGGAGCCCACTCGCCGAGACCGAAGAGGTAGTTCGGGCCTCCGGCCTTGGCGCCCGCCCCGACGGCCGAGCGCTTCCAGCCGCCGAACGGCTGACGCTGCACGATCGCCCCGGTGATGCCGCGGTTCACGTACAGGTTGCCGGCCTCGACCTGGTCGAGCCAGGTGGC
Source organism: Microbacterium sp. (assembly GCA_050701935.1). GTDB lineage: Bacteria > Actinomycetota > Actinomycetes > Actinomycetales > Microbacteriaceae > Microbacterium. The sequence goes on from JBOGEI010000008.1 coordinate 17,849, forward strand.
GACCTCGTCGGAGTCGAGCGAGTGGATGCCCGCGGTCAGGCCGTAGTCGACCGCGTTCTGCAGGCGCAGGGCCTCGTCCAGGTCCTTGGCGTGCATGATGCCGAGCACCGGGCCGAAGAACTCGGTGAGGTGGAAGTACGAGCCCTCGCGCACGCCGGTCTTCACGCCGGGCGTCCACTGCTTGCCCTCGTCGTCGAGCTTGCGCGGCTTCACCAGCCAGCGCTCGCCCTTCTCGAGCTTCGTGAGCGCCGTGAGCAGCTTGCCGTTCGCGGGCTCGATGATCGGGCCCATCTGGGTGGCGGGGTCATCGGGCAGGCCGACGCGCATCGAGGTCACGGCATCCACCAGCTGACGCTCGAACCGCTTCGAGTCGGCAACGGATCCGACGAGGATCGCGAGCGACGCGGCGGAGCACTTCTGCCCTGCGTGGCCGAACGCACTGCGGGCCACATCGGCGGCCGCGAGGTCGAGGTCGGCGGACGGGGTCACGATGATCGCGTTCTTGCCGCTGGTCTCGGCGAGCAGCGGCAGGTCGGAGCGGAACGAGCGGAACAGCTGCGCCGTCTCGTACGCACCCGTGAGGATCACACGGTCCACCGCGGGACCGGCGACGAGGCGCGTACCCAGGTCGCGGGAAGCCAGATCGACGAGCGCGAGCAGGTCGCGCGGCACACCGGCGGCCCACAGTGCCTCCACCATCACCGCACCGCAGCGCTGGGTGAGCTTGGCGGGCTTGATGATGACGGCCGAACCCGAGGCCAGACCCGCGAGCACACCGCCGGCCGGGATGGCGACCGGGAAGTTCCACGGCGGGGTGACCACGGTGACCTTCGACGGCACGAACTCGGCGCCCGAGACGGTCTCGAGGTCCTTCGCGCGCTCGGCGTAGTAGTGCGCGAAGTCGATCGCCTCGCTGATCTCGGGGTCGGCCTCGGCGATGGTCTTGCCCGCCTCGTGGGCCATGATCTCGATGAGCTGACCACGGCGCGCTGAGAGCTCGTCTCCGGCGCGGTGCAGCACGGCGGCACGGTCGGCGGCCGGCAGCGCTGCCCACTTCTCGGCGGCGGCGGTCGCTGCGGTGAAGATGCCGTCGAGTTCGGCGTCCGTCTCGACCTTGGCCAGCGCGATGCTGTCCAGACCCAGCGTCGAGCCGACCGAACGGCTCAGGATCTCGCGACCCCACGCGCGGTTCGCGGCGATCGCCGGATCGGTGTCGGCCTGGTTCTCGAAGCCGGTCGTCGTGCCGGCGGGCACCGCAGCGGTGCGATCCTGCACGCGGTGGGCCGCCGGGACGTACTGCGGCTCATCGGTCGCGAGCGCGGCCAGCGAGCGCTCGAACCGCTCGCGCTCCCTGGTGAGCAGCGTCGGGTTCGAGGCCAGCTCGAATACCGCAGACATGAAGTTCTCCGGGCTGGCGTTCTCTTCCAGGCGGCGCACGAGGTACGCGATGGCCACGTCGAACTCCGCCGGGTTCACGACCGGCGTGTAGAGCAGCAGGCGGCCGACGTCCTTGCGGACGGCTTCGGCCTGACCGGTCGCCATGCCCAGCAGCATCTCGTACTCGACGAGGGGGTCGGCGCCCGTGGGGTCGGCCACCCCGCGCGCCTGGGCGAGCAGCCAGGTGTAGGCGATGTCGAACAGGTTGTGGCCCGCGACGCCGATGCGCACGGCGTCCAGGCGCTCGGGCGTCATGGCCCAGTCGAGCACCCGCTTGTAGTTGGTGTCCGAGTCCTGCTTGGTGCCGTAGGTGGCGAGCGGCCAGCCGTGGATCGCCGCGTCGACCTCTTCCATCGCCAGGTTCGCGCCCTTGACCACGCGCACCTTGATCGGCGCTCCGCCCTTCGCACGACGGGCGGCGGCCCACTCCTGCAGGTGCTGCATGGCACCGAGCGCATCGGGAAGGTAGGCCTGCAGCACGATGCCGGCTTCGAGGTTCTCCAGCCCGGGCTGGTCGAGGATGCTCGTGAAGGCCGCGATCGTCAGGTCGAGGTCGCGGTACTCCTCCATGTCGAGGTTGATGAACTTGGCCTTGCCTTTGGCCTCCGCCTTGGCAGCGAGCTCGTACAGCGGGGCGAGCTTCTCGACCACGTCGGCCACGGCCTCGTCGAACGACCACATCGACAGCTGGCTCACGACGCTGGAGACCTTGATCGACACGTAGTCGACGTCGTCGCGGGCGAGGAAGTCGCGGGTGCCCTGCAGGCGGTGTCCCGCCTCGCGCTCGCCGAGCACGGCCTCGCCGAGGAGGTTGAGGTTCAGACGGTTGCCGCTCTTGCGCAGCTTCGCGATCGCGGGGCCGAGCTTGGAGGGCGTGGCGTCGAGCACGAGGTGTCCGACCATGGCGCGCAGCACCCGGCGCGAGATCGGCACGACCACACCGGGGAGCTTGGGCGCCCAGAAGCCGCCGGTCTTGATCGCGGCGCGCAGGTAGGCAGGGAGCAGGCTCGGGGTGATGTCGCTCAGCTCGGCGAGCTTGCGGCCGGCGACGCGCAGGTCTTCCGGACGCATCACGCCGTCGACGAAGCCGACCGTGAACGCGAGTCCGTTCGGGTCCTTGAGCACTTCGGACAGGCGCTGGGCAGCGGGCTCGACGGGGTGGGTCTCGCTCTCGACGAGCCAGCGCTGCACGAGGGCTGCGACGTCGGAGGTTCGGGGGGTGGTGGTGTCGGCGGCGACAGGCATCGGTGGGACCTTCCAAAAGAGCGCACACCGGGGTTTCGTGTGCGGGCTCGATCATTGTCCTGCTCGCCGGTAGGCTCCGTCTATCAACCGATTTGCGTGAATTCTGTTCACTCAAGCTGAACGAAGGATGCCGCCGTGCTCGACGTGAACCGACTGCGGATGCTGGTGGAGCTCTCGCGCCGCGGAACACTGTCGGCAGTAGCCGATGCCCTCTCCTACAGCAAGGCTTCGGTATCGCAGCAGCTGAGCGCCCTGGAGCGCGACGTGGGGGTGCCGCTGCTGCGTCGAGTGGGGCGCGGAGTGCAGTTCACGCCCCAGGGGAACGTGCTCGTCGCCGAGGCCATCGGCATCCTCGATCAGCTCGAGCACGCCGAGGTCGCGGTCGCCGAATCGCTCACCGAGGTGACGGGCACCGTGCGCATCGCCGTGTTCCAGTCGACGGCGCACTCGCTGCTCCCCCGGGGGCTCGAAGCTCTCAAGGAACGGCATCCGGCCCTTCGTGTCGAGGTCACCGAGTGCGACCCCGAGAGCGGGCTGGTCGGGGTGTCCAGCCGCGACTTCGACCTGATCCTCGCCGAGCAGTACCCGGGGCGCACCCGCCCGATCCACGCCGACCTCGACCGAGTGGTGCTCGCGCACGATGCGATCGCGCTCGCTCGACACCCCGAGGCTCCCACGCACGCCGACGCCTTCGCCGCGCTCTGGTCGACCCGCGAAGCGCCCTGGGTGCTCGAACCCGCCGGCACCGCATCTCGCGCGTGGGCCGAGCAGCTGTGCCGCACCGCGGGGTTCGAACCCGACGTACGGTTCGAGATCGCCGACCTCACCGCACACGTGCGTCTGATCCATGCCGGACTCGCAGTCGGGCTGCTGCCGGAGCTCGTGTGGGCCGGCGACACCCCGACCGTCGATCTGGCACCGCTCCCCCACGAACCCCGACGCGAGATCTTCTCCTCAGCGCGGCGGGTGTCGGCAGATGCCCCGTCGATCCGGGCGGTGCGCAGCGCGCTGGCCGACGCCGCATCGCACAACCTCCCGGTCTGACCTCGGCTGCACTCCCTGGCGTAACATGTGAAGTGTTACCACGAGGAGCGACGCCATGCAGAATCGCCCCGGCAGCATCGACCGGGTGCCGCTGAACACGTTCGCCATCGCCCTGGGCCTCACCGGGGTCGCCTCGACGTGGTCCGCGGCGACGACCGTCGCCACCATTCCACCCCAGATCGCCCGGGTCTTCTGGGTCGCCTCGGCAGCGGCGACGCTCTGGCTGATCACCGCCCACGCCGTCAGAGGAAGACGCAGCGGGAAGCCCCTGCGGGGTCAGCTGCGCGATCCCGTCCAGGGACCACTCGCAGTGATCGTCCCTCTGGTCGGCATTCTCATCGGGACCGACGCCCTCCGCTGGCTCCCCACCGTGGGGGCGACCATCGTGATCGTGTCGATGATCGCCACGGCCGCGTACGCCGGCTGGCTCGTGAGCACCTGGATGACAGGGAGGATCGAGCTCGGCGCTGTCCACGGCGGCTACATTCTGCCGACCGTCGCCGGTGGCTTCCTCACCGCGACTGCCGCTGACACGCTCGGCCTGCACGCACTCGGGTGGGCGGCCTTCGGCGTCGGATGCCTGTTCTGGGTGGTCATGACGACCCTGCTTATCGCACGCATGATCAGTCGTCCAGCCCTGCCGGATGCGCTCGCCCCGACCCTCGCAGTGATCATGGCCCCGCCTGCGGTCGGCGGGCTCGCCCTGTTCGCCTTGACCGACCACGTCGCCTCGCCGCTGTCGTTCGCCTTCGCCGGCATCACGGGGATCCTCGCCATTGCACAGCTCGCCGCGATCCCCCGCTACCGCAGACTCCGCTTCTCCCTAGGCTTCTGGTCGTTCACGTTCCCGGTCGCGGCCGTCGCGACCTACGCCATCGCCTGGCTCGACGTCGCGCACACGCCGTCGGGCGGGACACTCGCGATCCTCCTCGGCCTCGGCGTGACGCTGTTCGTGACGGCGATCGGAATCCGCTCACTCCTGGCCGTCGCGGCGGCGGGTGCCGGCGCCCGCGAAGAGGCGGTGCTGCTCCGCGCCGACGAGGAGGCCCGACGCCCCCGAACCGGCCCGACCGCCACCGCTCCGTAACCGCTTCCGAGATCGACCGGCTGTCCGGGAATATGCATGCACATGCATCTGTTTGCCCCTCTGTACCCGGACGAAGGAGTCCGATCCACTCCTTCCGAAAGGCACTTCTGTGAGCACTCCCGTCATCGACCGCACCGCACCGACCGAGCACCCCGTCCTCGACGTCCTCGCCGGCCGCTGGAGCCCCCGCGCCTTCGACGCGCAGAACTCGATCGACGAGGCCAAGCTCGCCACCGCGCTCGAGGCAGCCCGCTGGAGCCCGTCAGCCAACAACACCCAGCCCTGGCGCTTCATCGTCGCCCGCCGCGGCACCGCACTGCACGCGCAGGTCGTCGACGCCCTGATGGGCTTCAACCAGGCCTGGGCGGGCAACGCCGCCGTGCTCGTGGTCGCGATCGCCGAGACGGCCGACGCCTCCGGCACCCCGATCACCCACGCGCTCTACGATCTCGGCCAGGCCGTCGCGCACTTCTCGGTCCAGGCCCACCACGACGGCCTGCTCGTGCACCAGATGAGCGGGTTCGACCCCGAGGTCATCCGCGAGTTCGCCGACCTCGAGCCGCGCTTCGTGCCGACCACGGTCTTCGCCCTCGGCGAGTTCGGCGACGTGGAAGCCCTCCCCGAGGTTCTGCAGGAGCGCGAGGTCGCCCCGCGCGTGCGTCGTCCGATCGCAGAGACGGTCGTCCTCAGCGCCTGACCTACCCGCGGTGAACGGGGCCTCCGGATTGTCCGGGGGCCCCGTTAGCGTGTGCGGATGGATACCCTCCGCATCACCGGCGCGCGGACGAACAACCTCCGCGACGTCTCGGTCGACGTTCCGAAGAAGCTGCTGACCGTCTTCACCGGCGTCTCGGGCTCCGGCAAATCCTCCCTCGTGCTCGACACGATCGCCGCCGAGGCGCAGCGGCTCGTCAACGACTCCTACTCGACCTTCATCCGCGCGCGACTGCCGCAGATGCCTGCTCCCGACGTGCAGGCGATGGACGGGCTGACCTTCACGGTGCTCATCGACCAGCGCCGATTCACGGGCAACGCGCGCTCGACCGTGGCGACCGCGACCGACCTGGCCTCCCTCGTGCGCCTCGTGTTCTCGCGCGTCGGTGAGCCATCGGCCGGCTACTCCCCCGCCTACTCGTTCAACGATCCATCCGGCATGTGTCCGACCTGCGACGGTCTCGGCACGGTGTACGACATCGACATCGACGCGCTGATCGATCCCGAGAAGAGCATCGACGAAGGACCGGTGCGATTCAGTCTGTTCCGTCCGGGTGTGTATCGGTGGAAGCGCTTCGCCTACTGCGGGCTGTTCGACCGCGAGAAGCCCCTCAAGGACTACACGGCCGAGGAGATGGACCAGTTCCTCTACGCCGACAGGCTCAAACTCGACGACCCCGATCCGCGGTTCCCGCAGAGCGCCCGGTTCGACGGGGTGATCACCCGCATGCGCGACGTGTTCCTCAAACAGCGCCCCGTGAAGATGTCGGCCTCGGTACGCGAAGAGCTCGACCGGCTGGTCACGCACCACACCTGCCCCGACTGCCGGGGCGCGCGGGTCAACGAAGCAGCGAGAGCGAGCCTCGTCGACGGGCGCTCGATCGTGGACTGGATGCGCATGCCGGTGTCCGAGCTGCACGCACTGCTCGACGGGTTCGACGACCCTCGGGTGGCTCCGGCGGTCGCCGGCATCCGCCACGTGCTCGACGCCCTGCTCTCGGTCGGCCTCGGATACCTCACACTCGACCGCGAATCGGCGACCCTGTCGGGCGGTGAGGCCCAGCGCGTCAAGATCGTGCGCCACCTCGGCAGTGCCCTCACCGATGTCACCTATGTCTTCGACGAGCCGAGCACCGGACTGCACCCGGCCGACATCCAGCGGCTCGTGGCGCTGCTGCAGCGCCTGCGTGACGCGGGCAACACGATTCTGGTGGTCGAGCATCACCCGCAGGTGATCGCCGTCGCCGACCACGTCATCGACTTGGGACCGGGTGCGGGCGCCGCGGGAGGGATCGTGCAGTTCGAAGGAGAACCCGCTGCGCTGCGTCGCAGCGGAAACCTCACCGGACGACTGCTGGCCGAACCGCTGCACCTCGCCACATCGGTGCGACAGGCCAGCGGGAGCGTCACGGTGAAGGATGCGCGCTCTCACAACCTCCGCGGATTCGACGTCGACATCCCGCTCGGAGTGCTCACGGCTGTCACGGGGGTCGCCGGTTCGGGGAAGAGCTCCTTCGCGACCGTCGAGCTGCCGCGTCAGCATCCCGGGTTCACGGTCGTCGGGCAGGATCCGCTACGGGGAGGCGCCCGGTCGACGACCCTGAGCATCCTGCGCATCGCCGACACCGTGCGCGAGGTGTTCGCTGCGGCGTCCGGTCTCGATCCGTCGTGGTTCAGCTTCAACTCCCGCGGCGCCTGCCCCACCTGCCGCGGTCGCGGGCACATCACGACCGAACTCGCCTTCCTCGACGACGTCTCCCTGCCCTGCGATGCCTGCGGCGGGCTGCGCTTCAACGAGACGGCGCTCGGCGTGCGGGTGGACGGCGCATCGATCGCCGATGTGCTGGCCTCGACTCCCGCCGAGGTCAGCACGCTCTTCTCCACACATGCCGACGTGGTCGAGGCCCTCGACTGGGTCCGACGCACCGGCCTGAGCTACATCCCGGTCGGACGCTCGCTCGACACGCTCTCGGGTGGGGAGAAGCAACGGCTGCTCCTGGCCAGGCACCTCAGCGACCCGCAGCGCGATCGGGCAGACCTCATCGTGCTCGATGAGCCGACATCGGGGCTTCACCCCGACGACGTCGACACCATCAACTGTCTCTTCGACGATCTGCTCGACGAGGGCGCGACCCTGGTCGTCGTCGAGCACAACCTGCGGGTGGTCGCCCGTGCCGATCACATCGTCGACATAGGCCCCGGTGCCGGCTCGGAAGGAGGCCGCCTCATCTTCGCAGGCACGCCGGCCGACATCGTGCGCGACGAGGGATCGCTCACGGGCCGGGCACTCGCCGCGGCTTCTCACCCGCGCACCTGAAGACCTGCGCTCTCGACGCGCAGAGGGACCCGTGGATCATCCACGGGTCCCTCTTCGCTGTCTGGTTCCGGCTTCGCTGTCCGGTTCCGCTTCGCCGTCTGGCCTCGGTCAGTCGTCGAGCAGCTCGGCCTCGACCACGTCGTCGTCGTCGAGCTCGGGCTCCGGCTCCGGCGTCGCCGAAGTGAGGACGAGACCGGTGCCGTCGGCGGCCATGTCGACGCGGACGGAGTCCCCGTCGTGCACGCCGCCCGAAAGCAGCGCGGTGGCCAGCTTGTTCTGCACCTCGCTCTGGATGAGGCGGCGCAGCGGACGCGCACCGAACATCGGGTCGTACCCGCGCTCGGCGAGCCACGACCGCGCGTCCGGGGTGACCGCGAGCGTGAGCCGGCGGTCCTTCAGACGCTTGTGCAGCTGATCGATCGACAGCTCGACGATCTGCGCGAGGTCGTCTTCGCTCAGGGCCGAGAACATCACGATGTCGTCGAGGCGGTTCAGGAACTCCGGACGGAACGCCTGTCGCACGAGGGCCATGACCTGATCGCGCTTCTCATCGGGTGCGAGCACCGGGTCGATGAGGATCGGCGACCCCAGATTCGAGGTGAGGATCAGGATCACGTTCGAGAAGTCGACCGTGCGCCCCTGGCCATCGGTCAGTCGACCGTCGTCGAGCACCTGCAGCAGCACGTCGAACACCTCGGGGTGCGCCTTCTCGACCTCGTCGAGCAGGATGACGCTGTACGGGCGACGCCGCACGGCCTCGGTCAGCTGACCGCCCTGCTCGTAGCCGACGTATCCGGGAGGGGCACCGACGAGTCGAGACACGGAGTGCTTCTCGCCGTACTCCGACATGTCGATGCGCACCATGGCGTGCTCGTCGTCGAAGAGGAACTCCGCGAGCGCTTTGGCCAGCTCGGTCTTTCCGACGCCAGTCGGCCCGAGGAACAGGAACGAACCGGTCGGGCGACCGGGGTCGCTGATGCCCGCACGCGAGCGCCGAACGGCATCCGACACCGCTTTCACTGCATCCTTCTGTCCGATCAGGCGCTTGCCGAGCTCGTTCTCCAGATGCAGCAGCTTCTCGCTCTCGCCCTGCAGCAGGCGGCCGACGGGGATGCCGGTCCACGCCGCGATCACGGCGGCGATGTCCTCATCGGTGACCTGCTCGTTGACCATCCGCGGTTCGTCGCGTGTCGCCGCCTCGGCCTGCTCTGCCTCGGCGATGTCGCGCTCCAGTCGCTTGATGGTCTCGTACTCCAGCTTCGAGGCCTTCGTGTAGTCGGCGTTGCGCATGGCGAGGTCGCGCTGGGTGATCGCGTCGTCGAGCTGCTTCTTCAGCTCACCGACCCGGTTCAGCCCCTGACGCTCGCGCGCCCAGCGGGCCTCGAGCTCGGCGAGCTGCTTCTCCATGCCGACGAGCTGCTCGCGCAGCGCACTCAGGCGCTCCTTCGAGGCGGCATCCTTCTCGCGCTTGAGGGCGAGCTCTTCGAGCTTCATGCGGTCGACCTGACGCTTGAGCTGGTCGATCTCCACCGGCGACGAGTCGATCTCCATCTTGAGTCGGGACATCGACTCGTCGACCAGGTCGATCGCCTTGTCCGGCAACTGCCGGGAGGGCAGGTACCGATCCGACAGTGCGGCAGCGGCGACGAGGGCGCTGTCCGAGATCGTGACGCCGTGGTGCGCCTCATAGCGCCCCTTGAGCCCGCGGAGGATCGCGATGGTGTCCTCGACCGTGGGCTCGCCGACGTAGACCTGCTGGAAACGGCGCTCGAGAGCCGCATCCTTCTCGATGAACTCGCGGTACTCGTTGAGGGTGGTCGCGCCGATCAGCCGCAGCTCGCCGCGGGCCAGCATGGGCTTGAGCATGTTGGATGCCGCGACCGACCCTTCGCCGCCGCCCGCACCCATCAGCACATGCAGCTCGTCGATGAAGGTGATGACCTGCCCGTCGGACTCGGTGATCTCCTTGAGGACCTGCTTCAGCCGCTCTTCGAACTGCCCGCGGTACATGGCGCCGGCCACGAGCGCGGAGATGTCGAGGGTGACCAGCTCCTTGCCCTTGAGGGATTCGGCGACGTCACCGGCGACGATGCGCTGGGCGAGACCTTCGACGACGGCGGTCTTGCCGACGCCGGGCTCGCCGATCAGCACGGGGTTGTTCTTCGTGCGGCGGGTGAGTACCTGGCTGACGCGTCGGATCTCGCTGTCGCGTCCGATCACGGGGTCGAGCTTGCCCTGGCGTGCGCGATCGGTGAGGTTGATGCCGAACTGCTCGAGGGCGGACTGCTGGTCTTGATTCTGGGAACCGGTCTGCGGGGTGGTCATGCGCTCCTCCTTGGAGATGCTCCTTCTGGTCGTCTCCCGCCTGCCAGTTCGGGAGACGGGATCAAAGTTGAGTGATGTTGACTCAAGTTTAGCACTCGCCCGCGTTATCCTCCAGTCCGCACCCTCCCGTCCGTGCGATCAGCGATCGCGCGCGATGGCATCCCAGATCGCGACCGCGACCGCCCGTTTGGAGCCTGCTGCCGTGCCGGCCTCCGCGCCCTTCGGCCCGAGGATGTGCACGGCGTTCTCGGCGCTCTCGAATCCGCGCTCCCACCCGACCTCGTTCACGACCAGCAGGTCGACGCCTTTGCGCTGCTGCTTGCGGCGAGCGCGCGCGAGCAGCTCGTCTTCGTCCTCCGGGGTCTCCGCGGCGAAGCCGATCACGAGCTGACCCGGTTTCCGCGACGAAGCCAGAGCGGCGACGATGTCCTCGTTCTCGATCAGCTCGATGGTCGGCACCCCGCCGCCCTCCTTGGTGAGCTTGCGCTCGGACACCTCCCTCGGCCGATAGTCGGCGACCGCCGCCGCCATCACGACCACATCGGCGTCGCCCGCTTCCCGCTTCATCGTCTCCGCGAGCTCGGCGGCCGCCCCGACGCGCACGACGCGGATCGACGGATGCCGCACCTCGGCGAGCACGTCGGCGGAGATGTTCGCCGACACCAGGACCACCTCGGCTCCGCGCGCGGCAGCCTCGGCGGCGAGCGCCGCCCCTTGCCTGCCGCTGGACCGGTTGCCGAGGAAGCGCACCGGATCGATCGGCTCACGGGTGCCGCCGGCGGAGACCACGACGCGCACACCGGCCAGGTCGCCGGGAGCGAGCAGCGCCTGTGCCGCAGCGAAGATCTCCTCCGGTTCCGACATCCGCCCCGGTCCGCTGTCACCACCGGCGAGTTCACCGTCGGCCGGGCCCACCAGATGCACGCCCCGCTCCCGAAGGGTCGCGATATTCGCCTGCGTCGCCTTGTTCCGCCACATCTCCGCGTGCATGGCCGGGGCGATCAGCACCGGGGCCTCGGTGGCGAGCAGCGTCGTGCCCAGCAGGTCGTCGGCGAGACCAGCGGTGATCTTCGCGATCGAGTTCGCGGTCGCGGGTGCCACGATCACGAGCTCTGCGGCCTGGCCGAGGGCGACGTGTCGCACCTTGGCCACGTCGTCGTGCACGCTCGTGGTGACCGAGTGCCGACTGATCGCCTCCCAGGTCGGCAGCCCTACGAAACGCAGCGCATCTTCGGTGGGCACCACGGTCACGTCGTGCCCACCCTTCGTGAGCAGGCGCACGAGGTGCACCGTCTTGTACGCGGCGATGCCGCCTGTGACTCCGACGACGATGTTCACGTCTCGATTCTGCCCCACTGGCCCGCGGCATGGGCCGGCGCACCCTCTGCGATCTAGACTTGGCATCGTGTGCACGGTCGTGATCGATGTCGAGAATGCCGGTTCCGCACGGCTCCTGGCGGTCCGAGACGAGGATCCCCTGCGAGCGTGGGACTCCCTCGGCCCCTGGTGGCCCGAAGACCACCCCGGCGTGATCGGCATCCGCGATCGCAGGGCCGGCGGCGCCTGGCTCGCTGCGAACCCTGCCGAACGTCGGCTCGCCGTGCTGCTGAACCGTGCCGACGTGCGCGACCTCCCTGATGCGCACGCCGTCTCCCGCGGGTCCCTCGCACTCGATTCCGTCGAGGGACGCTCACCCGTCGCGCCGCTGCCGATGCATGGGTTCAATCTGCTCGAGGTCGGCCCCGAAGGCGCGCGGGTGCTCTCATGGGACGGTGCCGAACTGCGCGAGACGCCCATCGCCGCTGGCACGCACATGATCGCGCACGACGACCTCGACGATGAAACGACACCACGGATCCACGCCTGGCTGCCGGAGTTCCGCGCCCTGGGGCCGACCGCCGACAGCGCGGACTGGACGAAGGAGTGGACCGCGTTGCTGGCATCGTCGACCGAACTGCCGCCCGAAGACGACCGCGCCATCATCCGCGACAACCGCACACACGGCTACCCCACGCAGTCGCTGCTCTACTGCATCGCCTCGGTGACGCCCGAAGGCGTCGACGTGCGCGATGTCGCACTGCCCGCCCCGGCCCGCTGGACCGAGTAACCGGCACCCCCGAGCCGCTCAGGCTGCCGGCGCCGCCGATTCCTCTGCACAGGAGAACCGCGCACGGTAGGCGGTCGGCGTGATGCCGAGCACTCTGGCGAAGTTCTGTCGCAGCACGGCGGCCGACCCGAATCCGCACTCATCGGCGATGTGCTCGAGTGGGAGGTCGGTGCGCTCCAGCATGCGCTGCGCATGGATGATGCGCTGACGAGCGAGCCAGGATGCGGGCGTCGCGCCGTATTCGGCCTTGAACCGGCGTGCGAAGGTGCGCGGCGACATCAGCGCCCTGGCGGCGAGCTGATCGACGCCGAGATCGTCGCGCAGATGCTCGACCGCCCAGTCGGCGACGGCGGCGAGCGAATCGGTGGGCACCACGGGGATCGGGCGGTCTATGAACTGCGCCTGACCGCCGTCGCGCTGCGGGGGAACGACCATCCGACGGGCGATGCGGTTGGTGAGCTCGGCGCCGACCTCCTGTCGGAGCAGGTGCAGGCACGCGTCGATCCCCGCGGCAGTGCCCGCGCTCGTGATGATCTTGCCGTCCTGCACGAACAGCACGTCGGGGTCGATGTCGATCTGCGGGTACATCGCCGCCATGACGTGCGAGTACATCCAATGCGTGGTCGCTCGACGGCCGTCGAGCACGCCGGCGGCCGCGAGGATGAAGGATCCGCTGCAGACGCTCATGACCCAGGCGTTGCGGGCGACCGCTTGCCTGGCGAGGTCGAGCAGGAGCGGATCGATGTCGCCCCAGCTCTCGCGAGGGAGGGGGCAGAACACCACCAGGTCGGCCTCATACGCGAAGGCGAGGTCGTTCTCGACGTTGACCGAGAAGCCCATCTTCGACTTCACGACGCCCGGGTGAGGGGCGACGATGCGGAAGTCGAAGTTCGGCACGTCGTCGGCTGTCCGGTCGAGACCGAACGCCTCGCAGGCGACGCCGAACTCGAAAGGCGCGAACCCGTCCTGGATGACACAGGCGACCGTCTTCATACACACTCCCGATTGGCAGTTTTCGTACGTTCATAGTCTATTCTGCCACTCGTGGCGGTTCAGCATCGAACGTAGCGTTTCTGCCATGATACTCCTCATCGCACTCATCGCCTTGGCCACGTGGGCGACCGTCGCCACCATCGTCGAACTGCGCCGCGATGGCTACCGCCACACCCCGACCGACTGGAGCCGCGTCGCCGATCGCGACATCAGTCAGCGTGCCGAATCCGGGCACGTCTACCACTGAGCTGCCGAGCCTCCACCGCGTGCGCGACACAGCAGCCGGGGCTACGCTCATCGTCATGAGCGAGCCTCAGCCTCCCGCCCCGTCGTCCGCGCAGCAGCCCCCCTCTTCGCCCCCCGCTCCGCCTGCGGTGCGCCTCCCTGCGGCGCCGCAGTACCCGGCAACCCCTCAGTACCCGGCTACCCCTCAGTACCCGGCAGCATCGCAGTACCCCTCAGCAGCACACCCCTCAGCACCGCAATACTCGGGCGCCCCGCAATACTCGGCCGCACCCGAGCTCCACCCCTACCCGGCGGCATATGAGGCCCGCACCGGCAATCCACTCGGGATAGCCGCCTTCGTCATCGCGGTGGCCACTCTCGCGGTCAACCTGCTCAGCTCGCTCGCCCGGCCGTTGGTCTACGGCGGCGACGGCGGATTCGATTTCATGCTCGCCATCGACAACGGGATCGGCATACTCAGCTTCTTCTTCTATGCCGTGGCGCTGGTGCTGGCATTGGTCGCGGTGCACCGCTCCGCATCGCGTCTGCTCACCGGAATCGCCATCGGAGTCGCCGGAGCCGGCATCATCGGGCTCGCGTTCACCGGGCTGACCATCGGCCTGTACCAGTACCTCTGAGGACGTCGGCACCTGAGGACGCGCCGTCAGCGTTCGGCCAGCACCCGCTCGTAGACCTCGACCATCGCCGCCGTGCGCGACGACTGGCGGAACGCGTCGGCGACCTCCGGAAGCGGGATCGGAGCCGAGCCGCCGGCGATGTCGGATGCGGCCTGCCGCAGCGTCTCGGCGAGCGCGGCCGTGCGCCGGGCTTCGAGCTCGCGACCGGAGGCCACAGCGCCCGAGTCCGGCACGGCCCAGAGTCCGCCGCCGAGTTCCCGTGCGATGTCGGGGTCGCAGATCACAGACGGCGTCCCGAGCGTGGCCGCCTCGAACGGAGTCATGCCCTGCGTCTCGAACCCGATCGACGTCTGCACGAGCGCGTCGGCCGCGGCGATGCGGGCCAGTGTCTGCGGGTAGGTCAGGCGCCCGGCGAAACGCACACCGTCGTGCCCGCGGACGATCTTCTCGGCGGCCGCACGCTGTGCACCGCCGCCGATGACCTCCAACTCGGCGTCGACTCCCGAAGCGACGAACGCCTCGAGGAAGGGCAGCAGCCGCTTCTCGGGACTCATCCGCCCGAGCCAGACGAAGCGCGGGCGCCCCGGCTCGCGCTGCATCGGCCGCGCTGCGAGAGTCTGCTCTCGCAGGTCGTCGTCGATCCCGTTCCAGATCACGTCGACATGCGGGAACACATCGTGCTGCTCGAGACGGCGGGCGAAGTGCGTCGACGGGGCCGTGACGGCGGATGCTCCGGCGGCGAGGCCACGCAGGAAAGCCCAGCCGTCGCTGCCCCGCACCGGGTCTCCACCGCCGCTCATAGCTACCCCCCGCATCGAGATGCCCCGCCAGGTGTTCAGCACCGCGAGCACGGGTCGATGCAGAGGTGTCACGGCGGCGATTCCGACGTCGACGCGGTTGTGCATCGTGTGCACGACCGGGATGCCGTGGCGCTCGGCATAGCGATGCCCGATGAATGCGCCCCAGAAATCGGCCTGCACGTGAACCAGGTCGACGGGTGGTCGGCGGGTCATTGCCTTGTCGAGGAAGCGATCGGTCGCACGCCCTGGCCAGCTCATCGAGTACTCGCGGTCCGTCGTGATGGGCATCGACGGAAGGTCGACGTAGACCCCGCCCTGAGCGCCGGACGAGACGCGCGAGCCGTGCATCTTCGGCGCGACGACCGTGACCGTGTGACCGGCGCGCTCGAGGAACTCCCGCTGGAGCCGCATCGACACCTGCGCTCCGCCGAGGGAGTCGAGGTGCTGATCGCCGAAGAAGACGATGTGCATGTCCGGCTGCTCGCTACTCGGGCAGCTGCTCGTCGCGATACAGCGCCTCGAAGGTGTCGAGGGTGCGGTTGATGTCGTGGATGGCGACACCGTCGAGCGAGGCCTGCTGCATCCGCTCGTACTCCGCGGGTTCTGCCGTGAGCACATCGGTCAGGCGCGCAGCGAGTTCATCGACGTTGCCCGGCTCGAACAGGTACCCGTTCTCGCCGTCGTGCACGAGGTGCGGGAGGGCGACGGCGTCAGCGGCGACGATCGGCAGGGCAGACGCCATCGCCTCCATCGTGGCGATGGACTGCAGCTCTGCGATCGAGGCGATCACGAACAGGCTCGCGCGCGACAGCAGGGCACGCAGCTCTTCGTCGCTCGTACGACCGTGGAACGTGACCCGAGCGGCGAGCCCGAGCTGCGCCGTGAGGTTCTCGAGCTGCTTGCGCTGGTCGCCACCGCCGACGATGTCGAACGTGGCCTCGAGTGCGGGATCGAGCTTCGTCATCGCCTTGAGGATGACCTCGACCTGCTTCTCGGCGGTGAGGCGGCCGACGAAGATGATGCGGTTCCTCTCACGCGGGGCGATCACGGGGGCGTACTGGGTGCGGTCGATGCCGCAGCTGACCGGGATGACGTCCTCCACCTCGACGGTCTTCTCCAGGAAGTCGGCCGCGCGACGGGTCGGCGTGGTGATCGCGCGCGTCAGGTCGAAGGTGCGCTTGGCGTCGGCCCACGCGAACTTCAGGATGAGATCGTCGATGAACTTCGGCATCGTGGTGTGGTCGAGGATGTTCTCGGCCATGACGTGGTTGGTCGCGATGACCGGGATGCCGCGTTCGTTGGCGATCCGAGCCAGTCCACGGCCGATCAGGATGTGGGACTGGATGTGCACGACATCCGGCTGCACCTGGTCGATGACCTTGCGCGCATAGTGCTTCGAACGCCACGGCCAGATGAACCGCAGCCAGTCATGCGGGGGCCAACGCACTGACGGAAGCCGGTGCAGCGTCATCGGCTCACCCTCGATGACCTCGGTACGGGGGCGAGCGCGACGGTAGGCCTGGTTGGGAGCGACGACGTGCACCTCGTGCCCACGCTGCACGAGGCCTGCGGCGAGGCGCTCGGCGAAACGGGCGGCGCCGTTGATGTCGGGGGCGAAGGTGTCGCAGCCGATCACGATCTTCAGCGGTCGGGGTGCGGATTCGGCGGCGGGGCCGCTCGACGGATCGATCGGATCGTCGGAGGAGGTCACAGACATGCTGCCTTACGATGTGGCGGCCAAGGAAAGCCCTGGTCGGGCGCTGGCCACTCTACCGGAGGGCCCTGATCACACGGCCGAGGCGTACCGGGCATCGCTCAGGCGCAGCCGTTACCGTTGAGCCATGCGACTGACTGCCGACGCCGATCCCCAGCTGTGGATTCCCGTGACGGACTCGCTCGGGTGGAAGGGCCGCCGCCACCGCAAGGCGGCGATCCGGATGCTGCTGGGCCAGGTGAACGCGGCGGTCGGGGCGACGGAGCGGCCAGGGTCGAAGTTCGGCGCGTGGGCGATGAGCCAGGCGGCGCCGATGCTGATGAAGCGAGCGGACGGTCGAGTGCTGGTGTGGACGTGGAAGGCCGAGCCGGAGCTGGTCGTGGCGATGGCGACCGCGCAGGTCCTGACGCCGGACGTGCGCATCGCACGGGCCTCGATGCCGATGGACTACGACGACACCGAGTCGTTCCCCACCCGCCTCGGCGTGGGCGAGAAGCTGCTCGTGCCGATGCCGTCGTCTCCGGCATCCCCGCCGTTCGCGACCTACACCTGGGACACCGGCACGCATCTGGTGACCCTGACTGCCGTATGCAGCGACAAGGAGCGGTTCGGGACTCTGACCGGCGCCCTCGACGACCTGGCACGCAGTCTCCGCATCGCCGACGACCTCACCGGCGGCGAGTCTCCCGACGTGCTTCGGCTCGATCCGGCCTGAGCGCCGTAGCCCCGCTACGGGGTCAGGACGCCTCTGGCCCCGCGGGTTCTGCCGGCGGCTGCCACAGCTCGATCGCAAGCCCTTCCGGGTCGTGGATGCGCGCGAACGTGCCGTATTCGTCGGTGTTCCACTCCTCGCGGCGCTCCACCGGGATGCCTTCGGACTCGAGCCGCGAGGCGAGCTGCTCGATATCGGCCACTCTCAGGTTGAGCATGAACTGCTGGTCGGCGGCGAAGTAGTCGCTGTCGGCGGGGAACGGGGCGAAGACAGTCATCCCCGCCTCCTGCTGCCAGATCCCGGTGTGACCGGCGCTGATCCCCAGATGCTCCTGGTACCAGGCGGATCGCGCTTCCGGATCCCTGCTGCGGAAGAAGAGGCCGCCGATGCCCGTCACGTCTGAAGTCATGTTCCCGTTGTAGTGCACGCGGGTCGCATGGTCCAGCGGTCGACCAAGTTAGTGAATATAGGTAACCATGTAGTAGCATCACGATTATGAACCCGCTGCTCCTCGACCGACTCCTGCAGATCGGCGACCTGTTCCAGAAGGACATGGCGCGCGCGTTCGACGGCACCGGGCTCACCACGGCACGCGTGCACCTGCTGTGGGTCCTGCAGCACGCAGGGCCATCGACTCAGCAGACGCTCGCCCACCTGTGCGCCGTCACTCCGCGGAACATCACCGGCCTCGTCGATGCGCTCGAAGCATCCGGTCACGTGCGCCGCACACCCCACCCGTCCGACCGACGGGCCGTTATCGTCGAGTTGACCCCATCCGCGACACAGACGATGGCGCGGATGCAGGAAGAGCACTCCGAGCTCAACGCGACCCTCATCGAAGCGGTCGCTCCGGAAGATCGAGCGGCGGTCGACAGGGGCATCACCGCGATCGCAGCGCACCTCGAGGCGCTCGTCGAGCAAGCGAAAGGCTCGCGATGACCATCGAGCCGGCCACGCGTCGGCCGACGTCACCAGCGCTGCAGCCGCCGTCTCGCGCAGCCCGCATCCTCAGCATGCTCCGCCGAGCCCTCCACGCCGAGGTCCGCGTCTACTCGAGCATCGGCCGCGCGATCGCCCGCCGCCCGGCGGTTCCGGCCGGAGGAACCGGGATCGGCTACCACCGCCCCATCCTGACGGTCCTCATCGTCTTCATCGTGCTCTCCGCCGTCGAGATCCCGATACTCGACCTGATCGTGCACCCCTGGCCTGCGGTCCGCATCCCGGTCCTGATCCTCGGAATCTGGGGGCTGACGTGGATGGTGGGACTGCTCTGCGCGATGCTCCTCCGACCTCATGCGGTAGCCCCCGATGGCATCCACGTGCGAAGCGGGCTGGAAATCGACGTCTTCGTCCCCTGGGAGCAGATCGCGTCCATCGCGATCTCGAGACGGGTCGACCAGCCCAAGCAACCCCGCGTCACAGCCTCCGACGAGGGGGCGGAGTACGCCGAGAGGATGCAGGACGAGACGAACATCGACATCGAATTGGAGCAGCCGGTCCTGATCCGCCTGCCCGGACTCGCTCCCCGTGGCGGCGAGCACCGCGTCACACGCATCCGGCTCTGGGCCGACGAGCCCCGCGCGCTGCTCGAGGCCGCTCGGCCTTTCCTGAGCGCGGCAGGCTGAGCGCGTCGTCGGACGGGGCCGTCGACGCGCCCCCCACTCCAACCCGCGCTCCCTCAGCCACTCCTTCGCCATCCTGGCGGGCGCCCGCACCAGCCAGGCATCCGTGACGATCTCGACCAGCCGCTCGCGCTCGACAGTGTCGAGTCGCACCAACAGCCCCGGGTAGCCGTCGAAGTGCGGGATCGAGAACAGCGCATCGGGCTCGGCCGCCAGCAGCACCTCCTTCTCACCGAGGTCGGCGACGCGCACCGCGAGCACGGTACCCTCCGGCCACTCCCGTCCGAGCTCCGAGAGCTGGCGCAGATCGGTCGCGCTGGGGCCCCGAAGCCACGCGAACTGCCCGCTCTTGAGTCGCCAGGCGGCCGCGCCCGTGTGACCGCTCACGGCTTCCTCTACGCCGGGGAGGGCGAGGGCGATCTCACGCACGTCATCGATGCTCACCATCCCGCCATCGTCCACCCCCTGTCGTCCTGCCACAATGGCCCCATGCTCCCCGCTTGGACGCGCCCGCCGTCGCACCGCGAACTCCTCGACCGCGGCGAGGAGGCCCGCAGGCGCGCACCGCGACGCAGCCTCGCCGACCTCGCAACCGGCACGCGCGACCCCCTCGGGATCCTCGCCGCGCAGAACGGATCCCGCATTCCCGAGCTGGTACCGCTGCGCGCCGAGCGCATGTCGACCAGCCCTTTCGCGTTCTATCGCGGCACGGCGGCACTGATGGCCGCCGACTTCGCCGATGCGCCGCACAGCGGCATCCTCGTCGCCTCGTGCGGCGACGCCCATGTCTCGAACTTCGGGTTCTACGCCTCGGCGGAACGACGACTGATGTTCGATCTCAACGACTTCGATGAAGCGGCCTGGGCACCGTGGGAGTGGGATCTGAAGCGACTCGTCGCCAGCATCGTCATCGGCGGCCGAGCGAGCGGGCGCTCAGACGAGGTCATCGACGCCGCCGTGCTCGCCGCCGTCGCCGGCTACGCCCGCGGCATCGCCCGCGCCACCGAGCTGAGCCCGACCGCCCGCTACTTCACGCACTTCGACGTCGTCTCGTCGAGGTCGATGCTCGACAAGGCATCGCAGAAGGCCATCCGCGGTGCCGTGAAGCAGGCGCAGCGACGTACCGGCGAGCGCGCGGTGCGTCGGCTCACCGAAGAGGATGCCGACGGCCGCCGCCGCTTCCTGCACGATGCGCCGACCACCACGCCCGTCGGCCCCGCACTCCTCGATTTCGTTCAGGATCTGCTGACGCAGTACCGCCGCACCACGAGCCCCGACGTCGCTCTGCTGTTCGACCACTTCACAGTGAGCGATGTCGCGCGCCGCGTCGTCGGCGTCGGCAGCGTGGGGACGCGGTGCTACCTGGTGCTGTTCCAGGACGGCGAGGGCAGCACGGTCCTGATGCAGCCCAAGCAGGCATCGCAGAGCGTGCTCGTCGAGTACGGACGCATCCCTCAACCCGCCGCGCTGCAGGAGGCCATCGACTCCTCGGGGGAAGGGGCGCGCGTCGTCGCGATGCAGCGCATCCTGCAGGCGCTCTCCGACCCGTTCCTCGGACACATGCGCAACACGAACGCCGACTTCTACGTGCGGCAGTTCCACGACATGAAGGGCAGCATCGACGTCGAAGACCTCGACGACGGACCGTTCATCACCTACGGGCAGGCATGCGCCGCGACCATCGCCCGCGCCCACAGCCAGTCGCTGACGGCCACCGAGGTCGCGGGCTACATCGGCAGCGGGAGGGTGCTCGGCCAGGCGCTGCTCGAATGGGCGCACGCCTACGCCGCGGTGTCGCTGGCCGACTACGAGCTGTTCCGC
>JBOGEI010000009.1:0-38395 GCA_050701935.1 Microbacterium sp.
CCCGAGCCGCAACCCTACGTCGCGCAGAGGGATCCCTGGCGTCAGCCGCGCATGGCGACGCCGCGGCGCCAGTAGCCCATGAAGGCCACCTGCCCGCGATCGATGCCGAGGTCCTTGACCAGGTGGCGACGCAGCGTGGTGACCACGCCACTCTCCCCTGCGATCCAGAAGTAGCGTTCGGCCGGAGCATCCGCCGCGGCGATGTCCTCGCCGAGACCGGAGTACTCCGGCGTCTCCCACAGCAGGTCTTCGCCGTCGATGTCCTTCACCCGGATCTCGTCCGCGGCATCGGCATCACCGAGGTGTCCGAGCACGGCGGGAATCAGGCGCAGGCCGTGCGGCTCTCCGGCATCGCGTGGCAGCCAGTGCACCTCGACGCCGGAGGGCACGTCGATCCGCAGGATGTCGGCGGGAGAGGGCACCTCGATGAAGGCGACTCCGCGCAGATCGCGAGGTGCGTCCTCCAGGATGCGGGCGATCGCGGGAGCCGCCGTCTCGTCGCCGGCGAGCACGATGGATGCGGCGGCGCCGGGGGCGAACTCGGCCCCTCCATGTGCGTCGACGTCGACGCCGCGACGCGGACCGACCAGGTAGAGCTCCTGCCCGACCGCCGCCTGGCTCGCCCACAGCGATGCGGGCCCGGTCAGCCCCGGCTCGAGGTGCAGCACGAAGTCGACGTCGACCTCAGTGCCAGTCTCATCGTCGACTCGCAGCTCACGCACGGAGTAGGTGCGCATGGATCCGCGCTCCTCCTCGGGCACCGCGAGGAAGGCCTGCCACCAGTTGTCTGATGCCCGGTCGAGGTCTGGCAGCACCCCGGATGCCGGCGGGAAGACCAGCTTGATGCGGCTGTCGAACACCTCGCCGGGGGTACCGAACTCGCTCAACTCGTCGCCGCCGAAGGTGACCCGCACGAACGAGGGCGAGACGCGCACGACCGCACGCACCTCGGCACGGGTGAGGATGTAGGTCGGCCGCTCGGTGGTGGTCGTCTCAGCGGACATGGTGCCTCCCGATGGGTGTGACCATCGGCTTGCCGGAGACCGGATCGATGGTGATCTGATTGGCGAGGCCGAAGACCTCTTCGACGAGTTCAGCGGTGACGATGTCCTGCGGGACGCCCGCCGCATGCACCCGTCCGTCTTTCATGGCCACCAGCTCGTCGGCGTAGCGGGCCGCCAGGTTGAGGTCGTGCAGCACCATGACGATGGTCGTGCCGCGCGAGACGCTCAGGTCGGTGAGCAGGTCGAGCACCTCGACCTGGTGGGCGACGTCGAGGAACGTGGTCGGCTCGTCCAATAGCAGGATGTCGGTCTCCTGCGCGAGCGCCATCGCGATCCACACACGCTGGCGCTGCCCACCCGAGAGCTCGTCGACGCTGCGATCGGCGAGGTCGGAGATACCGGTCGCGTCGAGGGCGTCAGCCACCACTTCGTAGTCGTGAGTGCTCCACCGCGCGAGCATCTTCTGGTGCGGATGCCGTCCGCGGCCGACCAGGTCGGCGACCGCGATGCCCTCCGGGGCGACGGGCGACTGCGGCAGCAGGCCGAGGATGCGCGCGACCTCCTTGGTGGGGCGGGCGTGCACCGACTTGCCGTCGAGCACGATCTGCCCGTCGGTCGGCGAGAGCAGACGGGCGAGCGAGCGCAGCAGCGTCGACTTGCCGCATCCGTTCGCTCCCACGATCGTCGTGATGCGGCCGGGGGCGATCTGCAGATCGAGTCCGTCGATGATGGTGCGGTCGCCGTACGCGAGGGTCACCCCATCAGCGGACAGGCTGTGCGAGACGGTCATAGCGAACCCCCGGAGCGGTTGGTGCGGATGAGCAGGTAGATCAGATACGGCGCGCCGACCACACCGGTGACGACACCGACCGGGTAGCGGGTTCCGAAGGCGAACTGGGCGATCAGGTCTCCGCCGAGCACGAGCACGGCGCCGACGAACGCCGACGGCAGGAGCAGGTTGGCCCCTGGCCCCGTGATGCGTGCGGCGATCGGGCCTGCCATGAACGCGACGAAGGCGATGGGGCCGGTGGCCGCGGTCGCGAACGCGAGCAGCGCGACCGCCCCGAGGATGAGCAGGAGACGCGTGGCGTTGACGCGGATACCGAGGCCGGCCGCCGAGTCGTCGCCGAGCTGAAGGGCACCGAGCGCACGCCCCTGAGAGAGCATCAGCGGCACGATGACGGCCGCGGCGATCGCCATCGGCAGCACCCGCTCCCACGACGCGTTGTTGAGGCTTCCGGTCAGCCACTGCATCGCCGTCTGGATGTCCCAGTTCGCGGCTCGCGAGAGCATGTACGAGATGATGCTCTGCAGCATCGCCGCGACGCCGATGCCGATCAGGATGAGGCGTGTGCCGGCGAAGCCGCCCTTGATGGAGAGCAGATAGATCACGAGGGCCGTGAGGATCGCTCCACCGAGGGCGAGCAGAGACACGACGGGACCGTTGACCGAGAGCACGACGATGCCGAAGACGGCTGCGGCGCCGGCGCCGTTCGAGATGCCGATGATGTCGGGCGAGGCGAGCGGGTTGCGCAGCATCGTCTGGAAGCACACTCCGGCCATGCCGAATGCGATCCCGGTGAGGACGGCGAGGACCGCCCGCGGAAGCCGCAGGTCGCCGACCGTGAACGATGCACCGGGCACGGTCTCGCCGAGGATCACGCGGATCACCTCATCCGGGGTGTAGAACGTGTTCCCGACCATGAGGGCGACCGCGAAGAGGGCGAAGAGCAGCACGCCGAGGACGATGGTGGCGACTGCGTGCCGACGGTGGCGCGATCGGCGACCGGCGACTATCCGCGCGACCCGGGTGGATGCCGACTCGGCCGTGCGGTCGAGGGTGTGCTCGGTCGTGCTCACAGCTCACGCACCTTCTGCCGACGGACGATCCAGATGAAGAACGGGGCGCCGATGATGGCGGTGATGATGCCGACCTGGATCTCCTCCGACGACGGCGCGATCACGCGGCCGATGATGTCGCTGGCGGTCAGCAGAGCCGCACCGGCCACGGCGGAGAAGGGCAGCAGCCAGCGGTGGTCGGTTCCGACGAGCATCCGGCATACGTGCGGGATGATCAGGCCGACGAAGCCGATGGGCCCGGCGATCGCCGTGGCGGCCCCCGCGAGGATCACCGCGCCGAGAGCGGAGATCATACGGGTGCGGAACACGTTCTCCCCGAGACCCTTGGCCATCTCGTCGCCGAGGGCGAGGGAGTTCATACCGCGGGAGCACAGGAAGCAGATGAGGGCGCCGACGGCGAGGACGGGTGCGGTGAGCGCGATGCGCGGCCATTCCGCCCCTCCGACGCCGCCGATCTGCCAGGACTGGAAGGTCTGCAGCAGGTCGACGCGGGGCAGCATGACGGCACTGATGAGCGAGGCGAAGGCGGCAGAGGTCGCGGCACCGGCGAGCGCGAGCTTGAGAGGCGTGGCTCCCCCGCGGCCGAGCGATCCGACCGCGTAGACGAAGACCGCGGCGATCCCCGCTCCGGCGATCGCGAACGCCATCTGCCCGTACGGGTTCGCGAGACCGAAGAACGCGATGCCGCAGACGACCGCGAGCGACGCCCCGTTCGAGACGCCGAGGATACCGGGGTCGGCGATGGGGTTGCGCGTCACCGCCTGCATGGTCGCACCGGAGAGGGCGAGCGCCGCGCCGACGAGGAGCGCGAGGACCGTGCGGGGGATCCGCTTGACGATCGCGGCCTCGGCGATCGTGTCGGTGTGACCGGTGAGGGCCGCGACGATGTCGTCGAACGAGACGGCGCGCACGCCGAACGATATCGACAGGATGCTCAGGACGAAGAGCACCACCACCCCGACGAGCAGCCAGAGGGTGCGCGCCAGCACCGGGCGCCGCGGGTCTGCGGCGCCCGGTGCCGGGGCGATGGCGGTTGCTGAGGTCACTGGCTATTCACTCCGCGTGGGCGGATCGAACGACTACTTGGAGAGCGGTGCAGCCAGGATCGCGAAGTAGTCGTCGAGTCCCCACGGGATCGACAGCGGCGACGGGTTCGCGGATGCCGCGATCGGCGAGGCGTCGGGAAGCACCGCGATGCGCCCCTCGGCGATGGCCGGGATCTTCGACAGCAGCGGGTCGGCCTGCAGCAGCGGGATGATCGACTCGTCGCCATACGTGATGAACAGGTCGACGTCGTCGAACTTCTGCGCCTCTTCCGCGCTGACGGTCAGGTAGAACTGGTCGCTGTCCTTGTTCTCCTCGACGATCGAGGGGAACGGCAGGCCGAGGTCGTGGAGGTAGCCGGGACGCGTGTCGATCGCGGTGTAGTAGCCGATCTGACTGAGGTCGGTCGGGTCGATGTAGGAGAACAGGACCTTCTTGTCCTTCAGCACGCTGTTCGCCTCGAGAGCCTTCTGCGCATCGGCGTCGAGCTGCTCGATCAGGGCCTTGCCCTCCTTCTCGAGGCCGAGCGCCTTGGAGTCCATCTCGATCATGTCGTTGACCGAGGTTCCCCAGGCGACCTCGGGGTAGGCGATGACCGGGGCGATCTTGGAGAGAGTGTCGTACTCCTCCTGCGTGAGGCCGGAGTACGCAGCCAGGATCACGTCGGGCTCGGTGTCGGCGACCGCCTCGTAGTCGATGCCGTCGGTCTCATCGAACAGGACAGGCGTCTCGGCGCCGAGCTCGTCGAGCTTCTCCTCGACCCAGGGCAGCACGCCGTTGTCGTCGTCATCGCCCCAGGCTGCCTTGCTCATTCCGACGGGAACGATGCCCAGAGCCAGCGGCACCTCGTGGTTCGCCCAGGCGACGGTCGCGACGCGCTCAGGCTTCTCGGTGATGGTCGTCTCGCCGTAGACGTGCTCGACGGTGACGGGGAAGGCATCATCGGAGGCGGGGTTGCCACCGGCGGTCGACGACGACTGCGGCGCGGAAGACGCGCAGGCAGAGAGGCCGACGGCGAGGGCAGCTGCCGCGCCGATGGCGAGAATTCGAGAAGTGCGCACAGGCGTTCCCTTCGGGTTCGGGATGAGGGGGCGGCGCAGGAGATGCGCCCAGTCTTTGGTAAGCCTGGCCTAATCTAACACGGAGGTTAGGCGCACCTCACTTTGGAGATTCCTATGCGAAGCGCACCGCGGGCACACAAAAAACCGGCCGGATCCGTGAGGATCCGACCGGTTTCAGGAAGTCAGCGCGCGCTCAGAGAGCGCGGATGTTCGCCGCCTGCATGCCCTTGGGGCCACGCTCAGCGTCGAATTCGACCTTCTGGTTCTCGCGGAGCTCCTTGAAACCAGAGCCGGCGATAGCCGAGTAGTGGGCGAAGAGGTCGTCCGAGCCGTCATCGGGAGCGATGAAGCCGAAGCCCTTTTCCGCGTTGAACCATTTCACAGTGCCAGTGGCCATGTGTTTCTACTTTCTGTTGACTTAGCCGTTTACACGGCCTACGCCGAATCGGAACATCCGACACGCGCGCACAGTCACGCTACCACGGCAGGCTGATGACTGTCACTGAACAGCGGATTCTTCTGCACAAGCGCCGCCTCGGTGCGGGTGCTCACTCCAAGCTTGCGCAGCACAGCCGAGACATGCACGCTCACGGTCTTCACGCTGATGAAGAGCCGCTCACCGATCTGCCGGTTGCTCAGCCCCTCGGCGATGAGCTCGAGCACCTGCTTCTCCCGCGCGGTGAGCGGGTCATCGCCCGGAGACGGATCAGCCGGTGCGCGCAGCCCGGCGTCGGTGGCGAACCGGGAGACCGAAGCCTGCAGCTGCGCGTTCCCGAGTCTCTCCGCCACCTCGGCCGCCTCGGCGAGGACGGATGCCGCGGCGCCGCGTTCTCCGTCGTGCACCAGCAGGCGCGCGCGTTCGAGTCGCAGCACGGCCCGGAAGATGACCGGCACATCTTCACCCTCTGCTCCGCGAAGGGCGGCCTCCAGTGCCTCAGGGCGCGGATCGAGCAAGGCGCCGAGGATGCTCGACCATGCGTCGCCCTGCAGCTGCACGGGTTGCGCGAGCCAGGCCGCGCGGATGGTCTCGGATGCGGCCGTGACGTCGTTGCCCGCTGCACGCAGCTCGGCGATGATCGCCCCGCCCTCCAGCAGCAGTCGTCGCTGGTGCAGCAGTGCGGGCTGGTCATCACGCAGCATCTCGAGGATCACGTCGAGCGCTCCGCGGAGGTTCCCCTCGCTCTCGGCCACCGCGACCGTCATCATGATGCGGTCGTACCAGATCTGTCGCTCCGAGACTCCCGTCTCCTCGAACGCGGGCAGCCAGGCCTGCAGCAACTCCGCGGCCTCTGCCGATCGTCCGCGCCATGCGAGCACACGCACGCGCGTCATGCTCATGTACATGCGGAACACGCGCAGGGTCCCTTGCACGAAGTTTCTCGACAGCATCTCTTCGACTCGATCGATCTCGCCCATCTCGAGCAGTGGCACGACCATGTTCTGCGCCATGATCGACCCCGAAGTGCGCTCGACGCGGAGCTCGCGAGCACGGCGCAGACCCTCTTCAGCGACCTCGACCGCCTCGCGGTAGCGACCCAGCAACGTGAGCAGGTCGGAGTAGTTCACCCGGTAGCGCATCTCGGCGTTCGATCCCGTCGCGAGCTCACGCGCACGTTCGTACTCGCGAACGCCCTCTTCGATTCGGCCCAGGTGGGCCAGCGAACCGCCGCGCACGTTCGCTGCGATCGACAGCTGATCCGTGGAGTCGGCCCCTGCCGCGCCACGCTCGGCCTCATCGGCCAGTCGGATCGCCTCCTCGCGATCACCGGCGATCATGCGGCGGCTGGCGAGTTGGTTGAGCAGTTCGGCACGGAACACCTCGTCGCCGACACGCTCTTCGGCGATCGCCAGAGCCTGCTGCAGAAGGGGTATGGCTCCGAGGCGCCCGAGGTTGACGAGGTACAGGGCCTTGTTGCGCAGCAGCCGGGCGTGCAGTCGCGGGTCGACGGTCGCGGGATCGACTTCGGCCAGCGCGACGTTCGCCACCGCGAGCGCTCGTTCGCCATCGCCCGCATTGCGCAGGATGGAGCCCAGGACCAGGAGCAGGTCGAGGCGCTCCACCTTCGCCGCCTCGGCCGCATCGGGCACGAGCGGCCACAGTTCGAGCGAGAGCTCGCCGAAGCGGGCAGCGCTCGCGAACGCGTACTGCGCCTTCGCGTGGCGCATGGCATCTGCTGCCGCGACGAGCGCCCTGCGATCGTCTTGTGCGAGCTGCCAGTGATACGCGAGGGCCGCAGCATCGTTGGAATCGGACCCTGCGCACTGCGCCTCGAGGGTCTCGGCGTAGGCACGGTGCAGACGCGCCCGCTCACCGGGGAGCAGGTCATCGTGCACGGCCTCGCGCAGGAGCGCATGCCGGAATCGGTAGTCGTCGTCGCCCACCACGAGGATGCCGCTACGGGCGGCCTCGCGGATCGCCTCGTCGAGACGCTGCTCGGGCAGATCGACCAGGCTCGTGATGAGCGGATGCGACAACGGCCGCTCGGCGCCGGAGACGACCTGGACGACGTGCCGCGCATCGTCGCCTAGCCGGTCGAAGCGGGCCAGCAGCAGGTCGCGGAGCCCGTCGGGGAGCGGGCCGTTCGAGCATCCGGCGATCTCTTCGATGAAGAAGGGAACGCCCTCCGCGCGCTCCTGCATGCGGTCGAGCGCCGTCTCGGTGAGAGCGCGGCCGGTGATCTGCTCGGCCAGTTCGCGCACTGCCGCCTCATCGAGCCTGCCGAGCGTGAGCCGCTCGAGCAGTCGGGCTCGTGTCGCCTCGCCGATGAAGCGGCTCACCGCGTCGCCACGACGGACGTCGTCGCTGCGGCAGGTGATGAGCAGGAGGATGCGCCCGCGGCCGAGCGCCCTCAGCAGGAAGGAGAGGATGGCGAGCGTTGATTCGTCTGCCCAGTGCAGGTCTTCGACCACGAGCACCTGAGGGGCGCGTTCGGCAGCGGCCTCGATCAGAGAGGCGATCGCGTCACGCAGACGCTCCGGACTGGTGCGATCGCGGTCGGTGGGCGAATCGACGAGTTCGGGGAGCAGCATGCCGAGAGCCTCGACACCCACTCCCACCGACTCTCGCACCCGATCGATGCCCATGCGCGTGACGATCGAGCGGAGGATGCCGGTGAGTGGACCGTAGGGCGTGCGCGAGGTGCCGAGGTCGAGGCACCAGCCCACATGCACGTCGGCGGTCAGCTCGATCTCGGCGGCGAACTCGCGCAGCAGCCGCGACTTGCCTATCCCCGCCTCGCCTTCGACGAGCAGCGCCGCGGGGATGCCGTCGCGCACACCGGCGAACACGCGGCGCACCTCGGCGAGCTCGGCCTCGCGGCCGACCATCGCAGCGCTCGATGCGGAAGGGGGCATGGACTCATCGTCCCACCCCCGACCGACATTCGGGGCGGACTGCGGTTCGCTCCGCGCGACGACGGCGCTCACCGCGCGGCGGCGGTTTCGCAACCCGCGGCGGAGCGCGCGGTACGACTGCCACGCCCCGCGGTGGCGTGCCCACCACGGAAGATGCGGCGCAGCATCCGACGCATCGATCCCGCCGGACGCGGCACGATCTGATCCGCGTGCTCGATCAGGAAGAGTCGCCGAGCGGCGGCGCGCTCCATCTGCTCCTGGTCATGCTGGGTGAGCTGCTGGCTGAAGTACGGGTGCTCGAACATGGGGTTCTCCTCGGCGGTTCGCTGTATCCCTACACTCCGCTCTGAGGTACCCCGCCGGCATCGGACAGATGCCCTATCTTTCGGACACCGGTGACTAGGGTGCCGCAGCCACTACCACCGACCCGCATCAGGCCATCCCGCGGTCTAGCGAAGCGAAGCGACGGCGCGCCGCAGCGTCGGCCGGGCAGATGGGCGCGACTGCGAGGGCGCCAGGATCGCGAGCACGCGCACCAGGGTCGTCATCCAGAGGAGTCCCAGCCCCACGACGACAGCTTCTAGGGCGGTGGCCGAATACAGCCCGAACGGGATCCACAGCACGACCGCGATCAGTACGAGAAGACCGACGCCGATCGATGTGATCAGCAATGCACGAGGTGGCCCGGGAACCGCGGCGACGGTGACGGTGGCCGCGGCGGCGAACAGGACGAGCATGGTGAAAGCGGCGATGTCGTGCGGAATCGGCACGAGGTGCAACGGCAGCAATCCGACCGCGGCGAGCGCGATGCCCGTGGCCGCCCAGAGCGCCACGACCGCGGCGATGCGCGTGAGGGATGAGTCGCCGAGCATCCGGTGCAGATCGCGGCCGATGTACGAACCGATGGTCGCCACCAGGAGGCCCGCCACGACGAGGGTGCCGTTGAAAGCCCAGGATCCAGCGCCGAGCTGCGAGAAGTTCTCCTCCCACCAGCGCGGGTCGGCGGCGGTGACCATCGCGAAGAGGGTGCCGATCACCAGGAACCCGAACAGGAGCGCGGCGAGGTCGGCTGTGCGCAGACCGACCCCCGCACCGTAGGCGAAGCGTCCGCCGACTGCCGCGGCCACCCCGACCAGGAGTCCGCCTCCGATCGCCGCCAGCCGCAGCCCCTGGAGACCTGCGGCGAGGATCTCGCAGGTGAGCAGCACTCCCATCACCGTGACGGCTCCGAACGCGACCGTCAGGGCCCCCGCCGAGAGGTTCGACACCACCGCCTGCCAGCGCGGCATCGAGGCCGTCTCGCCGCGCCGGTGCATCAGCGCGCTCGTGAGGAAGGCACCTGCCGCGACGACTCCCGCGATGCTCGCTGCCGGCATCGCCAGCGAGCCCTCGCCCGTGAGCGCGCGCGCATCACCGCCCAGGACGAGCATGCCGGCGATCGTCCCGGCCACGAAGCAGATCGCCGTCGCCCAGACCGCTCTCGTCTCGCCCCGCAGCATCGCGTCCTGCTCCATGCGCCCATGCAAGCACGCGCGTCGGACGGACGGAACCCCGCGCGTCAGACGCGATACCGCCTCAGGCGGCCAGGCGACCGACCGCTCTGGCGCGGATGAGCACGGCCGTGCCATCGGAATAGGCGACCGGCAGCTCCTCGACGGCCACGACCTCGATCGTCGCGGGGTCGGCGCCGGCGAGGCGTGCGCGCTCGGTCGCCTCGGCGGCGGCATCCGCTCGGGAGGCCCGCTGGTCGGTGGGATCGACGCGATAGATCTTCTCGATCTGGCCGGCGACCTCGCCGAGGGCCGCGCCCACCGCGTTCGCGGCCCCGAAATGGTCGGGGCGGATCAGTTCGGCGACGCCGTCGAGCTCGGTCGGGGCGATGATGCCACCCCCGCCGACGAGGATCACCGGTACCGGCGCCGCGTTCGGCTTCATCCGGTCGATCGAGTCCTCGAGGATCTCGCGCATCGCCGTCCAGGCTGCGCTGCCGACGCCTGCGGGTACGGCCGGGGCATCGAGCCCGTCGATCTCGGCGCCGCCGACCGCGAGGGCGATGTCGGTGGCCGTGAGCGTGCCTCCACCGAAGGCCAAGCCCTCCTGCGGGAGCCGATAGCCGACGCTGTCCGGACCGACGGTCGTACCGTCGGCGGTCTCACGGATGATCGTGCCGCCGCCGAGGCCGACCGACAGCACGTCGGGCATGCGGAAGTTGGTGCGGATGCCGCCGATCTCGACCGCGTGCGCCGACTGCCGCGGGAAGCCGTCGACGAGCACCCCGATGTCGGTCGTGGTGCCGCCGATGTCGACCACCAGGGCATCTGTCGCGCCCGAGAGGTGGGCGGCACCGCGGATGGAGTTCGTCGGTCCGCAGCCGATCGTCAGCACCGGGAACTCGAGCGCGTACTCGAGCTGCATGAGGGTGCCGTCGTTCTGGCCGAAGTATGGCGTGGCAGGGATGCCGCGCTTACGAAGAGCGGCGACGAAGCCCGCGGCCATCTGCCGGAGCGTCTGCATCAGCGCTGCGTTCAGCACCGTCGCGTTCTCGCGCTCGAGCAGTCCGAGCGAGCCGATCCGGGCCGACCGAGACACGGGAACGCCCAGCTCCTCCGTGACGATGGCGGCGACCCGCTCCTCCTGGCTCTCGTCGATCGGGGCGAAGACCCCGACGACGGCGACCGCATCGACCTCGCCGCGCATCCGGCGGCAGGCCTCGCGCACGGCATCCTCGTCGATCGAGGAGAGCACGCGTCCGTCGACCTCGAAGCCGCCGGCCAAGAGGTGGGCGTGGTCGCCGATCGCCGCACGCAGATCGTCGGGCCAGCCCTCCAGCGGCGGGACAGCCGTGGTGGCCGGTGCGCCGAGGCGGAGGATGCCGACCCGGCCGAGGCCGCGTCGCTCGACGATCGCGTTGGTGCAGTGGGTCGTGCCGAGCATCGCGTGGCCGATCAGGGCGGCGTCGACGCCGGAGGCCGCGAGCACGGCGTCGATCGCCGCCGCCACGCCGTCGCCGGTGTCGGCCGTTGTCGGACGCTTGACCGAGGCGACCACGTCGAGGCGCTCGTCGAGGATCACGGCGTCGGTGTTCGTGCCGCCGACGTCGATGCCGATGCGATACCTGCCGGCCATCACGCGGCCTCCTCGTCCGTCGTGCGCGCAGCGGGGCGCTGCGCGATGTCTTCGACCGGAACCCACTCCACGTCGTACCCGAAGTGGGCGGGACCTGCCGTCTCCAGGCCGATCGGCGTGCGCCACTTGTCGTGGCAGGGGATCGCGATGACCGCGACCCGCGCGCCGTAGCGGAGGGACTCGGTCGTGATCGGCATGCCCGTGGCCAGGTCGAGCACCGCGATCAGGTCGGGGGTCACCGCCGCCAGCACGCCGTCGCGGCGTCCGAGCAGCATCTCGTTCTGGAAATCGAGGCGGAACGCGCTCCCCCGGTCGGTGCCGACCCCGACGAGCTCGGCCGCCCCGCGGGTGAAGCCGCCGTCGACGGAGCGCTGCAGGTCGGCCACCTTGCCGTCGAACAGCCGCACCGCTTCGAGGTCGGCGCACAGGGCATCGATGCGCTCGTCGTCGCGCAGCTCGCGCCCGGCGGAGTCTCGCCCGCGGAGGATACTCCCGATGCGCTGGGCGAGTCCGAGCGTTCCGGGGATCGCGCACTCTCGCACGACCTCGCCGCCGTAGGCGTAGTCGATCATGGTCGCACCTCCCCCCATCTCGACGGTGACGGCCCGCGCGATGCGCTCCGACCATCCGCCGTCGACCGGGCGGCTCACCACCTCGTTGCCGTGATGGTCGACCAGCACGGTCGTTCCGGGACCGTAGCCCGCCAGGTGGAAGGTGACCATCTGCGCCTCGGGGAAGGCGCGCCCCATCGCGTCGCCGTCGACCACCGGGAGAGCGGCGAGGGCTGCTGCCGCGATCGGGATCATCGAGTTGCCGCCGCCGACCTCGATGGGCATCATCGCGGTGGCCTTTCGGCCCACGGCGCGCTCGATCGCGTGCAGGGCCGCGAGCAGTTCGGACTCGGCCTGGATGCGTTCCACGCTCACCGACGGCGCACCGATCCCGCCGATCGGGATCACGAAGTCGTCGTCGGTCAGGTCGTCGACCGCCACCAGCGGCACCGGTCCGTGCAGACGGATGAGGCGCTTGGCGATCAGCGACCCGACATGCGGGTCTCCTCCACCGCCGGTACCGAGCACGGCAGCCCCGAGGGCGATCTCGTCGATGTCGGCCTCGGTGATGAACCCCGCAGTCATGCCTTCACCTCATCCGCGACGGGTGCCACCGCGTTCGGCGCCACGCGACGGCGGAGCGGAAGCAGCACGAGGTAGGCGACGAAGCCCACGAGGAGGCCGTCGAGAGCGGAGATCGAGGTGATCGTGAACCAGCCGAAGCCGGGGCCGTCCGCCGGGTCGGTGGTCGCGACGGCGACGAGGATGCCGACCACCCAGGCCGCGATCGACCAGCCGTCGACCAGCGGCACCGTGGCCCCGTGCGCCCAGCGCGCGGTCTTTCGGCCGGTGAAGAACGACGCCAAGTACACGCCGCCGTAAGGGGCGATGATCGTGCCGATCACGAGGATGAACTGCACGAAGTAATCGGCAGCGCCGATAACTCCGACGACGATGCCGATGGCGCCGAGCACGATGGTCACGGTGCGCCGGCTCAGACGCTCACTGATCGATGCGAACGAGAGGCCGGCCGAGTAGAGGTTGGTCGTGTTCGTGGTCCACTGCGCGAGGATCAGCACGATCACGGCGACACCGCCGAGCCCGAGGGCGAAGAAGATCGCCATCAGCTCGGTGCCGTCCATGATGCGCGCGAGCAGGATCGCGACGACCAGGATGATCGAGTTGCCGAAGAAGAAGCCGACGAATCCGGCGATCATGGCCTGCTTGGGTGTCTTCGCCCACCGCGCCATGTCGGGGGCGAGCACCACACCGAGGATGAAGATGCCCATCACCAGCGACACCGCGCCACCGAACGTGAACGTGGCTTCGACCGGAGCATCCAGCCCGGCCGCACCGTTCACCGTGAACGCGACGATCACGCCGACGATCAGCAGGAGAAGCAGCAGCGGCACCGCGAGGGTGCTGAGGCGATTGATCGACCGGTAGCCCCAGAATGCGGTGATGGCCATCAGCACGCCGCCGATCGCGGTGAACACCTGCACGGGCACATCGATGCCGGTGAACTCGGTGAACGCGATCTGCGCGTTCGCGCCGAAGAAGCCCGCCTGCACGGCGTACCAGCCGACCAGGCTGATCGCGATCGCGAGGGCGAGGATCGCACCGCCGATGCGGCCGAACACGGCGCGCGAGATCATCGCGGTCGAGAGGCCGGTCGCCGCTCCGACGTAGGCGCAGGCCATCGCGAGCAGTCCCAGCAGGAGCGAACCGAGCATCGTCGCGCCGATCGCCGGCCAGAAGGCCATGCCGGAAGCGAGCGAGACGCCCAGGAATGCCCCGGACAGGTCGATGCCGATCGCGATCCACACGGTGGCGATCGACAGCCAGCTCTTGCGCTGGTCCTGCGGCACGACGCCGTGCTCGTAGTCGGTGGTGGTCATCATCTTTTCCTTGAGAAGTGGCCCTGCGAGTCCGTCGGCGGGGATTCGGGTTCCCGGAGTGCGGACGACTCGCAGGGCGGGTCGGGGGCGGCCTGTCGTTGCGGCCGGATCATGCGATGCCGGTCGGAGTTCGTGGCTCCGTGCCGGCGAGGGGTGAGCCGCGTCGG
This sequence comes from Microbacterium sp., assembly GCA_050701935.1. GTDB lineage: Bacteria > Actinomycetota > Actinomycetes > Actinomycetales > Microbacteriaceae > Microbacterium. The sequence goes on from JBOGEI010000009.1 coordinate 14,066, forward strand.
TGCGGCACGATTCATCGGGAGAGGATCGTGGAGAGGTGTCGCCAGGCCTGGTCGAAGCGCTCGCGGTAGATCTCGGGCGTGTAGTGGGTGAGCTGGAGGAAGAGGCCGTCCATGACCACGAACACCAGCGCTGTGAAGCCGTCGGCGTCACCGGGCGCGAACGTGCCGGCGGCCACACCATCTTCATACGTCTGCCGCACGGCGGCCGCGAGCGTCGATTCCGAGTCGAGGAAGATCTGCCGCAGCTGCTCGCCGCCGGGACCGTACTCGGTGACGGCGGCCCTGAGGCTGAACTCCGCGAGGTCGGGCCGGTCGCGGTAGTAGGCCTCGATACCGCCGAGGATGTGCTGCAAGCGCGAGAGCGGCTCCATCGCGGAGCTGCTCCGCACGAGTTCGTCGAAGTACGCGGTGTGATCGACCGAGACCGCCGCATACACCTCGGCGTACAGCGCCTCCTTGCTCGAGAAGTGCGCGTACAGCGAAGGCGTCTTGATCCCGACGGCCTCGGCGATCTCGCGCAGACTCGTCTCGGCGTAGCCCTGGCGCGCGAAGATCGTCCGCGCCTCGGCGAGGATCGTTGCTCTGGTCATCATCTGCCTAACGACTATTAGTTAGGCAGAGCGTAACCCCGCATCTCCCCGTGACGCAAGAGCCACGAGGAGATACGGCGCCGCGGTCAGGGTGCGGGTGCAGGTACGGGAATCGACACCACGGCGTTGCTCTTGCGCGCCTCCTCAGCCAGCCAGACGATGCGGTGCGTGGCGAGGCTCTCGTCCGGACCGGAGAGAAGGCCCGAGCGGTCTCCCGTGCGCACCGCTTCCAGGAACGCATGGACGAGCGCGTCATCCGCGCCGCCGTGCCCATCGGCAGCGCTCGCATTGCCGTGCGACTCCGGCACGATCTCGTACTTCTCGTCGCGCGTGAAGTCGTGGACGACAAGCGTGCGACCGTCGCCCTCGATGCTCCCCGCGGTTCCGAACAGACGTGTCTTTCGGAAGTCGAGCTCGGTGAACGCGGTGACGGTGAACGATGCCGTCACCCCACCCCGATACTCGATGTTGACCACCTGATGATCAACGACGTCGTTCTGCCCGTCGAAGACGCAGCGACCGTACTGCCCGTCACGAAGGGCCCGGTCCACGCCTGCCGCTGAGACGTCGGTCGTGAGGACCGCGAGCGGCCAGCGCTCGAATGTCTCATCCCCGAGGAACCCGCGATAGATCTTCGTGGCCGAGTAGGCGCACGAGTTCTGGAGCGGGCAATCCAGACAGCGCGCGGTCGCCTCGACCGGCTTGTTCTCCGGGCGGAAGTGCAGCAGGCTGCCGAACGACGAGACCCGCTCCGCGGGGAGACCGACGATGTAGGAGAGCCAGTCGATGTCGTGACTGCTCTTGGTGAGCAGCATCGGACCGGAGTCCTCTTCCCGCGCCCAGTTCCCCCGCACATACGAGTGCGCGAAGTGCCACCATCCGATCGGCTCGAGGTGCTCGACCGACACGAGACGCCCGATGGCGCCGTCGTCGAGCAGTCTCTTGAGCGTGCGCGAGTAGCCGGAGTACCGCATCACGTGGCACACGGCGAGCATCACGCCCGCGTCTTCGGCCGCGGCGACGATGCGGGCGGACTCCTCCTCCGTCGGCGCGATCGGCTTCTCGAGCAGCAGGTGGTAGCCCGCTCGGGCGAGACCGATCGCCGGCTCGGCGTGCAGTCGATCGGGAGTGGACACGACCACCGCATCCGCCACCCTCTCCGCACGGGCGGCGATGTCCTCCCACGTCTCGAAGAGCTCGATCGGCTGCTCCGCGAACTCCGTCAGGAACACCTTCAACCGCGCCGGGTCCGGCTCGACGACGGCGGTGATCGTCGCGCCATCGGCCACCGCGCGCCGCGCGTAGCCCGTGCCCCGCGATCCCGCCCCGATGATCGCCAGGCGGAGGGGATCTGCGACCGTCATTTGAGTGCTCCTTGAACGAGGCCAGCGACGAACTTGCGCTGGAAGATGAAGTAGAGGACGACGATCGGGACGATCACGATGATCGTGCCGGCCGCGAGGAGCGGGATGTTCTCGCCGTACTGCTGCACGAACGTGCCGAGCCCGGACGGGGCCGTCCTTCGCGCGGGATCGCGGATCAGGATGAGCGCGAGGAGGAACTGGTTCCACGCCCACATGAAGGTCAGGAGCGCGTACGTGATGATCGCCGGCTTCGCCCCGGGGATGAGGATCTGCATCAGGGTGCGAAATCGACCGGCGCCGTCGAGCTGCGCGGCTTCGATTAGCTCGGTCGGAACCGACTCGAAATGCGTGCGCATCCAGAAGATGCCGAAGGGCATGAAGGCGCCGACTAACGGAAGGATGACCGCCCAGTAGGTATCGATCAGTCCGGTGGACCTCATGGAGAAGTAGAGCGGGATGACGATCGCCTCATAGGGCAAGGTGAGCCCGGCGAGGAAGAACGCGAACAGCACGCCCTTCGCCGGCACCCGCATCGTTCCCATCGCGTATCCGGCGAGGGTGGAGCAGATGACCGAGATGGGAACGACGACGACCGCGATGATCGCGCTCGAGGCGAGCAATGAGCCGAACCCGGCCATGCTCCAGGCGGTGAGGAAGTTCTCCCACTGCGGATCGGACGGCCAGGTCAGCCGCGGCACCAGCGTGCCGGACGGCTGGAGGGCAGCCGACACCAGCGCCAGGAACGGGAGGACCACACTGAGCACGGCGATGAGGAGGAAGCCGGCCGAAAGCAGGCGGGAAGTGCGTGATCTCATGCGTTACGACGTCCGATCCTGCCGGTGAGAGCGACGAAGACGAGGATGATCGCGCTCAGCACGGTGGCCAGCGCACACGCGAGGCCGACCTCGTTCGATGTGAAGACGAGCTTGTAGATCAGCACGCCCGGCACGATCGTCTGATATCCGGGACCGCCGCCGGTGGTCACGTAGACGATGTCGAAGCTCGCGAGCGCGGCGATCAGTGTGACGGTGGCGGCGACGACGACCTCCGCCCGCACCCCGGGGACGGTCACGTGCCAGAACTGCTTCACAGGGCCGCAGCGATCGAGCCGAGCGGCCTCGTAGAGCGAGGGGTCGATCTTCTGGATGCCCGAGAGCAGCAGCATCATGCACAGTCCCGTGGTCACCCACGTACCGATCACCCCCACTGCGGGGTAGGCCCAGGTGAAGTCGCCGAGCCATGCCCGAGCCAGATCTCCCAGGCCCACGGCCGTGAGCATCTGGTTGATCGGCCCGTCGGCGGCATAGAGGTAGCGCCACACCACCCCGACGGCGACGAGCGGGAGGATCTGCGGGAGGAACAGCACCGTGCGCACGAAGCCCGAACCTCGTCGAGGGCGAGCGGCGATCACGGCGGCGATGATGAGGCCGAGGACGACGGGGAACACCGTGTAGAAGACGATGAACCCGAGCCCGTTGCGCAACGCCACCAGCAGTCGCTCGTCCGTCGCGACCTTCACGTAGTTGTCGATCCCTGCCCAGGTGGCCGCGCCGATGCCGTCCCATTCCCAGAACGACAACCAGATGCTCTGCACCCACGGCGCGATGGTGAACGTCGTGTAGAACACGAGAGCGGGAAGCAGGTACAGGAGCGCGCTCCAGCCCCGACGTGAGGGGCGGGTGGAGCCGGCCTTCCGGCCGGACTCCTCCCGCGCCCGAGACGAAGTGGTCGTCATCGATCAGCCGGCGTGGGCGGCGGCCCAGTCGCCCTGAACCGATGAGAGGAAGGCGTCGACGGTCGTCTGACCGGCGATGAGCTGCTGCGTGCCCGCCTTGAGCACGTCGTTCATCGTCGCGGTCGCGTTGTTGTTGAACGCGACGAGGCCATCGGCGTCGGCGATCTTCGCCCAGGCGGCGACGATGTCGCCCTGCAGGGTTCCGTCCTCGGCGACGGCCACGGTGGGATCGTTCGGCATGAATCCCTGCTCGAACTGCTGCTCACTGGCCTCCGGCGAGCGCAGGAAGTCGAGGAACGCCGCGGCCTCATTCGGATGCGCGCTCTGCGACGAGATGGCGTATGCGACCGAGGTGCCGATCCCTGTGACGTTCTCGCCGGGGAAGGGGATGAATCCCGCATCCGCGCCCAGGCCGTCGGCGATCTTTCCGGCGTCCCAGATGCCGTCGACGAGGAAAAGGCCCTTGCCCGCGATGAAGTTGTCGACGGCGCCCTGGAGGTCGGTGCCGTTCACCGTGGTCGGGTCGCCGAGGTAGCCCGACTTCTGCCAGTCGACCAGCGTCTGCGCCGCGTCGCGGTTCGCATCGGTCTCGAAGGTCTCGCCCTCGTGCCCGAAAGCCCAGGCGTTGGCGGTGTCGGCACCGGACGATCCTTGACCGAGCAGCTGCACGACGAAGGCGGCATGCCCTTCGGCGTTGCCGACCTGGACCGCAAGCGCGCCCGCGGCGGAAGCCGTCTGCAGCGCCTTCTCGAAGTCGGCCGGCGACTGCGGCGCCTCGATCCCGAGCTGCGCTGCGAGCGCCTTGTTGTAGTAAGCGCCGACCAGCGAGAAGCCCGCCGGCGCCGCATAGAGCGCGCCACCCTCGCCCAGCGTGCTGCCGTCGTCGGCGACGCGCCACTGGTTGAGCTGGTTGGCGGGGTAGAAGTCGTCCCACCCGTAGAGACCGGCGTAGTCGTCGAGCGGCAGCACGAGCTTGTTCTTGACGGTGTTGGCCACGGCGTTGAGGAGCACGATGTCAGGCGACTGGTCGCCCGACAGGTTCAGGTTCACGCTCTGGTTGTAGTCGTCGTAGTTCGTCTGCGAGTACTCGATGGTGATGTTCGGGTGCTCGGCCTCGAAGGCCGCGATGGTCGCCTCCGTGGCGGCACCGGACTCCGGCGTCGACATCAGCGTGAGGGTGATCTCGTCGGTGGTCAGCTCGGTGCTGGCCTCGACGTCGGCTGCCGGACCGCTCGTCGTCGCGCCGGGAGCGCAAGCGGTCAGAGCGATGCCGAGGAGGGTTCCGGCCGCAAGCGGCGCGAGGACGAGTCGGGTGCGTCTTTGCATGAGTGTGTCGCCTTCGGGTGAGGGAGCGCATTTTGCAACACTCCGGGGTAATTCATAATTTAGGACTCGAGGTCGGCGCTGTCAAGCGACCTGCACACCGGATGTGATAGTCAGGACTCGTGACATCCCAGCCGCTCGGCACCGACCTCGCAGCCATGCGGCGACTCAACGACCACGCCGTCCTGACAACCCTCTGGGAGGCCGACGGGCCGTTGACCGCCACCCAGCTCGCGAGCGTCACCGGCCTCTCCCGCACCACCGTCGAGGCGGTCCTCCCCGGCATGCTCGACAACGGGCTCGCGCTCGCCGAGCAACTGCGCCCGAACCGGGCCGGACGCCCTGCGCGGGGCTACAGCTTCGCGGCAGCACATGGGGTCTCGGTGGGCATCGACATCGGCCCGCACGGCATCGCCGGTATCGCCGGAGACCTGCGAGGCACGGTCATCGCACCGCACCGCCGGATCGAGCGCGACCTGTCCGACGGTGAGGATGCCGTCGCCGCCGCCGTCGACCTCGTCGGCGCACTCCTCGACGAAGCTCCGGCCACACGCGAACTCGCCGCACTCACGGTCGGAATCCCCGGCATCGTCGATGCGAGTGGGCACCCCGTGAAGACCACCGTCGTGCCCGACTGGTTGGCGGCGGACATCGACGCGCATCTGCGGCGGGCTTTCCCCGAAGCCAGGATCGCCTTCGACAACGACACCAAGCTCGCAGCGATCGCCGAGATCGAGACCGGCGCCGTCGGCCCCGACGAGACGGCCGTCGTGCTCCGGATCGGCAACCGGATCTCGGCCGCATCCATCGTCGACGGCCGCGTGGCCCGGGGCGCCCATGGAGCGGCGGGTGAGATCGGCGCACTCGGCCGCGTCGCATGGCCCCAGGCCCAGCAGCGCCTCACGACGCGCGCCGCCGGCCAGATCGAACGACTGTTCCGCGGGGGCGACGAGCTCTCCGATCAGGCCGATGCCGCCGTCTCGGAGTTCGCGGCCGACATCGCCGACGGCCTCGGGGCCCTCGTCTTGGCGATCGACCCGCACGCCGTGGTGATCAGCAGCAGCATCCCGGCGGCGTCGATTCGACTCGCCGAAGCCCTGCGACGCGAGCTGAGCGGGCGGGCGCTGTTCCTGCCCGAGGTCAGGGCATCCGTCCTGGGAGCGGCAGCCCCCTGCCTTGGGGCACTCGCCGTCAGCACGGCAGCAGTCCACGAGCGGCTGTTCGCCCGCGAGTATTGACAATTACGCCAGAGTCCGGGTTAATTACCTCGCCGGCCGCTTTCTCATCGACGCGTCCGGGAACACGATCACCGCCGATCCCCGAGGAGCATGATGACCCGCCCGAAATCCGCACGTCGCCTCACGGCATCCGCCGCAGTCGTGGCCTCCGTGGCCGCCCTGACCCTCGCAGGCCCCGCCGCCTGGGCGGCCGACACCCCTCCGAACCCCGTCGACAAGCCTGGGTACACCCTCGACTTCAGCGAGGAGTTCAACGGCACGACGCTCGACACCAGCAAGTGGATGCCGAACTATCTTCCGCACTGGGTGCCCGCAGAGGACTTCGCCGACACGGCGGCTCGCTACACGATCTCGAACGGCACCATCAAGCTCCGGGTCGAGCAGAACCAGCCGCCGTGGAACCCCGACCAGGACGGAACCGTGGTGTCGTCCGCGATCCAGACGCACAACCAGAACAACTGGCATCCCTTCAACGGCAGCGCCGTGAACCGCAACAACCTGCCGACATTCGACGGGTACTCCACGAAGTACGGCTACTTCGAAGTGCGTGCGAAGAACTCCAATGCCGGAGGCGGCGGGCACCAGGCCCTGTGGCTCGTGGGCACCAACACCACCGGCGGGCAGTCGGAGATCGACATGATCGAGACGTTCTTCAGCACTCCGAACAGCTGGCGCATCGCCGCCTACGGGTGGGGCGACCCGAACTTCCTCGGTTCGTGGTCTCTCGACACCGTGCCTGTCTCCGGCTCTCCGACGACCGAGTTCCACGTCTACTCGATGGACTGGACGCCCACACAGCTGCGGTTCTACTACGACGGCCAGTTGGTGAAGACGCTCAACGACGCCCCGAACACGGCCATGGGCATCATCATGAACATCTACACGGGAGCGGGCTCCGGCCAGCCCAACAGCGTCTGGCCCAAGCAGTGGGAGGTCGACTACCTTCGCGTCTACAAGGACAACGCCGGCTACTCCGAAGCCGTGTCGCCCACGTGGAAGCTCATCAACAACCGGCACCGCGCCGGCGCGATCAACATCGAGCCGAATGACGGGCTGGTGCGCTTCGGAGAGGTGCCGTCGACGTACTGGAGCGCGCAATGGGTGCCGGAGACGGCTTCGGGCACGACGAAGTACCGGAACCGGTGGACCAATCAGTACCTCTACGTGAACGGCACGAACGTGCGGCACGGAACCGCGGCAGCGGCAGGAACGGCCGCCGAATGGTCGACTCCCGACGCCGGCGGAGGGTTCACGCGCATCCAGAACGCCTCGGGCGCCCTCCACGTCGAGAACAACACCGGCAAGGTCGAGTTCGCGAACGTGTCCAGCAGCTGGTGGTCTTCGCACTGGCAGCTCAAGGCCGCTCCCGCGAACTGACCCCGACATCGGGAGGGGGACTCGTCGGTCCCCCTCCCCTCCGAGGAGAACCTCATGCGCACGACACGACCGCGATCCACCTCCGCACTCCTGCTGACTCTCGCTCTGCTGGCAGGAGGCGGAAGCCTGATCGGCTGCACCGACTCGTCGTCACCGGCCGCCTCCGCCGCCCCGAGTGCGACACCGACACCCGGGTTCGATCCGGACGCGACCCTGTGGACTCTGGCCTCGACCGGAGAGGAGCTGTCGCTCGAGGACGAAGATGTGCAGGCTCTGCAAGAGGTCGTGGCTCTGCACTCCGGAGCCTCGGACAACCGTTCACCCGCCACCATCGTGGATTCCGTCGATGCCGAGGAATCGTTCTTCACGCCGCTGTTCGTCGAGAAGCTCGGGACCGACAGCTACCGCGACGCCCTCGTGGCGATGTACGTGGACAACGACCTGACGATCGAGCAGACCGGCGTCGCCTGGACTCCGTCGACGATCGACGCCGGGCGCACGAAGGCGACTGTCGGGTTCGAATCGCTCTTCCGCATCGTCAGCGCATCCGAGGGGTACCTCCACGAACTCGGCGTCGACGCCGGTGCGGAGTTCGCCCAGCCCCGGGAGTACACGCTCACGAAGATCGACGGCGAGTGGCTCATCGACGACATCGCCAAGGGGCCGTTGCGCGCCACGTCGCAACCCACGCCGTAGCCTCGATCCCGCGGCGACCACTTCGGCACGACTACCGTTGGGGTCATGCGCATCCCCGCCGCGATCCGCGCCTCAAAGCGCTCCCCGTTGCTGCAGGTCGTGAAATCGGCCGCAGCGACGATCGCGGCCTGGCTCATCGCCGGATGGGTGTTCCCCGCGCAGCTGCCGGTCTTCGCCGCGATCGCCGCGCTGCTCGTGGTGCAGCCCAGTGTGAACCAGTCGCTGTCGAAGGCGCTCGAGCGCAGCATCGGGGTGATCGCCGGCGTCGTGATCGCCGTCGCCCTGGGCCTGCTGCTCGGCTCGCCCAGCTGGATCGTGCTCCTCGCGATCGTCGTCGCGATGCTCGTCGCCTGGATCTTCCGGGCCTCGCCCGGCACCGGCAACCAGGTCGCGATCTCGGCGATGCTCGTGCTGGCACTGGGGTCTTCGAGTCCCGAGTACGCGTTCGCACGCATCGTCGAGACCCTGATCGGCGTCGTGATCGGGATCGTGGTGAACGCGCTCATCGTGCCGCCCGTGCTGGTCGCGCCCGCACGCCGAGATGTCGGACTGCTCGGCAGCGAGCTCGCAGCGAGCCTGGACCGCCTGGCGGATGCGCTGCCGGAGCCGCAGACGCCGGCGAAGCTGCAGGAGCTGATGCTCGAGGTGCGGCTGCTGCGCCCGATGAAGGACGCCGCAGAGGCATCCATCGCCGCCGGCGAGGAATCGCTCACCCTGAACCCGCGGCGCTCGACCCATCGCGCCGACCTGCGCGAGATGCGGGCGCTACTCGACCGGCTCTCGCCCATCGTCACGCAGACGATAGGCATGACGCGCGCCTACTTCGACCATTACGACGACACGATCGGCGAAGAGCCCGCGGTCGCCGCGATCGCCGAGCAGCTGCGGCGGGCAGGGCATGACGTGCGTCTCGCCGTGCAGATCGCCGAGGCCTCGCCCGAGCCCGACACCATGACCTCGGCGATCCCCGCGCTCACCGCTCCACTCGTGATCCGGCCGCCCTCTTCGCAGCACTGGATCCTGATCGGCTCGCTCATGGAAGACCTGCGCCGCATCCGAGGCGAGCTGGTCGACGAGGACTGAGCCCCGCTTACGCTGGAGGCATGTCCGACATCACCGTTGCGGAAGCACTCGGCGAACTCGCCGCTCTGGAAGACCCGAAGATGCGTGCCGCCAACGAGAAGCGCGGCGACGATCACGGCATCAACCTCAGCCGTCTGCGCGCACTGGCGAAGCGGATCAAGACCGACCAGCCCCTCTCCCAGGAGCTGTGGGCGACCGGGGAGACGCCCGCGCGCCTGCTGGCCCTGCTGATCTGCCGCCCGCGCGATTTCACCGCCGACGAGCTCGACGCCATGCTGCGCGAGACCCGCCCGCCCAAGGTCAACGACTGGTTCGTCAACTACGTCGCCAAGAAGACCCCGCTCGCCGAAGAGCTGCGGCTGCGGTGGTTCGACGACGCCGACCCGACAGTGGCCGCTGCCGCCTGGTCGCTCACGACCGTGCGTGTGATGAAGGACCCAGACGGCCTCGATCTGCCTCACCTCCTCGACTTGATCGAACGGGACATGAAGAATGCGCCGTCGCGTCTGCAGTGGGCCATGAACGAGACCCTGGCCAACATCGGCATCTTCCACCCGGAGCACCGCGCGAGGGCGATGGCGATCGGCGAACACCTGCAGGTGCTCGCCGACTACCCGACCGCACCCGGCTGCACCTCGCCCTTCGCGCCGCTCTGGATCGGCGAGATCGTGCGGCGGCGAGAGGGCTGACCCCGCGCCGGCATCGCACTCCCCCGAGCTGCGGCACCGTGGCGTGTCTGATCCGCGTTCCACGGCACAGTCGGTAACGTTATACACTTTATCGTTTCGCATGTGCGCTGGGGGTGACCGCAAGGCGCGGTCTCCTGCACCTGCGACCGGAACTGGGGAAGCATCATCATGGCTACGCAAGACCAACTGAACGCACTCATCGCCGACATCGCGGGCGACATCAACGGCTTCATCGGAGCATCCGTCGTCGACGTCGAGTCCGGCCTTCCGCTCGCCTCGAACTCGGTCCGCCCCGACTTCGACCTAGACGTCGCCAGCGCGTACAACAGCGAGATGGTCAAGAACAAGCGCAAGACGATCGATGCCCTCCGCCTCGATGCGGCCCTCGAAGACATGCTGCTGACGCTCGACACGCAACTGCATCTACTGAAGATGATCGACGACGACACGTTCATCTACCTCGCGGCCGATCGCCAGGCGACGAACATCGCCCTCCTCCGCTCCGCTGTGAACCGCCACGTGGCGGCTCTGAACGCTTGACCGGCGAGGGCGTCGGAGACGACAGCCCCGAGATCGGCGCGCTGGTGCGCATGACTCCGTCGGATCCTTCGACGCGACGCGCGCGCTGGAGACGCGTGGGCCTGCCGACGCGCTTCCGTCTCGTCTTCGCCGGGCCCGTCGGCGCGGGGAAGACGACGGCGGTCCGCGCGTTGAGCGACATCGCGCCGGTCGACACCGACGTTCCGATCTCGGCGGGCTCCGCAGAATACGGCGACGGAGAGAAGACGACCACCACGGTTGGACTCGACTACGGCGCCTGGAAGCCCACGGACGAGATCTCGGTGGCACTCATCGGAGTCCCCGGCCAAGACCGCTTCGCTCACGCGCGACAGAGCTCCTCGTCATCCGACACGCGCATCCTGCTCTGGCTGCGCGCAGACCGTGGGAGCATCGTCGACGACGCCGACGAATGGCTGCCCCGGTTCGCCGACGACCACGATCGGCTGGTGATCGCCGTGACCCACTGCGCTGACGACGCGATCGAAACGGTGCGCGCGACGCTCACCGAGACATTGGGCCGATACGGGGTACCTGTCGCGCGCGTTCTCGCAGCCGATGCCCGCGACCGTGAAAGCGTCATGCGGGCAGCCTGCGTCGCCCTGGACCTCCCGGAAGAAGAGTCATGAACGCCTCCACCCGAGCGGATGACGCCGCTCCGACGAACCAGCCGACGCCGGCGCAGGACGCCGTGCTCATGCATCCGGATCTCGCGGCGAACTGGGCGCTCTGGTTGGGCGTCGTGAGCCAGGCCGCGCTCACCCGGCTGCGTCATCTCGAGGAGCGATTCCCCGAACTGACCACAGCCGTCCTCTCGACCGCCGACGGCCTGCACATCGCCTCCGTCGGCACCCTCGCCGAGACCGGAGACCGCCTGGCCGCCATGAACGGTTCGCTCTTCGCCGTCGCCAGGGCCGAGGCCGAGATCATCTCGCGCGGAACGGAGCCGAGCCTCTCCGCTGTCGTCTCGGTGTCGATCGGGCAGAGTCAGCTGTCGCTGCTCAGCTTCATCCTCGCCCCCTACGGCCAGCTGCTCCTCTCGGTCTCGGCGAAGGGCGTGCAGGTCGGGACCGTGATCGTGCAGGCCCGTTCAGCTGCATACGAGCTCATCACCGCACTGGGGCTCGCCGGCGCACCGGGGTGAGGCTGGCTACGCTGAGGCCATGAGCACGCACATCGCCGCAGAGCCCGGTCAGATCGCCCCCATCGTCTTGTTCCCCGGCGACCCGCTGCGGGCGAAGTGGATCGCCGAGACGTTCCTCGACGATGCAGAGCTGTACTCCGAGACGCGCGGGATGCTGGGTTTCACCGGCACCTGGGAGGGGCACCGCGTCTCGGTGCAGGGCTCGGGCATGGGCCAGCCGTCGATGGCGATCTATGCGAACGAGCTGTTCGACTCCTACGACGTGCAGACGATCGTGCGAGTCGGTTCGTGCGGCGCCCTGACCGAGCGGGTGAAGATCCGCGACATCATCATCGCGAACGGCGCCAGCACCGACTCGGGCATCAACCGCGTGCGCTTCCACGGACTCGACTACGCACCCGTGGCCGACTTCTCGCTGCTGCGAGCTGCGGTCGAGGCGAGCGAGTCCGAGCCCCTGGAGTCGACCGTGCACGTGGGGCAGCTGTTCTCCAGCGACCAGTTCTACAGCACCCGCCCCGAGCTGATGGAGCCCTTCGTGCAGCACGGCATCCTCGGTGTCGAGATGGAGGCCGCCGGACTCTACACGCTCGCGGCGTACTACGGTCGGCGTGCCCTCGCCATCTGCACCGTCAGCGACCACATCGTCACGGGCGAGGAGACCACCGCGCAGGAGCGCGAGCAGACCTTCGGCGACATGATCCGCATCGCCCTGCGCGCCGCGACCGCGTAGCGCAGCATCCGCCTGCCCGCGAGATCGGGCGGATGCGCCGTCGCGCGCAGTCTTACGGGGTGTCGCCGACCGCGTGCGGACGCGGCAGCGCCACCATCGCGCCGGTGTCGGTGAACTCCTGCTGGATCTCCTCGTCGTGCCGGTATGTGAGCAGGCTCACGACGACCGCCGCGAGCATCGCGAACACGAACGCGGGAAGAAGTTCGTAGAGCCCGGTGTCGAGAGCCTTCCAGATGAACACGGTCGCGGCACCGACGAACATCCCCGCCAGTGCACCCCAGTTGGTGAGCTTGCGCCAGTAGAGGCTGAGCAGGATGACCGGCCCGAACGCGGCGCCGAATCCGGCCCAGGCGAAGGAGACGAGGCCGAGGATCGTGTCGTTCGGGGTGATCGCCAGCACCGCCGCGACGACTGCGACGCCGAGCACCCCGAGCCGCCCCATCAGCATGAGCGTCTTCTGCGAGGGCGGCGTGCGCCGGAACACGCCGTACAGGTCCTCGACCAGCGCCGAGGAGCACACGATCAGCTGGGAGGAGATCGTGCTCATGATCGCGGCGAGCACCGCGGCGAGCACGAGGCCAGCGACGAACGGATGCAGCAGCGTCTGCGACATCAGCAGCACCACGGTCTCGGGGTTGGCGAGGTCGACGCCCGTCTTGGCGATGTAGGCGATGCCGACCAGGCCCGACAGCACCGCGCCGCCGAGGGAGACGATCATCCAGGAGATGCCGATGCGTCGAGCGCTCTTCGCCTCCTGGGGTGAGCGCAGCGCCATGAACCGCACGATGATGTGCGGCTGTCCGAAGTAGCCGAGTCCCCAGGCGAGCGACGAGACGATGGCGAGGATGGTGCCGCCGGTGAGCGCCGTTCCCGAGAGCATCGAGAGGTGGTCGGGGGCGACCTCGTTGATCAGCTCGCCCGTCTCGGCCAGTCCACCGATCGCGACGATCGCGGCGACCGGGATCACCACCAGCGCGACCACCATCATGAGCCCCTGCACGACGTCGGTCAGTGATGCACCGAGGAAGCCGCCGAACAGCGTGTATGCGAGGGTGACTCCCGTGACCAGCAGCATGCCGGTCAGATAGTCGCCGTTGAACGAGCTCTCGAAGAAGACGCCGCCGGCGACCATGCCCGAGGAGATGTAGAGGGTGAAGAACACGAGGATGACGACACCCGAGACCACGCGGAGCAGTCGCGTCGTGTCGCGCAGCCGATTCTCGAAGAAGCTCGGCACCGTGATGGAGTTGCGCGACACCTGCGTGTAGGCACGAAGCCGAGGAGCCACGAGCAGCCAGTTCAGGTAGGCGCCGATGGTGAGGCCGATCGCGATCCACGCCTCGATGAGACCGGAGACGTAGATCGCACCGGGTAGCCCCATCACGAGCCAGCCGGACATGTCGGAGGCACCGGCGCTGAGCGCGGCCACCCACGGCGGGAGATTGCGTCCGCCGAGCATGTAGTCCTCATGATCGCCGGTTCGCCGGAAGGCGATCCAGCCGATGAGCAGCATCGCTGCGAAGTACAGCGCGAGTGCGGCGAAGGTGAAGATCTGGTCGGGCATCGTCGTCCCCCTGGGCGGTGCGGTCACTGCTTCCGGTCGTCGTTCGATGATGTCAAGCTCGGGCGATGCCCCTCCGAGGCCGGTCGGCGCGGCGGCACTTCGGTCCGGCGGAGCGGGTGCCCCCGCGCATGCGGGATGATCGAGGGACCATGACTTCCTCTCCGCGGCTCGATCCCGCCCTCGTTCCGGACGCCGCGGATCCGGATGCCGTCTACCTCGCCTTCGTCGAATGGGCGGAATCGACGGGCATCAGCCTGTATCCCGCACAGGACGAGGCGGTCATCGAGATCGTCTCCGGCAACAACCTGATCCTCTCGACCCCCACCGGCACCGGAAAGTCGCTCGTGGCGATCGGCGCACACTTCAGCGCCCTGATCGCCGGGCGCCGCAGCTACTACACGGCCCCGATCAAGGCGCTCGTGAGCGAGAAGTTCTTCGCCCTGGTCGATGTGTTCGGCGCCGAGAACGTGGGAATGGTCACGGGCGACTCGTCGGTGAACGCGGACGCCCCGATCATCTGCTGCACCGCCGAGATCCTCGCGAATCTCTCCCTCCGCCAGGGCACGGATGCCGACGTCGGTCAGGTCGTGATGGACGAGTTCCACTTCTACGCCGATCCCGACCGCGGATGGGCGTGGCAGGTGCCGCTGCTCGAACTGCCGCAGGCGCAGTTCATCCTGATGTCTGCGACCCTCGGCGACGTCACCGAGCTCGCCGCCGACCTCACCCGTCGCACCGGCCGTGAGACGGCCACCGTGACGGGGGTCGAGCGGCCGGTCCCCCTGCACTTCTTCTACGAGACGACACCGATCCACGAGACGATCGACGACCTGCTGAACACGGGCCAGGCGCCGATCTACGTCGTGCACTTCTCCCAGGCCGCGGCCATGGAACGAGCGCAGGCGCTCTCCAGCACCAAGGTCGCCACCCGCGAGCAGCGCGACGAGATCGCCGCGCTCATCGCCGAGTTCCGATTCACGACCGCGTTCGGCAAGACGCTCTCGCGGTTCCTGCGCGCGGGGATCGGCGTGCACCACGCCGGCATGCTGCCGAAGTACCGGCGTCTGGTCGAACAGCTCGCCCAGCGTGGGCTGCTGCGCGTGATCTGCGGCACCGACACCCTCGGCGTGGGCATCAACGTACCGATCCGCACCGTGCTGCTCACCGCGCTCACGAAGTTCGACGGCACCAGGATGCGGCAGCTGAACGCGCGGGAGTTCCATCAGATCGCCGGGCGCGCCGGCCGCGCGGGCTACGACACCGCGGGCACAGTGGTCGCGCAGGCCCCCGAGCACGAGAGCGAGAACGTCGCCGCGGTGAAGAAGGCGGGCGACGACCCGAAGAAGAAGCGCAAGATCGTCCGCAAGAAGGCGCCGGACGGCTTCGTGTCGTGGGGCGAGCCCTCGTTCCGCAAGCTCATCGACGCCGTGCCGGAGACGCTCACCTCGCACATGCAGATCACGAGCGCCATGATGCTCAACGTGATCGCGCGCGGCGGCGACGTCTTCGCCAATATGCGGGCACTCGTATACGACAACCACGAGCCGCGGAAGCGCCAGCGCGAGCTCGCACTCCGGGCCATCGGCATCTACCGAACGCTCCGCGAATCGGGCATCGTCGAGAAGACCGCGGAAGGCGACATCCGCCTCACGGTCGACCTGCAGCCGAACTTCGCGCTCAATCAGCCGCTGTCGCCGTTCGCCCTCGCGGCGTTCGAGCTGCTCGATCCCGATCCCGCCGCCGGCACGGGCACCGGCTCGTACGCACTCGACATGATCTCGATCGTCGAGGCCACCCTCGACGACCCGCGGGCGGTGCTGAGCCAGCAGGAGTTCCTGGCCAGGGGCGAGGCGGTCGCCGTCATGAAGTCGGAGGGCATCGAGTACGACGAGCGCATGGAGCTGCTCGATCAGATCACGTATCCGAAGCCTCTCGACGAACTGCTGACCGCGGCCTTCGAGACCTTCAGCACCGCCCAACCATGGATCCGCGACTTCGAGCTGCACCCCAAGTCGGTCGTGCGCGACATGTACGAGCGGGCCATGTCGTTCGGGGAATATGTCGCCTACTACAAGATCGCGCGCTCCGAGGGCGTGGTGCTGCGCTACCTCTCCGACGCGTACCGTGCGGCCTCGCAGACGATCCCGGAAGAGCTCAAGGACGAGGATCTGCGCGACCTCATCGAGTGGCTCGGCGAACTCGTCCGCCAGGTCGATTCCAGCCTGCTCGACGAATGGGAGGAGCTGATCGCCGGCGTCGACAACGGCCGCTTCGATCCGCACGCCCCCGATGAGCCGATCGTGCCGCCCGCACCCAAGCGCCTCACGAGCAACATCCGCGCCTTCCGCATCCTGGTGCGCAACGAGCTCTTCCGCCGCGTGCAGCTCGCGGCCCGGGAAGACGTGAACGCGCTTGCCGAGCTCGATCCGGGCTTCGGTGCCGATGCCTGGTCGGATGCCCTGGACGGATACTTCGCCGACCACGACGAGATTCTCACCGGAGCCGATGCCCGCAGCTCGAAGCTGCTGATCCTCACGGAGGGCCCGACCTCCTGGACGGCACGGCAGATCCTCGACGATCCGGCCGGCGACCACGACTGGGGCATCTCCGCGACGATCGACCTCGCCGCCTCCGACGAGGCCGGTCAGGCGGTCGTCACGGTCACCGGGGTCGACCGGCTGTAACCACCGACTCCCGGCCCGTGGCCCCCTCCCGCTCCACACCGACGATCCGCCCGAACCTCCCCAGCGTCTCGCGTCGGTGCGAGGCCGCGATCACCGTCCCCTCGAAGCCTTCGAGCACGTCGGAGATGATGCGCTCCGACTCGGCATCCAGACTCGCGGTGATCTCGTCGACGATGAGCACCCGGGGTTCGCGGCTGAGCGCCCGCGCCAGGGCCAGCCGTGCGCGCTGGCCGCCGGAGAGCCGTACTCCGTGCTCCCCGAGCTCGTCGTCGAGGGTGATCCACCCGTCGGCACCGACCCGCGTGAGTGCGCGGCGCAGTTCGTCGTCAGTGCGGGTATCGGCGCCGCGGAGGAGGTTGTCGCGCACGGTGCCGTGGAAGAGCCGCGCATCCTGTTCCACCATGGCGACGGTGCGACGGAGATCGTCATCGCGGATGCGTCCGAGCGGGAACGCGATACCCGCGGCGTCGACGAGGGCGACCGTGCCGGCCGAGGGATCCCACAGCCGCGCGGCGAGCGCGATGACCGTGCTCTTGCCTGCTCCGGAAGGACCTGCGAGACCGACATGCTCCCCGGCATCGACGTCGATCGACCAGCCGCGCAGCACCTCCTTCCGATCGTCGTAGGAGAACGACACCTGCTCGAAGCGCACTCCGACCGGGCCGTCCGGCAAGGGGAGAGGACGGTCGACCGGCGTGACGACCGGTGGGCGGAGGAGCCCTGCGCCCACACGATCGGCGCTGGCGATCAGCGGATGCAGCTCCGACACGGTGTGAGCGGCATCCGCCACTGCCGCCACTCCGGCGACAGCGAGTGCGATCACGGCCGGAAGCAGCGCCGCCTGCGGGCCTCCGACGGTGCCGCCGAGGAGAAGCGACGCCGCGATCACGCCGATCACGACGGCGGTGAGGATCAACTCGCGCATCCCGTCGACGAGGTGGGCGATCGCTTCCCGACGACGGCTTACCCCCGCCGACCGCCGGGTTCCCGCGACCGCCTCACGCACCACTCGCCCCTGGAGACCGTAGGCGAGGATCTCGCGCAGCGCCCCGAGTGCATCGACCAGCCGTTCGGACTGCTCCTCCCGCTCCCGCTGTTCGCGCGCTCCGATGCGTCGGGAAGGTCCGGCCCCCGCCCAGGCGGTGAGGGCGACGGCAGCCGCTCCTGCGAGCATCACGGCTGCGGCGACCGGCATCACGAAGAACGCGCACGCCAGGGCACCGACGAACAGCGTCAGCGCAGCACCGATCTGCGCCACCGTGTGCGCGTAGAAGAACTCCAGCTTCTCGATGTCGGTCATCGCCACGGATGCCGCGCGGCCGGAGTGCTCGCGTCGGCGGCCGGGCACGCTGCGCGCGTAGGCGTCGAACAGCGCCATCCGCAACCGGGCGAGCACCCGGTAGGCGAGAGCGTGCGACACGTCCATCTCGCGCCAGGTGAGGAAGGTGCGCAGCACCACGAGGGCTCCCAGCGCCACCCACCAGGCGACGGGCGGCCACTCGCCGTGCACGACCGCCCCGCCGACGCCGAGCGCGGTGAGCACGCCGATGGCGGCGAGGGCGCACAGGCTCGTCGTGGCGATCAGGTAGCTGCCGACGATGCGCCGCCATTCCGATCGCAGCGGCGGAAGCAGCCGGGCGAGGATTGTTGCAGACGAGGTCATGAGGCTTCCTTCACGAGCATTCCGTCATGGAGCACCCGTACATCGGCGACCCTGGCGAGCGCCTCGGGGCGGTGGCTGATCATGAGCACGATCCTCTCTGCGGCGACGCGTTCGAGCGTCTCGGCCACGGTCAGGGCGCTGCGGTCGTCGAGGGCGCTGGTCGGCTCGTCCACGAGCAGCACCGGTCGGCGGGCGAGCAGCGCTCTGGCGAGGGCGAGCCGCTGCCGCTGTCCACCGGACAGGCTCGTCCCCGCCTCCGCCACCATCGCGTCGAAGCCCCCGGGGATCGCCCTGATCTCATCGAGCACACCGGCCGCCGCGCACGCGTCTTCCAGCGCCTCCTGCCCGGCATCGAACAGGTCGACGTTGTCTCTGATGGTCCCCGCGAACAGGACGGGCCGCTGCGACACCACGGCCACATCGCTCGGGAGCAGCGGGCGCCCGTCGAGCTCGACCGTCCCCGCTGTCGCCGGCAGGAAACCGAGCACCACGTCGAAGAGAGTGGACTTGCCTGCGCCCGACGGTCCGGCGATCGCATGCATCTCTCCCCGCTCGGCACGGAGTTCGACACCGCGGAGCACGTCGTGGTCGGCGCCGGGGTAGCGGTACGAGAGGCCGGAGATGCGCAGCACTTCTCCTCCCTGCCCCGGTCGCGCCTCGAGCTCGGTCACGGTCACGGTCGGAGCTGACCGGCGGAACGCCCCGAGTGCTGCCAGTCCTGGAACGGCCGTGAGCCCGAGGAACCCGGCATGCCAGTGCCGCGAGAGCTCGCGCACGGGGCGGAACGCCTCCGAGGAGAGCAGGAGCAGCGCGTAGACCTCGACGGCGGGCGGCTGCCCGGTCATGACCGACACGACCGCGAGCCCGGCGGCGCTCACCACTCCCGCCTGCACGGCGAAGTCGGTGATCGCCGTCTCTGCGAGAGACGAGCGCATCACGCGTTCGGTGGCGAGGCGCAGTGCCTCCGACCTCGTGTGCAGGCGCGCACGCGTCGAGGGAACATCTCCCAGAGTGCGCAGCGTCGACATGCCGCGGAGCGACTCGAGCAGGTCTCCGCTGAGAGCCTCGTAGCTGTCCCAGTGCTCGAAACCGCGCCGGGCGAGCATCCGCTTCCACAGCAGCGGGCCCAGCACCGCGAGCAGGATCCCTGCGGCGACGCACAGCGCGATCAGGGGAGACAGCACGGCGACGAGGCACACCGCGATCAGGCTGCCGACGACGAGCTGCGCCACCGCGGGAATGTACTTCGACACGTAGGCGTCGGTGCCGTCGATGCCGTCGCCGAGTGCGAGCTGGGTCGAGCCGTCGCGGAGTCGAGCGTCGTGCAGCCGCTCCGGTACGAGCGCTGCCGCGACCGCTGCTCCTCGCAGGTCTTCCCTGACGCGTCCGCCGAGGCGCGCGGCGGCATCGCCCTGGACGAGCGTCAGCAGCATCCGCGTCACTCCGATCGCGAGGATCGCACCGATGCCGGCCACCGCGCCCGCCGCGTCACCACGCACGAAGGCGGCGAGCGACCACGCGAGGGCGAGCGCCTGCAGGAGGTGCGTCGCGAATACGAGGAGCAGGAGCAGGATGCTCACGGACAGGAGCCAGGGGTGCCGTCGCGCTTCGCGCCACAGCTCGGGGACGATCATCATCGTGCACCTCCGGGAGAGTCGAGGAAGGCGACCGCGTGGAGGATCCATCGGTCACCGGTCGAAGAGAACCCGGAGACCGGGCGCGTGCCTCTGTCTCCGGCGAGTGCGGCCTCGTAGCAGAGCCGGGCCGCGGCGAGATGGGCGCTCCAGAGCGCAGCGCCGACGACGGTCGAAGAGGCTGTGATCGGCACGGACCAGGAGCGGACCTCGGTCGCCCCGCGCACCCAGGCTTGGCCGGATGCTCTCGCGATGTGCTCGACCGAGGGCGCGGCTGCGCCACCGATCCGTGCGGCGAACTCCGCGGTCGCGGGTGAGCGTCGAGCTTCGAGAGAGTGAAGAGCCGCGGGGTCGGGCACCGGGTCGCGGGGGATCTCGACCGCGGCGAGTGGGATCTCCGGCGCAAGGCCGCGACGCATCCAGGCATCGGCATCCGTCGCGCGAGGCACCCCGAGCAACGATCTGAGCCGGGTCGAGGGTCCGACCTCCACCGACCCGGCCTGCACCTCCAACAGGAAGAGCACGGCGGCGACCGCATAGGCGGCATCGGCGATCCACAGCGGCCACGCCCGGTGCCGATAGCGCCCGAAAGATCGCCCTGGCAGCACGGTGAACACCATCCGCGCGGTGCCGTCGTCCGCAGCAGGCGCAGGCCACCCGTCCGCACGGTCGGCGGCGAGGTCGCGACGACGGAAGATGCCCTCCTCGTGGTCGAGCGTCCAGCGCACACCGTTCGCGTCGATCAGATGCGTCTGCACCGGGTAGCACGCCCCCGCCGAAGGCACCGGGCGCCGACGGATGCTCGTCGCCCGGCCGTCCTCGGTGCGATGGAACTGCCCGGGGCGCCACAGGCCGTCGACGAGCTCCCGCACTCCGCGGCGAGGTTCATCCGCGGTGGCCCCGGTCCGCTCCCACGCGTTCACCCGCGGCCCCGGCGGCAGCGGCCCCGCGGGCGGGCGCGAGGTCTGCACCTCGGCGAGCGGGGAAGGAAGGCCGCCGCCCCCCAAGAATTCGCGGTACACGACCGGCCTCACATGTGCGGAGCCGGGAGGAGCGTGAAGTCCTCCGGATCGCCGGTCCAGGCCGTGCGCCAGCCGCGCTCCTGCGCGGCCTCTCGGAACCGCGGCATCCCGAGATACGAGAACGCCGCCGGTGCATTGGGCACGAGCCCGGTCACGATCGACCGCACGACGCGAAGGTCGGTGCGCCGCACGTCGGAGGTGGTGAGGTCCCGCGTGAGCACGCGGTGTCCACGGGCGCGCAGGCGCTCATACACCTCACCCATCGTCACCGTGCTGATCGCGCTCAGGGGGCGCATGCCGTGCTCGGGCGACCGGAACCGTCGAGCCTCGCCGTGCACCGCGGGGTCGAGCCAGACCTGCACGTGCGCGCCGAGGTCGATCACCTTCTCGAACTGCGATCCCGCTGCGGCCGTGTAGTCGGCGTCCGGACGGAAGTCGAGGGTGAGCCCCTTGGCCATGAGGCCCTCGGCGACCGCACGGAACACCCATCCGTCGGCCGTCGTGCACCCCTGCGTGTAGATCCAGGTGTGCACGGCTTCGAGCACCGCCTTCCGTGCAGCACGCGCCGGATCGAGGGAGGCGGAGAAGCCCGCGGCGTAGAGGCCGCGCTCCTCATCGTGCACGAGTGCGCCGATCGCCGGTGCGAACTCCGACGGCATCGCCACCAGCCATACGCGCAGGCTGCTCCCCTGCAGATCGTCGAGGAGGCCGGGGACCGTGGCCGGGTCGATGCCGAACGTCGGCCCGTCCAGGTGCCACCACACCTCGAGCGCATCCCGCTCGATCACCTCGATCACCCCGCGGTCTCGCGCGTCGTCGAAGCCGGCGCCCGTGGCGATGCCCGCGTAGTTCAGGTGGTGCGTCCGAGGCAGGGAGCGAAAGCGCGACTGCCTCCAGTTCAGGTGCACGAGCGAGTCCGGCATCCAGACCGAACCGCCTCCGCCGTCGTCGCAACGTGCCCAGAGCGTCGGCGTCGAAGGGAGCAGGCGCTGATACGGGAAGCCGGGGCGGGCGAGCTGCCAGTCGGTGAAGCGAGGAAGATCAGCCTCGTCGATGACCGTCTCCCCGTCGGAACGCAGCTCGTCTGCCGTGCCGACGCGGAGTTCACCGGGCGGAAGCACGTCGGGCAGCCAGTTGCCGCAGTACCGTTCGACCCCCTCGCCGATCGCGGCGATGTGCGCCTGGGCCGGGTCGCCGAACGACGTGCCGAGCGAGACCCGGTCGGCGGGCCACTCGCCGAGGATCCGAGCATCGGCGACGGATGCCGTGAGCGCCAGGTACCTGTGCGGAGCGCCGACCGGATGCGGCACCTCCCGCACCGAGCGGATGATGCCGGTCTCCGCATCGACCAGCGCCTCGGCCGGAAGCGTCGTGCTGTGGGGGCTGCGTTCCAGGGAGTCGTGCGCGCTCATGCTGTCCTCTCGTATCGCCAGCGGCCGGTCTCGGGTTCGAAGGCGGATCTGGTGTGGCGGATCGGAGTCGGATCCGCCTCGGTCAGGGCGAATGCAAGGGCGGATGCCGGTGTGGACGCCCCGGAGGGCAGCCCACGCTCGGCGAGCCAGGAATCGAGTACGCCCCCGATGCCGCCGGCGCTGCGCAGCCGGGAGCGGACCTCCTCGTCGTCGATGTCCGCGGCGAGCCGGTGCCCCCACGGACCGTCGACCAGGTGGACGGGCCCCTGCCAGGCATCCGCCAGCCGTCCGGCATCCGCGAAGAAGTAGTCGTGATCGCCACGGATCAGGAGCAGCGGCACACGGAGCGCTCCGTATGAGCGGTCAAGGTCGACGGCGGGAGCAGACCACAGGCGTCTCCAGCCGGAGAGGGCGTCCTGCGACCACCCCCATTCGTCCACCACGCGATGCACGCCGACCTCGGCCGCCCGCGCGACCCGCGCATCGAGCTCCTCGTCGGTCAACGGCGCGTGCGAGCGCGCTCCGCGTCCGTGCTGGTGCCACCACCCGATGCGATCGAGCAGTTGAGGTCGCCCGTCCTCATCCCACGCGGTCTCGGCGAGACCGAGGGCGGGCACCAGGAGGACCAACGCGTCGACATCGACGGCTCTGGCTGCTTCGAGCGCGGTGTGCGCGGCGTAGGAGCCGCCGGACAGCACGAACGGGAGGCCGGGGTTCTCGGCCCTGACCGCCTCGGCCACCGCCCGTCCGTCCTCGCGTTCGGCGAGGTAGGGGTGCCACTCGCCGTCGGACGAGTGCCGTCCGCGCACGTCGTGGATCACGCAGCGGTAGCCACGTCCGACCCACGCCCTGGCGGTGTCGCCATGACGCCAGGCTCCATAGGGGGTGCGGATGAGCACCACTCCCCTGGGCTCGACCGGCTCCCACACCCAGCCGCGCAGGAGAGCGCCGTCTTCGGCGACCACGGTGTGCATGCGGGCATCGCGCGGCGGCGTCATCGGATCACCCGAGGCGGCGCTGCAGGGAAGGGGAGCACCGTGTGCTCGCTGACGGAGCCGGTCGCCGGGACCAGCTTCCAGAGCGTCGTGCGCAGACGGTCGAGTTCCGCGTCGTCCTGCGCCCAGGCGAGGATCACGTGCAGCAACCGTGCGAGGGCGAGCGCCCTTGCCGCGTCGTCGACGGGGTCGATGGAGGGCGGACCCGCCTGCTGCCAGGCCTCGGTCGACGCCGGTGCGCTGCTCGCCGCCACCCGCCGCGTGGCCACCTGAACGGAGGTGGGGTCGGTCGTGTCGAGGGCGAGCGGATCGATCAGGACGCTCTCTCCCTCGCGGTGGACACGGAGCCAGGCGACCCCCTGCTGGGGAAGGAGGTCGAACTCGGCCCAGCGGCGACGGTCGGCTGCATCCTCGGCGTAGGCGACCACGATGGCGGCGTCGTCCGGCACGTCCGACGCGGTCTCGACCACGGTGACCTGTGCGCCCCAGGCCGCGAGCACACGCTCCAGGTCGTCGACGAGGGGGCCGGTGCCGGTGAGGCAGACAGCGCGGCGCTCTTCCGGCCAGCGCCGGAGCGCGTCCGCGGCCTCGCGCTGCTGCACCTCGAGGGTCAGACGCTCGAGGTACTCCGCCGAGCCTCCGGCGGTTCCGCTCTCGAGGGCGTCGAACAGCTCGGAGGGTGGGGCGTCGACCAGGGCGAATCGTCCGGTGCGCAGACGGATGCGAGGACGACGGTCGGCGCCGATGACGAGATGCGCCCTGGAGTCGGGAAGCGGCAGGATGCGAGGTTCGGAAGTCATGGATTCTCTCGGTGGTGGGCCCGGCCGGG
>JBOGEI010000010.1:0-37891 GCA_050701935.1 Microbacterium sp.
AGCTCATCCTCGGCACGTTCATCATGCTGGCGACGTACGTGCTGTTCTACCTGATGACGAACTTCACGCTCGCCTACGGCACGAAGGCCGCATCGCTCGAGACCGCGTCCGCCGCCGCGAAGGCTGCGGCAGAGGCTACGGGCGCAGACTTCGATCCGATCAAGTTCGCGGCGCAGTTCTATCCCGGTCTCGGCTTCGGCTACACCGACTTCGTGCTGATGCAGATCATCGGCGTGGTGTTCTTCGGCATCTTCACGCTGCTCTCGGGCCCCATCGCGGACGCGGTCGGACGACGCAAGCTGCTGCTGTGGGTCACCGGAGCGATCATCGTGTTCGGCCTCACGTTCAACGCCTTCCTCCTGCCCGCCGTCGACCCGAAGTTCACGGGTGCGCTGACCCAGGCATTCCTCGTGTTCGGCTTCATGCTGATGGGAGCGACGTTCGGTCCGATGGGCGCTCTGCTGCCCGAGCTGTTCCCGACCAACGTGCGCTACACGGGGTCGGCGATCGCCTACAACGTCTCGTCGATCCTCGGTGCGGCAGTGGCCCCGCTCATCGCCTTGAAGCTGTGGGAGGTGGCCGGCGGCGCTCCGTGGCTGGTCGGTCTGTACCTCTCCGCGATGGGTGTGCTGACGTTCATCGCACTGCTTCTCTCACCGGAGACCAAGGACCACGACTACGACGACGACCTCGGCGTCGCCGCAGCCGTCGAACTCTGATCGGCGAGAGCGGCAGCATTCCCACGAGGATGCTGCCGCTCTGCGTTTCAGGGCACCCGTCTCGATCAGTACCCGGCGAGGATCGTCCGAGTGGCGCCGTCGACGACCATCGTGCCGCCGTAGGGCAGGATCCACTGCGGCCGGGTGTGCCCGAACGGCGGACCGACGCAGATCACGGCCTCGGAGTTGTACCGGTCCACGACATCGATGACGGCATCTCGCTGCGCCGCGCGAAGGGCGGCGGCCTCGGCGGGCGCCGGGTGGAACTCGAAGTCGCTCACCGGCGGACGCGCGACGACCACGGCCGCCGCCGCACCGAGGATGCCCCGCTCCCCCAGCCCGCGCAGCCATCGGCTCACCCAGCCGGCAGGGGGACGCTCTTCGCTCGTCTCCAACAGCAGGATCGAACCTTCGAGCGCCTCGGCCGGGGGAAGCCGGTCGACGAATGCGAGCCCGTCGATCACCTCGAGGCAGCCGCCCCAGGTGATCCCTTCCACGCGCCTGGCGGGCCCTGCCCAGGTCCAGGACTCGGTCGGGGTCCGCTCGCCGAACTCCACGAGCGAGCGAGGGTCGCTCCAGCGGCGGCCCACGTCTTCGGATTCCCCCGGCTCGGTGATCGCCAGCTCGCCGCCCTCGAGCAGCAGCGCGCGCAGCGAGCGCAGGTGAGGGTCGTCGACGCGGGGTCCTGGGCCGAGGTGCACGGCCGTCGACCCTCCGTAGTATCCCTGCACACCGAGACCCCAGAGCCAGTTGAGGATGTTCGTGTTGTCGCTGTACCCCGCGAACGGCTTGGGGTCCGCCACCGGCAGCGCCGGGTCGAGGTGTGGGACGACGAGGATCTGGTCGTCTCCGCCGATCGTGGCCAGGATCGCTCGGATGCTCGGATCGGCGAAGGCCGCGTTCACGTCGGCCGCTCGCGCCTGCGGTGTGGCCCCGAGCTCGCGCGTGGTCGGATACTCCACCGGGATGAGTCCGGTGAGCTCCGCAAGACGACGCAGCGCCTGCTCGTGCAGTGCCGGCGCGACGGCCGGAGCTGCGAACGCGGGCGAGAGGATGGCGACGCGATCGCCGGGGACGAGCTTGGGGGCGGACAGCATCCACCCAGTCTGCCACGTCAACAGATATTGACAACTGCCGTCCCGTCAATGATTATTGACGCAGGAGGTGCATCATGACAATGCCGACCGCGATCGCCCAGGATGACGGGAGCGAGCCCCTGGCTGCGCTGCACCGGCTCGCCGAGTTGCGTAAAGAGGTCGCCGGCGCCGAAGAGGTGAACGTGCGTCGTGCACGCAACCTCGGATACTCGTGGCAGGCCATCGCCAGCGCCCTCGGCGTGAGCAAGCAGGCGGCACATCGGCGATTCGGCCGATCCTAGCCCGCATACAGCCCCTCCATAGGATTCGACCGCGAACGAAGTACGGTCGAAGTACCATCTCCAGATCGAGGTCCCGCATGTCCGGTTCGGCGACAGCACGCCGCCGCGGACGTGGCGCACAGCCAGAAGGCCCCCGCGCCACCTTCCGCCAGCTCCTCCCCTTCCTCTTCGAGCACAAGCGCACGCTCATCGTGGTCGCCGTGCTCAGCGTCATCGGCGCCGCGACCTCGCTCGTGCAACCGCTGCTCGTGGGTCAGGTCATCGAAGCGGTGCAATCCGACACCGGGATCGGGATCCTCGTGTGGCTGCTCGTCGGCTTCGTGATCGTGTCGTCGATCATCTCCGGCTTCCAGCACTATCTGCTGCAACGCACGGGCACGGCGGTCGTGTACTCGAGTCGCCGTCAGCTCATCGCCCGCATCCTGCACCTGCCCACCTCGGAGTTCGACGCCCGCCGCACCGGCGACCTCGTCTCGCGCGTCGGGACCGACACGACGCTGCTCTACGCGGTCCTCACGCAGGGACTGGCTGATGCCGTCGGAAGCGCCGTCCTCTTCCTCGGCGCGCTCATCGCGATGCTGGTCATCGACCCTGTCCTGCTGCTGCTGATCGTGGTCGTGATCGGCATCTCGGTCACGGTGGTCGTCCTCCTGAGCGGTCGCATCCGCACGGCGTCGACCGCCCAGCAGGAGAAGGTCGGCGAGCTGGCTTCCGGAGTGGAGCGCGCGGTCGGCTCGATCCGAACGATCCGCGCCTCGGGAGCCACCGAGCGCGAGGCCGCCGCTGTGACCGAACTCGCCTCCGAGACCTACGGCATCGGCGTGCGCATCGCCAAGATCTCCTCCCTCGTCGTGCCCGTCTCCGGCATCGCGCTGCAGCTGTCGCTGCTCGTGGTCCTGGGCGTCGGCGGGTTCCGGGTCGCCGCCGGGGCGATCACGATCGCCTCGCTCATCTCCTTCATCATGTTCCTGTTCCTGCTCGTGATGCCGCTGGCCACGACCTTCGGGGCGATCACCTCGGTGAACCAGGCGCTCGGCGCCCTCGGCCGCATCCAGGAGGTGCTCGACCTGCCCACCGAGTCGCAGGACGACGAGAAGATCGCCGCATCGTTGCCTCGCGAGGCCGTGGAACCGGGTGCACCGGCGATCGAGTTCCGTGACGTGCACTTCCACTACCCCGCGAACGTCGTGGCCGCCCGCCAGGCAGCTGCGAAGGCGGCGCGCAACCTTCTCGCGGATGCGCATCTGGAATCCGCCGAGGATGCCGCCCCTGCCGTGCAGGACCATGAGGTGCTCCGCGGAGTCTCCTTCGCCGTGCCGCACGGCGCCAGGGTCGCCCTGGTCGGACCGAGCGGTGCGGGCAAGAGCACGATCCTGTCGCTGATCGAGCGTTTCTACGACCCGACCGGCGGATCGATCCGGCTGCACGGTCACGATGCGCGCACATACCCGCGCGACGATCTGCGCGCCAACTTCGGCTACGTCGAGCAGGACGCGCCGACGCTCGCCGGCACGCTCGCCGAGAACCTGCGTCTCGCCGCGCCCGATGCGACCGATGCGGACTGCGAACGCGTGCTGCGCGCCGTGAACCTCGGCGATGTGCTCGAACGCAACCCGCTGGGCATCGAAGCCCCGGTCGGCGAAGACGGCGTGATGCTGTCAGGCGGCGAGCGCCAGCGCCTGGCGATCGCCCGCGCCCTGCTCACCGACGCCCCGATCCTGCTGCTCGACGAATCGACGTCGTCGCTGGACGGAGTGAACGAGCAGCGGATGCGCGAGGCCATCGACGCGGTGTCGACCGATCGCACGCTCGTCGTGATCGCCCACCGCCTGTCGACAGTGGTCGACAGCGACGTGATCGTGGTGCTCCAGGACGGCCTCGTGGTCGGCCAGGGAACACACTCCGAGCTCGTGGAGACGACGCCGCTGTACCGCGATCTCGCCCGGCATCAGCTGCTCACCTGATTCACGCCCGTTCGCTGGCAACACGAAGGCGGGACGTCGGAGACCACTCAGCCATGGGTTCGTCTCTGATGTCCCGCCTTCGCGGGTTTGCAGGGCACGAGGCCCTGAGGGTGCCGGCTCCCCCGAACCGGCACCGGTCTGGGGGAACTACGCCTTGTCGAGGCGGTAGCGCAGCGAGGCCAGCTCGGCACGAAGTGCCGCGGGGACCTTGTCGCCGAAGGTGTCGTAGAACTCCTCGGTCAGGTCGGCCTCGGTCTTCCACGCCTCGGCATCGACGGAGAACAGCTCGTCGAGGTCGGCGGCGGGGATGTCGAGCCCGTCGAGGTTCAGGTCTTCCACGCGCGGCAGGCGTCCGATCGGGCTGTCGCCCGCGGGCACGTCACCCGCGATGCGGCGGATGATCCAGTCGACGACACGCGAGTTGTCGCCGAAGCCCGGCCACAGGAACCGGCCGTCGTCGCCGCGGCGGAACCAGTTCACCTGGAAGATGCGCGGCGCCCGGTCGAAGCGCAGGCCGCGACCGACCTTGAGCCAGTGTCCGAAGTAGTCGGCCATGTTGTAGCCGCAGAAGGGCAGCATCGCGAAGGGATCGCGACGCAGCTCTCCGACTGTCCCTTCGGCGGCAGCCGTGCGCTCGGAGGAGATGTTCGAGCCGAGGAAGACGCCGTGCGTCCAGTCGGTGGCCTCGACCACGAGCGGGACGTTGCTGGCACGGCGTCCGCCGAACAGGATGACATCCAGCGGCACGGCCTCTTCCCAGTCCTCGGAGATCTGCGGGCACTGCGCCGCCGACACCGTGAAGCGGGAGTTGGGGTGCGCGGCAGGGCGCCCGGACTCGGGGGTCCAGTCGTTGCCTTCCCAGTCGATCAGGTTCGCGGGAGCCTCGTCGGTCAGCCCCTCCCACCACACGTCGCCGTCCGGGCGGAGCGCGACGTTCGTGAAGATCGTGTTGCCCCACAGCGTCTCGACCGCGGTGACGTTGGTCGATTCACCGGTGCCGGGTGCGACACCGAAGAAGCCGGCCTCCGGGTTGATCGCCCACATGCGCCCGTCCTCGCCCGGACGGATCCACGCGATGTCGTCGCCGAGGGTCTCGACCTTCCAGCCGGGGATGGTCGGACGCAGCATGGCGAGGTTCGTCTTGCCGCACGCCGAAGGGAACGCCGCGGCGACGTGGTACGCCTTGCCCTGCGGGTCGATGACGCGGATGAGCAGCATGTGCTCGGCGAGCCAGCCCTCGTCGCGGGCGATCACCGAGGCGATGCGCAGCGCGAAGCACTTCTTCGCGAGGATGGCGTTTCCGCCGTACCCCGAGCCGTACGAGTAGACCTCGAGCGTCTCCGGGAAGTGCACGATGTACTTGTCGTCGTTGCACGGCCACTCGGCATCCTGCTCGCCCGGGGCGAGAGGTGCGCCGACCGTGTGCACGGTCTTGACCCAGGGGGCGCCCTCGGCGATCTGGCGCGTGACGGCATCGCCGACGCGCGTCATGATGCCGATCGATGCGACGGCGTAGGCGCTGTCGGTGATCTGCACTCCGATGTGCGAGAGCGGGCCGCCGACGCGCCCCATCGAGAACGGCACGACGTACATCGTGCGGCCGCGCATCGAGCCCTCGAAGATCTCGTCCATCTTCTGGTGCATCTCGGCCGGAGCCGCCCAGTTGTTCGTGGGACCTGCATCCTCTTCGCGCTCGGAGGCGATGAAGGTGCGACCCTCGGTGCGGGCCACGTCGCTGGGGTGCGAACGGGCCAGGTACGAACCGGGACGCCACTCGGGGTTGAGCTTGATGAGCTTGCCCTCGTCGACGAGTCCGCGCAGCAGCCAGTCGTTCTCGGCGCGCGAGCCGTCGACCCAGTGCACGGAGTCGGGCTGGGTGAGCTCGCGGATCTCATCCACCCAGGCGACCAGCTCTGCCATGGCGGGGGTGTCATACGTCGGAGTCGCGCCGAACGTACGCGTCGGTGTGACGGGAGACGTGCGAGGGGTGAAGACTTCGGCGATGGCCATGACTGGTGCTCCTTTGAAGTGTGGGGCGTTGCACCTATCTTCTTCCGGTTCGAGCGTGACTTTCGGCGATTTCGGGCGATAAGAACTTCGATTCTTTCGCTAGACTCAAGGAATGGCGTCCTCCGGCATCCACCTCACGACCCTCGGCCACCGCATCCGGCACCACCGGCTCGAGAACGGGTTCACCCTCGACGAGCTCGGTGCGCTCGTCGGCGTCGCCGGCTCGCAGCTGAGCCTGATCGAGAACGGCAAGCGCGAGCCGAAGCTCTCCCTGCTGCAGGCGATCGCGCACGCGACCAAGACCGAGGTGACCGACCTCATCTCCGGTGAACCGCCGAACCGCCGCGCCGCACTAGAGATCGCGCTCGAACGCGCACAGGAGAGTCCGGTCTTCCGCCAGCTCGGCGTCGCGCCCGTGCGCGTGACCAAGGGCATGAGCGACGAGACGATCGAGTCGGTCCTGGGCCTGCACCGAGAACTGGAGCGCCGGGAACGCGAAGCCATCGCGACGCCGGAAGAGGCACGGCGCGCGAACACCGAACTGCGGTTGCGGATGCGCGCGCAGAACAACTACCTCCCCGAGATCGAGAAGCTCGCGGAGAAGCACCTCAAGGCTGCGGGACACGTTCAGGGCGCACTGACCCACCGCACCGTGAGCATCATGGCCGAGAAGCTCGGGTTCGAGCTGATCTACGTCAACGACCTCCCCCACTCCACCCGTTCGGTCACCGACCTCGAGAACGGGCGCATCTACCTGCCGCCGGCCTCCATCCCCGGCGGTCATGGTCTGCGCTCGATGGCACTGCAGGCGATGGCCCACCGCTACCTCGGGCACCGCCCGCCGACCGACTACGCCGACTTCCTGCAGCAGCGCCTGGAGATCAACTACTTCGCCGCGTGCTGCCTGATGCCGGAGACCGCGGCCGTCGCCTTCCTGCAGCAGGCGAAGAAGGACCGCAACCTCGCGGTCGAGGACTTCCGCGACGCATTCGGCGTCACGCACGAGGGCGCGGGCATGCGGATGACGAACCTGCTCACGCAGCACCTCGGAATGCCGTTGCACTTCCTGCGCGTGGATTCCACCGGCGCGATCACCCGTGTGTACGAGAACGACGACCTGCCACTGCCGATGGACGTCACCGGCGCCGTCGAGGGTCAGCGGGTGTGCCGCAAGTTCCAGGCCCGCGCCGCGTTCACACAGCAGAACCGCACGGTGGAGCACCACCAGTACACCGACACGCCATCGGGCACGTTCTGGTGCTCGACGCAGACCGGCTCGTCGAGCGACGGGGAGTTCTCGGTCACGGTCGGAGTCCCGTTCGACGACGCACGCTGGTGGCGCGGACGCGAGACCAACGACCGCGCCACGTCGACCTGCCCCGATGAGTCGTGCTGCCGACGCCCATCGGCCGAGCTGACGGAGCGCTGGAACGGGCGGGCCTGGCCGAGCGCCAGGGTGCACACGCACATGTTCTCGCCTCTCCCCCGCGGCGCGTTCCCCGGTGTGGACGACAACGAGGTGTACAACTTCCTCGGGCGGCACGCGAGCGAGTAGTCGCGGCGGCGCCGCTCCGGTGCACACTGCGGGCAGAGTGTCGGCGGGCAGAGTTTCGGCGGGCAGAGTTTCGGCGGGCAGAGTGTAGGCGGGCAGAGTGTCGGCGGGCAGAGTGTCGGCGGGCAGGGTGTCGGCGGGCAGAGTGTCGGCGGGCAGGGTGTCGGCGGGCAGAAGTCGGGGCGCGCGTCAGCCGTCGGCGAACCGGGCGAAGCGGGCGAGGGCTGCGGTCACGGCGGCAGGGTCTTCCGGCTGCGTGAACAGTTCGGGCGGCGCATGTCTCGTCGCGCTCGCGTGCGACCAGGTGCCGATCACCCGCCCCCGCTCGACGAGGGTCGCACGCACCATGCCGTTCTTCCCTGGACCGACAGCTGCCAGATACTCCGGAGCGCAGACGGTCGTGCGGTCGGCGTAGGAGATGTAGTACTCGTCGAAGGCGCCGAGGGCGTGAACGGATGCCGCCCCCGCAGCCCGGCGCGGGCGCTGACGAGCGGTGAAGAGACCGTCGTCGACTTCGTCGACCCGCGAAGCCGCGCGCTCCGCTGCCTCGCGCGCCTGCCCGAGGGTGAGCCCCGCCCACCAGGCGAAGTCGGCGATGCCGGCGGGGCCGTGCCCGTCGATGTAGCGGACGAACAGCTCGGCGAGCGGATCGTCGGGGGTGGCGTGCTCGCGGATGTGATCTTCGACGAGGACGAAGCGCTGCTCGCGTGCGACCCCGGCCCTGGCCACGACGGGGCCCTGGCAGATCAGGCCGTCGATCGTGAGCGTGAAGAGCAGGTGGATGCCGCGCTGCCCCGCGGGGTCGATGCCGATGCCCTGGAGGATCTCGAACACCTCGGTGCGGGTGCGTCCGCCCTCACGCAACGCCGGGACCACCGCCCGGACGGTCGCTGCGACCATCTCGTCGTCGATGCCGAGATCGCGGTGGCGGGAGGCCGCCTGCTGCCGCTGGCGCCCGGCGGTGACCTGCAGCATCCAGCCGAGGTCGCGCGCCGGGACGGTGTGCAGCGTGCCGCGCATGGTCCAGCCGCGGACGATGTCTCCGCGGTCGAAGGCGCGGTCGACGTCGCGCAGCGTGCACTCTCCTCGGGTGCGGACGGCGAGCGCCCAGCGACCGGCGGTGAGGTCCTGGCTCTGCACGGCCAGCATGTGGTGCGCGGCGTCCGTCACCGTGGGCACCGGGGCCGTGAGTCGGTGCGCTCGGAGGCGCTCGGAGCGCAGGGCCTCAGTCTTCATGCCCTCATCATGCCGGGTGCCGCCGACGCGGCGCACGGGTCTCAGCCCTGCAGCGTCACCTCTCGACGCTCGGGGAGCACGATCGGGTGGGAGCCGGCCATGACCTCGAGCACGCGGATGACCTGGCAGGAGTAGCCGAACTCGTTGTCGTACCAGACGTACAGGATGAGGGTGTCCTCGTCGGCGATCGTGGCGAGGCCGTCGACGATTCCCGCACGGTGCGAGCCGACGAAGTCGGTCGAGACCACGTCGGGGCTCTCCACGTAGTCGATCTGCTGACGCAGCTTCGAGTGCAGCGAGACACGGCGCAGGTAGTCGTTGACCTGCTCCTTGGTCGCAGGACGCTCGATCGTCAGGTGCAGCACCGCAAGGGAGACGTCGGGGGTGGGGACCCGGATCGAACTGCCCGTGAGCTTGCCCTCGAGCTGCGGAAGCGCCTTGGCGACGGCCTTCGCAGCGCCGGTCTCGGTGATGACCATGTTGAGCACGGCCGAGCGCCCGCGACGGTCGCCCTTGTGGAAGTTGTCGATCAGGTTCTGGTCGTTCGTGAACGAGTGGACGGTCTCGACGTGTCCCTTGACGACGCCGTAGGCCTCATCGATCGCCGCGAGCACGGGCGTGATGGCGTTGGTCGTGCACGAGGCGGCCGACAGGATGCGGTCGGTGTCGGCGATCGTATCGTCGTTGATGCCGTGCACGATGTTCTTGAGGGGGCTCTTCCCAGGGGCGGTGAGCAGCACGCGGGCGACGCCGGTCGAGCGCAAGTGCTGCGAGAGACCGTCCTCGTCGCGCCACCGGCCGGTGTTGTCGACGATGATCGCGTCGTCGATGCCGTACGCGGTGTAGTCGATGCTCGCCGGGTCGTCGGAGTAGATCACCTGGATGCGGGTGCCGTTGGCGATGATCTGCTCGGCCTCTTCGTCGACCGTGACGGAGCCGGCGAAGCGGCCGTGCACGGAGTCGCGCAGGAGCAGGGAGGCGCGCTTGACGAGGTCGTTCTCGGCACCGCGGCGCACGACGATGGCGCGCAGGCGCAGTCCGCTGCCGCCGCCGGTGTGAGCGATGAGGATGCGGGCGAGGAGACGGCCGATGCG
The DNA here is from genome assembly GCA_050701935.1 of Microbacterium sp. Classification (GTDB taxonomy): domain Bacteria; phylum Actinomycetota; class Actinomycetes; order Actinomycetales; family Microbacteriaceae; genus Microbacterium. The sequence goes on from JBOGEI010000010.1 coordinate 9,954, forward strand.
CCCGAAGCCGTAGAGCACGACGTCGGTGGGTTCGGCGGCGACGGCTCCCATGGCAGGGGCGAGCACGTCGGCGAGATAGGCCTCCAGCGGCTGACCGCTCTCGGCGTGGCCGGCGACGAGGCGGGCGACGTCGAGGGAGGAAGCGCCCGGAGCAAGCGCGTGGATCGCTTCGAGCACGGCCAGGCTGTCTTCGATCGGAAGCCTCTCGTGCCCGAGCTGGGCGACGCGTTCGTGCACCTCGACGAGGCCGGTCGCCGACAGGCCGAGCAGCCGGTGCCCGTGGAGGGAGGTGACCACGTCGTGTTCGCGTCGCAGGGCCCCGATGAGCGGGATCATCCGCTCCGCCAGCTCTTCGCTCTCAGTCCAGTCGTCGCGGTGTGCCGCGGAATCGTTCATCTGCGTCCTTGCATGTGTGAGCGCGCGCCGAGATCGCCGGCGCGCGAGTTGCCGGGTGAATCGGGGGATGCATCCAGCGTACAAGCCGCAGAACCCCGCACCGAATCGGCGTGCTTCCCCTTCTCCTTCGGGCGAGTTTTACGTCTACACTGGTGGAATAATGATGCAGACACTTCCCGGCGAAGACGCCGACCTGATCATCCGCGGCGGCCGCATCCACACCTTCGACGGGACGGGCGCCGTAGTCCACGCTCTCGCCGTGCGCGACGGGGTGGTCATGGCCACCGACGAAGCAGCCACAAGGCTCGGGGCACGCCACACCCTCGAGCTCGACGGTCGCACGGCGATCCCCGGCATCAACGATGCGCACCTGCACGCCGCGTGGCTCGGCGCCCGCTGGCCGCACCTGTTCTTCTCCGACACTCCCCCTGAGGAGCAGCCCTCTGGAAGGCTCGTGTCGACCGCCGACGAGAGGCGATCCGCCCTCCGCCGCGCGTGGCGCCTCCTCGCCGAACACGGCATCACGAGCTACACCGAACCGGGCATCGGTCCGGGAGAAGACGCCGGAGAGACCGGATGCTTCGGCACCGACATGCTCGATACCTACGGCGAGCTGCACCGCGAAGGCACCCAGACGTCGCGGGTGACCCTGCTGCGGCTCTTCGGCACGATCGACGGCGAGAGCACTCTCGAGGACTTCGAAAGCGGGATCCGCACCCCGGTGCCGCACCACGACCCGCGGTGGCTCGCGATCCCCGGGGTGAAGATCTTCGCCGATGGCATCCCGCCGATGGCGACCGCCTGGGTCGAGGAGCCTTACGCAGACGGCACCAGCGGGGCCTTGCTCACTCGGGGCGGGACCGACCCGCTCTTCGCGTTCCAGCGGATGGTGGAACTCGCCGCATCGCAGGGAATGCAGATCGCCGTGCACGCGACCGGCGATCGGTCGATCGCGGAGTTCCTCGCCGTGCTGGAGCGCCTCCCCGATGCGCCCGCCCCGACCGCGCCGCACTACGTCGTCCATGGCGACCTGGCCACGCCGGAGCAGATCGCCCGCATGCGGCGCGTCGGTGCCGGGTTCGCCGTGCAGCCGCTGATCGCCGCGCACACGCACTCCTGGGCAGCGGTCCAGCTCGGCGAAGCGCGCCTCGCCGCAGCCTGGCCGCTCGCGGCGATGCTGACCTCCGGTGCACTGACCACCGTGACCAGCGACTCGCCGATCGCGAGTCCGGATTGGCGGCTCGGCCTCGACGCCTCGCTCGCCCTGCTCTCCGACGCGGGCTTCGCCGATGACGCACAGACCCGCCAGCGACTGCTGCGCTCGATGACCGTGGATGCGGCGCGACAAGACGGCGCCTCGGACTGGAAGGGCTCGTTGGAGGTCGGAAAGGTCGCCGATCTGACGATCCTCGATGAGGACCCACTGACCACCGGTCGCCCGTTCGCGTCGCTCGAGGTCGTCCGCACGATCGTCGACGGCCGCACGGTGTTCGCCCGCGACTGAGGGCCCCGCACACGAAAACGGTGGGCGGCATGTTCACGCATGCCGCCCACCTCTGATCCCCCTCGGACCAGCCCGTGACCCCGGCGCCGGGCATCCGACGCCGGGGCAGTCTCATACCGCTGTCACCTCACACCGCCGTCGCCACGAGCACCCGTGGGCTCCCGGGCAGGGCGATCTTGTCGCTCACCGCCCACCCGGCGTCGGTCAGCCAACCGCGCACCTCGACCTCCGGGTACACGACGGTGCCGTCGATGACGAGGTACTCCCCCGCATGCAGGGCGTCGATCCCCCGCTGCTCGGCGTCGCCGTCGAGGAAGAAGTCGAGCACGGTCAGGGTCGCGCCCGGTGCCGCCGCCGCCCGGAGGTTGCGGAAGATCTGCGCGTTCTCGGTGGCGTCGAAGCGGTGGATGACGTGGTTGGCGAAGATGGCGTCGTACGCACCCTGCGGCGTCGCGGTCGCGGTGTCTGCCACCTCGACGACGGCGCGGTCGGCGACACCCGCGGCCTTGACGGCATCGGCGATACCGTCTTCGAAGCCCGGGGCGTACACGAAAGTGGTGTGCAGCTCGGGGTTCTGCGCCATCACCGACAGCGCGAAGTCAGCGGAGAGGCCGCCGAAATCAAGAGCTTTCGTGGCGCCCGCGAGGTCGAGATGGCGGCCGAACTCCTGCGCGTGCAGGCGGTTGTAGGTCATGACTCCCGCCATGAAGGTCGCCCAGCGGGCGTCGTCCATCTGCAGGTCCCCCGGCTCGGCGGTATCGACCGTGTGCGCGAACTGGAGCCAGTGCGGGTAGCTGATCTCGTCGAGGAAGGTCAGGAAGGGCGCGAGGTCGATCGCGGCGTCCTCGCCCGTCAGGTAGGCGGCCGCATCCGTGGCGACGGCGTATCGGCCCTCGGAACGGACCAGGAGCCCCTTGGCAGCCATCGCGTCGGCGAGCAGGTGCGCGATGCGCTCGCTCACTCCGCACGTCTCAGCGATCGCCGAGACCGTGTCGGCTCCGCCGGCGACGGCGGCGAAGAGGCCGATGCGGCTGGCGTGGAAGAGCTGCTTCGACGCCATGTATCCGGTGGCGATGTCGAGGATCCGTGCGGCGTCTGCGGTGGGGGTGTCGGTCATGTCTTGCCTTTCGATATATTTCTACGAATGTTGGAATTAAAGGGCAGCGAACGGTATGGCGAACGTCCTCCCGCTCAGTCCGCCAGGAAGTCCCGCGCCGCAGTGCGGAACTCTGCCGTGTGGAGAGCCGTGAGATGGTCACCGGGGACACGCCGCGCGTGAGCGGTCGGAAGCAGCTGCGCGAGCTCGTCGATGCCGGCTGCCATCGCGTCGTCCGTGCCGCCGAGCAGCAGCACGGGCAGCGTGAGTCCCTCCGCCCCCGGGACGAACGGCTCCGCGGCGAGGCCCTCGATCAGATCGATCAGGTCGCTCGGGCGATTGCCCGGCAGCGAGGCCATGTGCACGATCATGCCCGTGAGCGGGTCTGTGGGGGCGGTACCGCGTTCGACCGCGGCGCGTGCGGCGGCGAGGTCGACCATAGCGAACGGCTCTCCCACACTGAGACCGCCGAGCACCACGCGACGCGCGGAGACCCCGGGATGCTTCGCCAGGTCCCACGCGAGACGGGCACCCAGCGAGTAGCCCACCAGATCGATCTCCCCGCTGCCGACGGCATCGGCGAGTGCGTCCAGAACCGCAGAGGTCGGGGAGGTACCGAGCGCGGGGCTCGCGCCGTGGGCCGGGAGGTCGACCACGAGGCGAGGACGCTCGCCGAGGACTCCCGCCCACTCCGCATCCGGCCAGTCCTGCGCCCCACGCGAGGCGAGGCCGTGCAGGAACACGACGGGGCGCCCGGTACCGGGGTGCCTCTCGACGAACAGGGTGGAGGTCATGACGCGCCGTCCTCTCGGGGTCGGCGCGCCGCGCTCAGCGCAGGCGTGCCAGGAACTGATCGATATAGGTCTCGTAGTCGGCGATCCGCTCGCCGTCGGGATACATGAGGTTGATCACGGTCGCACCGACGGCCGCCGAGATGTACTCGTTCGCGAGCGGGCCGTAGTCCTGATCGCGGATCGATCCCTCGTCGCGCGCCGCCTCCATCCGCTCGATGAGCGAGGTGCGCCAGGACGCCAGGTGTCCGCGATACAGCTCCGCCAGCGACTCGTTCGCCATCGCGTACTCCCACAGCGCGAGCAGCACCCGCCCCGCGGCGATCTGCTCCTTGTCGCGGGGGATGGTCGCCTGCAGGAACCCTCGCAGCGCGGCATCCGCCGACGCCGGTTCCGCGCCGGCGGCCTGCACCCCCTCGGACATCTGCTGCAGGATCGTCTCGAACGTCGCTGCGACGATGCTCTCCTTGCCGGGGAAGTAGTGCTTCAGAGCGCCGTTCGCGAAGCCGGCCTCCGCCGCGATGCTGCGCATTGTCGCCGCCTCGAAGCCACCCTTCAGGATGATGCTCTTGGCCACATCGACGATCTCCCGTCGACGCTGGTCGTGATCGATGATCTTCGGCATGAAGTCCTTCCGGCCGATTCCGGTGCGTGGAGTGATCGGGCCTGGAGCTACCGTACCGCCGCATCGCGCACCTCCCGCAGAGCGAGCCATTTCGCACGTCGCTCACGCTGCGCGACGGGGTCGGCGACGGGCGAGGCCAGGCGCAGCCGCTCGGAGTACGGATGCTCGGGGGCACGGGTGACCTGCTCGCCCTCTCCGACCTCGACGAGTTCGCCGCGATACATCACCGCCACTCGGTGGCAGACGCGGCGGACCACGCCCAGGTCGTGCGAGACGAAGAGGTAGGCCACCCCGGTGTCGCGCTGGAGCTCGATGAACAGGTCGAGGATCGTTGCCTGCGTGGTCAGGTCGAGGGCGCTCACCGGCTCATCGCACACGATGAGGCGCGGCCCGCGGACGAGGGCGCGGGCGATCGCGATGCGCTGACGCTGCCCGCCGGAGAACTCGCTGGGGTAGCGATCCATGGCCGATTCCGGCAGACGGACGCGGTCGAGCATCTCGCGCACCTTCGTCTCGGCGGACTTCGCCCCGATGCCGGTTGTGAGCAGCGGCTCGGCGAGGATGTCGCCGATAGTCATGGCGGGGTTGAGCGAGCCGTACGGGTCCTGGAAGACGACCTGCACGTCATCTGCGAGAGCACGTCGCGCGCGCCCGCCGAGCCTGCTGATCTCCTGACCGTCGAAGCGGATGCTCCCGCCCGTCACCGGTGCGAGGCCGAGGATCGCCTTGCCGAGCGTCGACTTTCCCGAGCCGGACTCTCCGACCAGCCCCAGGCACTCGCCCGGTGCGATGTCGAGCGAGACGCCGTGCAGCGCGCGGAAGGCATGCCGGCCTCGGCCGTACTCGACGACCAGGTCGTTCACCTCGAGCAGGGCGCTCATGCGGTCACCTCGATTCTGTCGCGGTCGAGCTCGGCGCGGCCTTGCGCATCGTCGAGGGACGCGGCGATCAGTTCGCGCGTGTACTCCTCGGTCGGTGCGGCGAACAGGGCATCGACCGCTCCGGATTCCACGATGTCGCCGCCGCGCATCACGATCACGCGGTCGCAGATGTCGGCGACGACGCCGAAGTTGTGGGTGACGATGAGCAGCGCCATGCCGCAATCGGCCTGCAGTTCGCGCAGGAGCTCGAGCACCTCGGCCTGCACGGTCACGTCGAGAGCCGTGGTGGGTTCGTCGGCCACGAGCAGCGACGGCTTGCCCGCGATCGCGCCGGCGATGAGCACCCGCTGCGCCATGCCGCCCGACACCTGGTGCGGGTAGCTGCGCATGACCCGATCGGGGTCGGTGAGGCCGACACGCACGAGCATCGCCCGCGCCCGCTCCTTGGCCTCCGCTTTGCGGAGTCCGTGAGTGCGGCGCAGCGGCTCGATGAGCTGGTGGCCGATCGTGTACGAGGGGTCGAGGTTGCTCATCGGCTCCTGCGGCACATAACCGATCTCGCGGCCGAGCAGAGCCTGCCGCTGCTTCGGCGTCGCCTTGGTCACGTCGGTCCCGCCCACCCAGATGGCGTCGGCGACCGCACGCCCGGTGGAGGGCAGCAGATCGAGCACCGAGAACACGGTCTGCGATTTGCCGGAACCCGACTCCCCCACGATCCCGACGACCTCGCCGGGCGCCACGTCGAGGGTGACGCCGTGCACGACCTCGGTCTCGCCCGTCGGTGTGGCGTGCACGACTCGGAGGTTCTCCACCCTCAGCGCCGACTCCTCGGCCACGTGCTGCGTGCTCCCCGTGGCAGGGTTGCGCGGCACGGTCGCGGTGTTCGCCGCGTCGGCACCTCGGCGCGAGACCCGGGGGGTGCGCACCTGCACCAGCTCGGCGAGGGTCGACCCCATGATCGCGAGCACCGCGATCGTGAGCCCGAGAGCGGCCGAGGGCCACAGCAGCATGAGCGGGTAGGTGAGCATGAGGCGAAAACCCTCGAGCATCATGGCGCCCCAGCTGGGGACGTTGGAGTCGCCGATGCCGAGGAATTGGAGCCCTGCCTGCATGCCCATCGCGATGCCCGCGGTGAGAGCGGTCTGGATGATGACCGGCGGGTACACGGCCTTGATGACGTGCCGGAAGATGATCCGCCCGTCGGAGAGCCCGGAGACACGGGCGGCGTCGATGTAGGGCTCGCTGCGGACGGCGAGCGTCTGCGATCGAGCGATGCGGAAGTAGCCGGGCACCATGAACACGCCGACGGTGGCCATCAGCAGTTCGAAGTTGTTGCGGCTGCCTGCGGCGACCACGAGCAGGATGATCATCCCGGGGATCGACTGCAGGGCGTCGCTGATCCACGTCGCGACCCGGTCGAACGTGCCGCCGAAGTATCCGGCGGCGACGCCGGAGGGCACTCCGATCACGAGTGCGGTGACGATCGTGATGAGCGCGCCCCACAGCGTCGTGCGGGTGCCGTAGATGAGGCGGCTCAGGATGTCTCGGCCGGTCGAGTCGCCACCGAGCAGGTGCTCGGGTCCGGGAGGTGCCTTGGCTGCGGCGAGGTCGACGAAGTTCGGGTCCATCGGCGCGAGCAGCGGCGCGAGCACCCCCACGAGCACGATCAGCAGGAAGATCGCGAGCGGGATGTACCCGCCGGGGTGGCGGAGGAACCGACGGAACAGGCTCGACCGGCGCTTCTGCGCCGCCCGGTCGAAGGCGACCCGGATGTCTGTGGTGGTCATGCGACGCGCACCTTCGGGTTGATCCAGCCGAGCACGAGGTCGAGCAGGAGGTTGATGAGGATGACGAAGACGATCGAGATGACCGTGATGCCGAGGAGCATCGGGATGTCGCCGTTCTGCGAGGACTGGTTGGTGAGCTGTCCGAGGCCGGGGAGGCTGAAGATCTGCTCGACCACGATGGCGCCGGAGAGCAGCCCCACGAACATCAGGGCGATGACGGTGAGCGCCGCCGGCGAGGCGTTGCGGAGGATGTGCAGGTTGACCCTGGTCGCCGAGAGTCCGCGGCTGCGGAGGGTGCGCACCCAGTCCTGTCGGCTCTGGGCGATCACGGCGTTGCGCAGCTGCTCGGAGACGGCGACGATGCCGCCGAGAGCGAGGGAGATCGCCGGGAGAGTTATCGAGCGCAGCCAACCGTCGACCGACTGTGTCGGCGGAACGTAGCCGACGGCCGGGAACCACTTGAGCTGCACGGCGAGCCACATGACGAGCACGAGGCTCACCCAGAAGCCGGGAAGCGCGAACAGCACGACCGAGATGCCCTTGATGATCCGATCGAACCACGTGCCAGGGCGGAGTCCGGTGATCATTCCGAAGGCGATGCCGACGACCGCGGTGATCAGCGTCGCGAACGTCACCACCGACAGGGTCACCGGGACCTTGATCGCGAGCTGTGCGCTGACGGGCTGGAAGTTGCGCCAGGAGACGCCGAAGTCGAGCAGCGCGGCATGCGAGATCCAGTCCCAGAACTGCACGAGGAGCGGACGGTCGAGGCCGATCTTCTCGGCGAGCGCCGCTTGCTGGGCGGGGCTCGCCGTGGTGCCGAGGAGCGAGGCGGTCGGGTCGCTGATCGCGAGGTGCGCCAGGAAGAAGGTACCGATCGAGACCGCGACGAGCAGAAGGATGCCGGACAGCACCCGCTTCGCCGTGAACAGGAACATGGAGGCCTCTCGGAGGGTGGGGTCGGAGGGGGGAAGTGTGCCGGGGCGGCTGGCGCTGCAGCCGCCCCGGCGGGGGGTCAGCCCTGAGTGATGTAGCGCAGCGTCGGGAACATCATCCCCACCACCGGCTGCAGCTGGATGCCGGGGGCCGTGTAGTAGATGTTGTTCGCCTGATACCAGACCGACCACCACGCCTGGTCGACGAGGGCCTTGTTGAGCTCCTTGACGGCGTCGGTCTGCGCGTCGCCGCGTTCGGTCTGCACCTTCTCGACGAGCGGCGCGATGACCTCGTTCTTCGCGTAGTCGGGCTCAGGGTTGAACCACTGCACGCTGGTCACCTGGCGGGCGACCGTTGCGACGTCGTTGCCGTCCATCGCGAGGAACGAAATGAACATCGGATAGTTCGGCGCGTTCAGCTGGTAGTCGGGCATCTGCATGTTGTCCCAGGTGACCTTCACGCCGAGCTCGTTGAGCGCCTGCTCGGCCGAGGGCTTCCACATCTCGAAGATGGGCGACATCGGCATCGAGATCGCGAAGCCGTCGGGGTAGCCGGCCTCGGCCAGCAGCTTCTTGGCCTTGTCCATGTTGTACGCGTAGGTCTCGTTGAGCGACGGATCGTTGATGGGCCCCCCATCGGGGAACACCTGGTTGGTCGCGACGCCCGCCCCGCTGCCGACGGCGGCGAGCACCGCAGCTCCATCGAAGGCGTAGTTCAGCGCCTGCCGCACCTCGAGTTTGCCGAGCGGCTCGCTCTTGGCACCGGTGTGGTCGGTGATGACGAGACCTGCCCAGCCGGAGACCCGCTCTGCGGTGTTCCACCCCTGCTGCTTCGCCTGCTCGAGGTTGGCAACGTCGCCGTACTGCACGTTGATCTGGCCGCTGAGCATGGCGTTGTGGCGTGCCGTGGCGTCGGTGATCGGGAAGATCGCCAGGTCGGTGAACGGGTACGCCTTGGCGTCCCAATGGTCGGCGGTCTTGGTGAAGTGGTACTCGGCCCCGGCGACGCTCGTGGTGCTGTCGAGGACGTAGGGCCCGGATCCGATCGGCTCGCTGCCGAGAGTGCCGGCGTCGATGGCAGCCGGCGAGGCGACGTAGCTGCGGCCGAGACCCATGAAGTACAGGATCGTGTCGTCGCGCTGGGTGAGGTCGATGCGGACCGTGTCGTCGTCGACCTTCTCGAAGGCGGAGACATTGACGTAGGCCTCGCCCGACCGCGCGCCCGCCTTGAGGTACTCGAGGCTGGCGAGCACCGCGTCGACGTCGACCGGGTTGCCGTCGCTGAACACGGCGTCGGTGCGGATGTCGAGGTCGATGCTGAGGTCGTCGTCGGCGACCTTCCACCCGGTGGCGAGCGACGGAATCGGGGTGCCGTCGGCGTCGAGGGCGATCAGAGCGTCATAGACGGCGGAAAGGTAGGGGCCGTCGAAGCCGATGTCGGCGAGTGAAGGATCCCACGACGTGATGTCGAGGAAGTTGCCGATGTTGAGGGCGTCGGGGCCGTCGGCAGCGCTGCCGTCGGATGGCGAGGGTGTGACGCCGCCGCTGCAGCTGGTGAGCGCCAGAGTCGCGGCGACGACCGCGGCGAGCGCGAGGGGCATTCGTTTCATGGTTCCTTCTCTCGGGTGCAGGGGGTGGTGAAGAAGGGTCGAGGTGCCGCTGACCGGAGGCCGGATCCGACGTCACTTCGATGTGTCGTGCTGGTTAGTCTACATGTGTGGAAAAAGAGTGCAAGAACGTTTCTCGGCCACGGGGCGCGGACTCATGCCCCCGGGCGCACCAGGCTTGTCCGAGCGCGCAGGCATGACGCTGCCAGTGAATGACGGTGCCTCAGGCGGACGTTCAGGCGGCACCCTCAGGCGGCACGCCTAGGCGGCACGCTCAGGCAGCGATGTCGAAGCGTGCTCGCCCACCCGGGCGAGGGGCGCGCGCAGGGTCGACCGAGGCGGGCGGCACGAACCACACCCTCCCGCGTCCACCGCCGCCGTCGATCCGGACATCCCATCCGTTGTCATGGATGCGGTGGTGACAGGTCTCGCACAGGAGCACGCCGTTCGAGAGGTCCGTCGGCCCGTGGTCTCGCCTCCACCATCGGATGTGATGCGCCTTCGTCATCTCGGGCGGCAAGCCGCACATCGCGCAGCCGCCATCCCGTTCCACCAGCGCCAACCGCTGCGACCGCGTGAACAGGCGCTTCTCACGTCCCCAGTCGAGCACTTCGCTCGCAGCACCGAGGACGCACGGGATCACTCCCCCGCCTGCGGCCATCCGCCGCGCGGCTCCGATGCTGACCGGCTGCTCGATCCCGTCGATCTCGGCCGAACCTGCGCCTGACTCCAGATCGTCGAGGCTCATTCGCACCACGATCGTCGCACCCGCCAGCGGCACCTTGGCTTCACACCCGAGCACGTGCGCAGCGAACACGGCGAGCGCGTCAGCCTGAATCATCGGCACCGTACGGCGGTCGGCGTCCGGCGCATGCGCATCCGGAGCATCCTTCCGGGCAGCGAACGCGGCCGTCACGTAGCCACGGATCGCCGTCACCATGGGAGCGGCGGTCTCGACGTCGAGGATCGCGTTCAGATGGACCATCCCGTCGCGCTCGTGAATCGTCAGCGACCGCCGAGAACGCTGCTCCTCCAGTCGCGGCTCCACTCCATCCGGGTCCAACCACGCCTCCGCCCGCACGACCAGTTTCCGCACATCGTCGAGCGCGAGCCCCACCGCCTTCTCGACCAGCAGACGCTCCGCCGCGGCGACACGCACCAGACCCACCGCGACGCGACACCGATCCAACAGCGCGATGATCGCTGCCGCCGCCTGAGCGCTCAGCATTCCCTCGCCGAGCGCCGCCCGCACGACCGGATACCTCGCCGGCAGCGGAGCGCCGACGAGATCCGTGCGCGGTGCGACCGCCTCTCCGACCTTCACGAGCCGGGTCGCATCACCGCGCGACACACCGACGGTCGCGGCGATCAGCGTCGCCGGATTGCGGAAACCCTGTTGCTTCGCGAGACTCTCGGCTCCGAGTTCGGGACGGGACTCGCGAGAGATGCATGCGGCCACTTCGATGTGCACCGCATCCAGCCGCCGCTGCAGCACGCCGATGGACGCACTCACCGCGATCAGCTGCTCCCGCGACAGTTCGTCGGATTCATCCGCATCTGCCCACGCCGCATCGAGACGGGACATCGCCTCGTGCAACACGGCCAACTTCGACATGACTCAATTCTACGGAGAATTCCACCGACATTCGAATTTCTGTTCGAATCATGCCGGCATGCCGCTATACGTGCAGCCGTGACGACACGGACCCTTCACCCGCCTCGGAGACAATCGAAACGGCTCCGCGCAGTCGCGTATTCCCCCCTCCCCGAGGAGGGAATCCCACGCGCCCTCCTCACGTTCCCCTCCACGACCCCTCCACGAAAGGCACGCGATGACAGACCGCCCGCGCCCGTCGGCCTGGCCACCCCTCCTGATCGCGATCGCCCTGGAGGTCAGTGCGACCCTCTCGCTGCGCGCGGCCGAGGGCTTCACGCATCCGCTGTGGCTGATCGTCGTCGTACTCGGCTACACGGGTTCGCTGTGGCTGTTGTCTGTCGTGCTCGATCGCGGGATGGCGGTCGGTGTCGCCTACGGAATCTGGTCGGCGATCGGCGTCGTGCTCACCGCCGTGCTCGGCACCGTGCTGTTCGGCGAGGTCCTGGGCTCCGTGCAGATCATCGGCGTCGGCGTGATCGTCGTCGGGGTACTGCTGGTCGAACTCGGCTCGCACAAGCGTGAGACGACGAAGGCCTCCTCATGACCTGGCTGCTGCTCGCCTTCGCGATCGCCAGCGAGGTCACCGCGACCCTGAGCCTGCGCGCGTCCGAGGCCCTCCGGCGCCGGCGCTGGATCCCGGTGATCGTCGTCGGCTACCTGGCGGCGTTCACGCTGCTCGGCACGATTCTCGCGCTGGGAATGCCGGTGGGCGTCGCCTACGGCATCTGGGCGGCCGCCGGCGTAGCCGTGACCGCGGTACTGGGGCGCGTGATCTTCAAGGACCACTTCTCACTACTGATGGCGCTCGGCGTCGTTCTCATCGCGGCCGGTGTGGCAATGATCGAGTTCGGCGGCGCGCACTGACGCGAAGCTGAATCCTCACTCCCCCTCCGTGTCGAAAACTCCAAGGACCTTCTTCTTCGCAGCATCCACGAGCTGCGCGTAGTCCGGGAGGAAGGGCTCGACCAGTATCGTCTCGAGCTGCGACTCCAGGTCCCACAGCACACGCCGCTCCGCCTCGTCGACGATGAGCGCTTCCTTCTCGTTGGCCACCGCAAGCCATTCAAAGAGGACCAGCGCCTCCGCGCCCGTCACCCGCAGTTCGACGCTCTGAGCGCTCGGCGGCAGCGAGGGCTCCGAGTCCATGTCGTCTCCGATCTCCCGATATCCCCCATGGACACCGGTCTGCCTCATATTCCCACAGCGACACCCGCACCCGCCCGGCCGCATGGTTCACTGGATCCGATCGCAACGGGCGAGAGAAAGAGGGTGCCATGGGCACGTGGGGGCCGGGAAACTTCGATGACGACACCGTCGCCGACGGACTGAGCGAGATCACAGACGACCTCATCGCGAAGATCGCAGAGGTTTTCGCCGACGAGGACGACGACACCGAGTTGCAGCCGGACGAGTGGGGCGGATCCATGGCGCCCGCGTGGTTGGAGATCCTCACCGACATCGCATCGGCCGGACGGGTGGGCGCGACGTTCCCGTCGAGCAGCACACTCGAAGCCTGGCGGGACCGCTACGTCCGCGTGTGGGATGAGTATATCGACGAGCTCGAACCCGACGAGGATTACCGCGTCGAGCGGCGGCAGGTCATCGTCTCGACCTTCGAGCGTGCACTGACCACCGCCCGCGAGCGCGAGGCCTAGGCGACCCCGCCTTCACCACACCCCGCCTTCACCACACCCCCTCACCATGCCCCGTCGGCCCGCACCTCGCGGTCGACCCAGCACCCGGCGAGCGCGCCCTGCACTTCGGCGCCGTGGTCGCGGGCGAGGGCGAGCGCCGCGTGGTTCTCCTCGAGCTGGGTGCGCCGTGAGGCGCCGAACAGCACGTTCGCGGTGGCGGGGTTCGACAGGCAGAAGGCGATGCCGAGCGCGGCCGGCGTGACTCCGAACTCCCCCGCGATGCGCGCGACCTCGGGGTAGACGGCGGCGATCTGCTCGCGGATGCCGCCGACGTCGGCACCGATCTTCCGTGCGGGCATGCGGCCGGTGGCGAGGATGCCACCCTCGAACACGTCGGAGGCCTGCAGGGTGAGCGTGCCGTCGGTGAACAGCGGACCGTAGGCGTCGCCCTCAGCCATCGACCTGCGGGCGATGCCGTACTTCAGCTGCGCGAACACCGGACCCGCCGCGCCCTGTTCCGCGGCCTCGGCGAGCGCCGCACGCGTGTGCTCGATCCGCCAGTTGTTGATGCCCCAGGAGTCGACGAGTCCTTCCGTGATCAGCTCGTTCACTTCGGCGACGAGTCGTGGCACGTCAGGGGCGTCGAGGTAGTCCCCCACCACGAGGGTGTCGAAGCGGTCGAGCCCGGCACGCTCCAGCGACTCGACGAGCTGTGCGCGGAACCCCTGGTTCGGCCAGTCCCACAGCCAGAGCTTGCCGCACAGCGCGATGTCGGCGCGGTCGACACCGCTCGCTCGCAACGCCTGCCCGAAGAGGATGTCGGTCTTCGAGTTCTCGGCATGCGGACCCATGTTGTAGTACGCGACGTCGAAGAAACCCGCGTCCAGCTCGACTGCCCGGTGGATCAGTGCGACCGCTTCGTCGGGCGCCATCCGATCCCAGGTGTTCCAGGATCCGAGTGCCAGCGGGGGCACGACCGCGCCTGCCGGGTACAGGCGTTTCCGGGGATATGTCGTTTCGGGCATGAAGGCTCCTTCGCCGTCTCGAGACACAGGGTTGTGTTTTTCTATGTTTGTAGAATATAACGGAGTCACCCCGTCAGAACAGCCGTCAGTGAGGACGAACATGACCGCATCCCCCCGCCGCATCCTGGTCACCGGAGGAGCATCCGGCCTCGGCCGCGGCATCGCCAGTGCCTTCCGCGACGCCGGAGACGAGGTCTTCGTCGCAGATGTGAACACGGATGCCGCGGCCGCCGTCGCCGCCGAGATCGGAGCCGCTGCTCTCACACTCGACATCGGCGACGAGGCCTCCGTCCGGGCGACCGCCGAGCGACTCGCCGCCGACGGCGGTATCGACGTCCTGATCAACAACGCCGGCATCGTCGCCGGCGGCGGCACCCTCCAGGAGGTCCCTGTCGACGTCGTCGACGCGGCTCTGCGGGTCAACGTGCGCGGCACCTTCCTCATGCTCCGCGTCTTCGGCGGCCTGCTCGCCGAGGCGGGACGCGGTTCGATCGTCAACATCTCCTCCATCGGCGCGAGACAGCCCACTCCCGGCCTCGGTCACTACGAGGCGACCAAGGCGGCCGTCGACGCCCTCACCCGCACCGCAGCGATCGAACTCGCCTCATCGGGTGTGCGCGTGAACGCGGTCGCCCCGGGTCCCGTGCTCACGCCTCTGACCGCCGACTTCGCATCGAACCCGCAGGCGCGCGCGGCCTGGGAGTCGCGCATCCCGCTCGGCACGATCGCCGAGGTCGACCAGATCACGCCGCTCGTGCTGTTCCTCGCAAGCGACGCTGCCAGCCACATCACCGGGGTCTCCGTCGCCGTCGACGGCGGACAGCTCCTGGTCTGACCCACCCGGAGACACGACCGTGACACTCACCGCAGAACTTCCCACCACGACCCGCGCCGCCGTGCTCACCGCGCACGGCGAGCCGCTCACCCTGCAGGACCTCCCGCTCCCCGCCGAACTCGAACCCGGCGCGGCCCTCGTGCGCATCGCCTGCACCACGCTGTGCGGCACCGACATCGAGATCTGGGAGGGGCGGATGACCTTCCCCGGAATGCTCCCGATGGTGCTCGGACACGAGATGGTCGGCGAGATCGTGGCCACCGGCCCTGCGACGAAGGACGCTCTGGGCCGCCCGCTCTCCCCCGGCGACCGCATCGGCTGGTCCGAGTCGACGTGCGGCGAGTGCTACGGCTGCGTCGTGCTGCGTGAACCCGTCGCCTGCTCGCGCCGTGGCTACGGATTCCTGCAGCGCGCCGACGTGCCCCCCTTCGCCACCGCCGGACTCTCCGAATACGCCTACGTGACTCCGAGAGCGGCGAAGCTGCTGCTGCCGGCATCCGTGAAAGACACCTGGGCGTCGATGGCCGGGTGCGCGGCCAAGACCGTGTTGCGAGCCTTCGAGCGGGCAGGGCGCATCCGCCCCGCCTCGAGCGTGGTCGTGCAGGGTGCGGGGGCGCTCGGCATCTTCGCCACGGCGGTCGCCAAGATCTCGGGAGCCGGCCAGGTCATCACGATCGGCGCTCCCGCCGCTCGTCTGGAGCTCGCCGGCCGCTTCGGCGCCGACGCTGTCGTCGACTTCCGCGACGGCCCCGTCGTCGAACAGGTCATGGCACTCACCGGAGGCCGCGGAGCCGACCAGGTGTTCGACTTCGCCGGAGCGCCGAGCGTCGGCCCCGACGCGATCGCGATGGCCGCCCAGCGTGGCACCGTCACGATCGTCGGATCCACCGGCCCCGCCGGAGACGGCTTCCCCCTCAGCACCATCATGGGCAAGGAGCTCACGGTCGTCGGCTCGCTCAACGGCGACATCTCCGACTACTCCCGCGCGATCGACTTCTTCACCGCCTTCGCCGACCGCTTCCCCTGGGACGACCTCTTCAGCGCCCCGGTCGGCCTCGCCGACGCCTCCGCGAAGATCGCCCACATGCACCACCTCGATGAGGTCAAGGCCGTCATCGACCCGAGACGGTGAGGACCATCGTGACCACTCCCCTCCTGCCCCGCCGTGAGATCGGTCGCAGCGGCATCGACGCCTCGCTGTTCTCCCTCGGCTCCTGGCACACCTACGACCGGATGGACTTCGCCGATGCGGTCGCGATGCTCCGCGAAGCGGTTGATCGCGGCGTGAACCTGTTCGACGTCGGCGTGTACTCCGCCCCGGGAGCGCCACCCGTCTTCACCGATGTGATCTTCTCCGCCATGGTGCGCGCCGCGGGCCTCCGTCGCGACGAGTGGCTGCTCTCGTCGAAGCTGTGGCTGGAGGCGTTCGACGACGACGGATTCCGCCCGCAGCTGGAGAACGCGCTGATGCGGGTCGGTGTCGAGCATGCCGACCTGGTGATCCTCGGCGACCTGCGCCGCGACGACCTCGACCTGCGCGAACTCGTGCTCGACCTCGCCCGGCTCTCGGAGGCCGGACTCATCCGCGCCTGGGGTGTGAACAACTGGTCGGCGTCGAGCATCCAGACCCTGATCGACATCGCGGTAGTGGAGGGGGTGGCCGGGCCGCAGATCGCGCAGTTGAAGTACAGCGTCTCGCGGCGCTCGATCCCCGACGGCACGCCTTTCGCCCGCCTGTGGGAGCAGGGCGTGACTCTGCAGGCCTCCGACTGCCTGGAGGGCGGTGTGCTGGCAGGAAAGATCAACGGCGACCGGCAGATCGGTCGCGATCCAGGTGACATCCGGGAGCGGATCATCGCCGATGTGCCCGCCTTCACCGACCTGGCCTCGGCGCTCGAGGTCTCCCCCGCGCAGCTCGGGATCGCGTTCACACTCACCCATCCGGCGCTCACCACCACCCTGTTCGGCGCATCGAGCATCGACCAGCTGCGCGCCAACCTCGATGCCGCGGCCCTGGTCGACCGCATCGGCGTCAAGGAGCTGCGCCGCCTGGTCGAGCCGTTCTGGGCCGACCGCGGGATCGTCGATCCCGAAGGCCCCTGACTCACCGCACCGCCCAAGAGCATCGCCGCACCGCCCGCACCGCCCGCATCGCCGCATCGCCGCACCCCCCGCAAGGAGAACCATGACCGCCACCGCCGCCGGACACCCGACCCTCACCCCCGTGCCCTTCGACCCCGACGTGCAGGCCGTGCTCGACGAGCTCGCGAAGAACCCGCAGCCGCCCCTCACCCGCGACACCCTTCCGCGCGACGGCGTCGACCGGATGTTCCCCGACAACGACGAGGTCATCGCGGGCCGCGGCATCGAGTGGGAGGACCGCGTCATCCCCGGGCCCGTCGGTGCGCCCGACATCGAGATCACGGTGTTCCGCCCGGTCGGCGCCCGCGAGGAGGTGCTTCCTTCGTTCGTGAACATCCACGGCGGCGGCATGATCGTCGGCCACCGCTCGTGGGAGACGGGTCGCGTGGTCGACATCGTCGACGAGCACCGGGTCGTCGCCATCAACGTCGAGTACCGCCTCGCTCCCGAGAACCCCTACCCCGCCGGAGTCGAGGACTGCTACGCCGCCTTCGTCTGGGTGCACGAGCACGCCGCCGAACTCGGCATCGATCCGGAGCGCATCGTCGTCGGCGGCGGCAGTGCGGGGGGAGGTCTCACGGCTGCGGTCGCACTCCTGGCTCGTGACCGGCAGGGTCCGGCGATGGCCGGGCAGTTGCTGCTGTGCCCGATGATCGACAACACAAACACCACGGTCGCGAGCCTTCAGTACGACGGCATCGGCACCTGGCAGCGGGAGATGAACCTGCTGGCATGGTCGTGCGTGCTGGGCGATGAGCTCGCCTTCCATCCGGATGCTCCCGCCTACGCCGCCCCCAGCCGTGCAGCAGATGTGGCAGGGCTCCCGCCCGCCTTCATCGAGGTCGGCGAGGCCGAGGCATTCCGCGATGAGGACACCGAGTACGCGCTGCGCATCTGGGCCACCGGCGGGCAGGCCGAGCTGCATGTCTGGGGCGGCGGGGCGCACGGCTTCGACATGTACATGCCCGAGGCCGAGATCTCGCGCGCGGCCCTCGCCGCCCGCGCGTCGTGGCTGCGTCGCATCTGGCGGGCCGCGCGATGACCACGCCGCCGCCGGTCCCCTACGACCCGGAGCTCGTCGCCGGACTCGACGCGTTCGTCGGGATGGTCGAGATCATCCCGCTGCGCGCCGATACGATCCACGCGAACCGCGACCACTTCGCGACGATCATCCCGTCCATGGCCGTGCAGGCCGAGGGTCGTGCGATCACCTGGGAGGACCGGATCATCCCCGGGCCGGTAGGGGCTCCCCCCATCGAGATCACCATCGTGCGCCCTGCCCGTCCGGCATCGGGCCCCGCCCCCGCGGTGCTGTCGATCCACGGCGGTGGCATGGTGCTGGGCACGCGGTTCTTCGGCACAGCCGAGCTCATCGACCTCGCCGAGCGGCACGGGGTCGTCGGGGTGGCCGTCGAGTACCGCCTGGCGCCCGAGCATCCTGGTCCCGCTCAGGCGGAGGACTGCTATGCCGCGCTGGAATGGATGGCAGCGCACGCGGAGGAACTCGGGATAGATCCCGACCGCATCATCGCCTCGGGGATGAGCGCCGGCGGGGGTCTGTCGGCCGCCGTCGCTCTGATCGCCCGGGATCGGGGTGGCCCGCACCTGGCCGGTCAGCTGCTCGGCTGTCCGATGCTCGACGACCGCAACGAGACCGCTTCCAGCCGTCAGTACGACGGCTTCGGCGCGTGGGATCGGAACAACAACGACACGGCGTGGGATGCCATCGCCGCAGGCGACCGGTTCACCGACCGGGTCTCGCCGTACACGGCGCCCTCCCGCGCCACCGACCTCGCAGACCTCGCCCCCGCATTCATCGAGGTGGGCGCTGCGGAGACGTTCCGCGATGAAGCCGTCGACTACGCCCTGCGCATCTGGGCGACCGGCGGACAGGCGGAGCTGCACGTCTGGGCCGGCGGCTATCACGGATTCGCCGGGTTCTCCCCCGACGCCGACGTGTCGAAGGCAGCCGTCGCCGCCCGCGAGAGCTGGCTGCGCCGCACCCTGCGCCTCGGCGGATGAGTCTCCCCGCCTCAGACGAGCCCGCTCGCCCGCGCATGAGCACGCTGCGGGCGATGCTGGTGCTCGGGATGCTGGAGGCCTTCGGCCCGCTGTCGATGGACCTGTATCTACCTCAGCTGCCGCAGCTCGCCGCGTCGCTCGACACGACGGAGGCTCTGGCGCAGGTGACGATGTCGGCCTGCATGATCGGACTCGGGCTCGGCCAGCTCGTCGCGGGACCGCTGAGCGACAGACTCGGTCGACGACTGCCGTTGATGGTCGGGGTCGCGGCTTTCGCCGTGCTCTCCCTCGTGTGCGCGGTCGCACCGAACATCGAGCTGCTGCTGGTCGCGCGTTTCCTGCAGGGGCTCGCAGGCTCGGCAGGCATCGTGATCTGCCTGGCCATCGCCCGCGACCAGTTCGAGGGCGTCGAGCTGTCGCGGATGCTGTCGCTGCTCTTTCTCGTGTCGGGCACGGCGCCGATCATCGCGCCCGTCGTCGGCGGGCAGCTCGCCCGGATCATGGACTGGCGCGGAATCTTCGGCGTGCTCGGCGCCGTGGGCGTCGTGCTGCTGCTCGTCGTGGTGTTCGCCCTGCCCGAGACGCTGCGCCCCTCGGAGCGGCACGGTGGCGGTGTCGTCGCACTCCGATCGCACGCCGGCGCGGTCGTCCGCGATCGGCTCTTCGTCGCGGTGCTGTGCGCCGCCGCGGGAGGCGGCGTCGCCTTCTTCACCTACCTGTCGATGTCGTCGTTCGTGCTGCAGGATCAGTTCGGCCTCAGCCCGCAGGCCTTCAGTCTCGCGTTCGCTGCGGGGGCGCTGGCCAGCATCGTCGGCAGCCAGACCAGCCGACTCGTGGTGCGCCGCTGGGGACCGCTGCGCGTATACCTGGGCGGCATCACGGCGACGCTGCTCGCGACGACGGCGCTGCTCGTGCTGACGTCGACCGGCACCGGAGTGCACGGCGTCATCGCGGCACTCATCGGCTTCATGCTGTGCTCTGGCCTCGGCGGCCCGAACGGGCAGACCCTCGCACTCGCCCACCACGGCGCCCGCGCCGGCACCGCATCCGCGCTGCTCGGCATGGCGACGTTCCTGTTCGGCCCGGTGGTCGCGCCCCTCGCCGCCGGGCTCGGTGGCACGAACGCGATCACGATGGCGGTCACCATGACGCTCGCAGCCGCCATCGCGGCCGTCGCGGCCTGGGCATTCGTGCGTCCGGCGGCGGTACCCCAGTAGCCGCACCTGGTGGCGGTGCCTGGCGGCGTTACCTCAGCAGCGGTGCCTCAGTAGCGGGCGGAGAACGCCCCGTCGGATTTGAGCAGTTGCCCTGAGACCCAGCGGCCCTCGTCGGAGACCAGGAACTCCACCACCGCGGCGACATCGGCCGGACGTCCCAGACGCCCCAGCGGAGTCATCTCACCGAGCGAGGCCCGGGTGTCGTCGTCCATCCATCCGGTGTCGATCGGCCCGGGATTCAGCACGTTCGCCGAGATCCCCCGCGGACCGAGCTCGCGCGCAGCGGAGATGACGAGCCGATCGAGCGCGCCCTTCGACGCACCGTAGGGGAGGTTGCCGGTCACATGGTCACTGGTGAGCGCCAGGATCACTCCCCCGCCGTCGCCGATCTGCCGGGCGAACGCCGCGATCAGGAGCAGACTCGCCCGCGCGTTCACGGCCACGTGCCGGTCGAAGCTCTCGGCGGTGGTGTCGAGGACGCCCGACTCCACGTCGTGCGCATGGCTCAGGATGAGGGCGGTGATCAGACCATGCTCGGCATTCACCTCGGCGACCAGCGCTTCCGGCCCGTCGGGCGTCGAGAGATCGGCCGTGTGATCGGCGTCGTGCAGGTCGCTGGTGACGACGGTCCAGCCGGCCGCGCGAAGACGAGGGACGATGCCGGCGGCGATGCTGTTCGCACGGGCGGCGCCGGTGATCAGAGCGAGGGGCATGCCGCCACGCTATCGGACCGGGAGCCCAGCGCCCCGCTCAGAACCCGAAGCACATCACGGCGACGCCGACGGCCATGGCCCACGATTCGGTCGTGAGCAGTCGCGCGGTTCTGCCGTGATGCACCGGCGCCACGAACCACTCCACGACGACCGTCCACAGCACGACCCCGATCGCTCCGACGAGCACCAGAACCGACAGGACGCCGTTCAGCCCGTGGCCGCCATGCCCCGCGACCACGACCTCTGTCGCCGGGCCGGTCGCTCCCGTCGTCCTCGTGGATGCACTCTCGAACGAGCAGATCGCCATCACCAGCGACACGAGCGCGCGATGGCAGCACGTGGCCGCCGACGGCGTGCCGCGCACCCCCATCGTGCCCAGCATCGCCGAGAGGAGCAGTACCGCACCGAGGATCAATCCGGTGAGGGCGTCCCCTTCGGTCGCGGCGATGATCAGCATCCCCGCCGCCATGATGAGGGCCGTCTGACGGCCTTGCCAGGGCACCGCCCGCCACGCGGCGATGCAGGCGACCGCCGAGACGATCGCCGCTGCAGCCATCAGCCACGGTGCTGCGGGAAGGAGATGCTCCACCCGGGCATTATATTGAGCGTTCGCTCAAAATAGCCAGACCCGGTTCCGATGCGACAAGATGGGCAGGTGCCCCGCATCGTCGATCACGATGAGCGCCGCCGGCAGATCGCCGAGGCGCTGCTCGCCGTCGCGGCCCGCGACGGGCACGAGAGCGTGTCCTCGCGCGCCGTCGCCAAAGAGCTCGGTGTCGCCACCGGATCGCTCTGGCACTACTTCGACGGCTTCGACGAGGTCGTGCGCGCGGCGGCCTCCGAGGTCACCCGCCGCACCGATGCCCGCATCGCCGCGGCGACCGAGGGGCTGCGCGGCCTGACGCGGCTGCAGGCGCTGATGCGAGAAGTGCTGCCGATCGACGAGACCACCCGCACCGAGGCGCATGTGGTCGTCGGCTTCTGGGGACGCCTGGCGACTCTGGCACCGACTCCGGATGCCGGAGCGCCGACGCTCGCGACCTGGCAGGACAGCCTCCGGCTCGCCCTCACCGAGGCGGTCGACGACGGTGAGCTGCGCGCCGACACCCCCACCGGCGCCGTGCTGTCGCTGCTGCGCTCGATCACCTACGGGCAGCAGATCGTCGAGGTCACCGAGCCCCAGCCCGCGGCCGCGCACCTCGCCGTACTCGAGGGCATCCTCGCCCCCTGGCGCACCTGACGTCGATCCGCCCCTCGGCACCGCGCGAATCGGTGGTTGTGGACCCCCGCCGACCCGTCGTATCATCATCGCAACCCGTTTATTGAGCAAGTGCTCGAAAATAGTGAGGTCGACGATGTCCCACCATGCACCGCAGCCCATCTCCATCG
Organism: Microbacterium sp.; assembly: GCA_050701935.1. Classification (GTDB taxonomy): domain Bacteria; phylum Actinomycetota; class Actinomycetes; order Actinomycetales; family Microbacteriaceae; genus Microbacterium. The sequence goes on from JBOGEI010000010.1 coordinate 32,210, forward strand.
AGAAGATCGCCGCCGCGCACCCGCACGATCCACTCACCGGAGACGAGATCGCCGCCGCACGCGCGATCCTCGACGCGGCCGGACTCCTGACTCCGAGCACCCGGTTCCCGATGGTTCTGCCCGACGAGGCGACGAAGGAAGAGCTCGCCGCATGGCAGCCCGGCTCCCCGATCGACCGCCGCGTCGATGCGACTCTGCTCGACACGGCGACCGGAGTCGCGACCGAAGCCGTCGTGTCGCTCACGCGCGGCGAGGTCCTGCGCACCGAGCGGGTGCCGAACGACGCACCGCCCTATGGCCAGCCGCAGTACCTCTTCGAGGAGTACGAGCGCGCCGAGACGATCGCGAAGGCCTCCCCTGAATGGCAGGCGGCGATGACGCGCCGCGGCCTCGCCGCGCACATGGACCTCGCATTCTGCGGGCCGCTCGCCCCGGGATACACCGGCCGCGCCGACGAGGTCGGGCGCCGCGTGATCCGCTCCCTCACGTTCCTCAAGTACGACGAGCACGACTCCCCGTGGGCGCACCCGGTCGAGGGACTCATCGTGCACATCGACCTCACCTCGAACAGCGTCATCCGCGTCGAGGACCACGGCGATGTGCCCGTTCCCGCCGGCCACGGCAACTACTACCCCGAAGCGCAGGGTGCCGCCCGCACCTCGCTCAAGCCGATCGAGATCACCCAGCCCGAGGGCCCGAGCTTCGCGGTCTCCGGCTCGCTCGTCGAATGGGAGGGCTGGTCGATGCGCGTCGACTTCAACGCGCGTGAAGGCCTGGTGCTGCACGACGTCTCGTTCCAGGACCGCTCGGTGCTCAGCCGGGCCAGTGTTCCCGAGATGGTGGTGCCCTACGGCGACACCGCCCCCGGCCGCTTCTGGATCAGCTACTTCGACGCCGGTGAATACCTGCTCGGCAAGAACGCGAACCACCTCGAGCTCGGCTGCGACTGCCTCGGCGTGATTCGCTACCTCGACGGCTACGTCGCCGACGACCACGGCCACCCGGTGCGCATCCCTAATGTGATCTGCATGCACGAGGAGGATTACGGCATCCTCTGGAAGCACACCGATCTCGCCGGCCGGGCAGACGTGCGCCGCTCGCGTCGCTTCGTGGTGTCGTACTTCTCCACGATCGGCAACTACGACTACGGCTTCTACTGGCACTTCTACCTGGACGGATCGATCGAGGTCGTGGCTAAGGCGACCGGCATCGTGTTCGCCGGGGCCGGCGAACCGGGTGTACGCCAGAAGCACGCGACCGAGCTCGCCCCCGGTGTCTTCGCCCCCGTGCACCAGCATCTCTTCTGCGCGCGCCTGGACGTGGCGATCGACGGCGAGGACAACCGCCTGGTCGAGATCGATGCCCAGCGCGTGCCGATGGGACCGGACAACCCCTTCGGCAACGCCTTCACCTGGTCGGAGACGACCCTTGCGACCGAGTCGGAGGCGCAGCGCGAAGCCGACACCTCGGTCGCCCGCGTCTGGGAGGTGCAGAGCGCCTCACGCACGAACCGCGTCGGACGCCCGACCGCCTACCACCTGGTGCCGGAGCCGACCGCGCTGCTCATGGCCGATCCCGCCTCCTCCGTCGCCGCGCGCGCCGCGTTCGCCACCAAGCACCTCTGGGCGACGAAGCACGAACGGGGCCAGATCTGGCCGGCCGGACGGTACCCCAATGCCCACCAGGGCGGCGCAGGACTGCCGGAGTACACCGCAGGCGATCGGTCGATCGACGGTGAGGACATCGTGCTGTGGCACACGTTCGGGCTGACGCATTTCCCACGCCCGGAGGACTGGCCCATCATGCCCGTCGACTATGCCGGATTCTGGTTCAAGCCCAACGGCTTCCTCGACCAGAACCCCGCGATGGATGTGCCCGAATCCACTCAGGCCCACGCCTCCGCAGCCGACACCTGCTGCGGAGGAGGCGCCTGCGCCTGCGCTCACTGAGCTCCGACAGAGAAGTCGTGCCGTTCGACCGAAGCCGGTGATAACATCACGGAACGGATCGTATACAACGTCGTCGTTCCACCACCCGAGGTGATCAGTCATGAACGGTGCACCCGCCGCCCCCGCCGAATTGGTGTCCACGCTCGTCGCGCGCAACATCAGCGACTTCCGTGCCGCCGTCTCCGAATCGTTCGTGCCTCTGCAGGTCACGACCGCCGGACCCGACCACTTCCGCGGGGTCATCCGCGGCGCCTCCGTCGATGAGGTGCATGTGAACGATGTGCGCGCCACGTCGCACGTCGTCGAGCGCACCCCCGAGCTCATCGCCCGCGGCGACCGCTCCTACTTCAAGGTCAGTCTGATGCTCGCCGGCACCGGTCTGCTGATCCAGGACGACCGGGAGGCCGTGCTGCAAGCAGGCGACCTCGCGGTGTACGACACCGACCGCCCGTACTCCCTCGTGTTCGATGAAGACTTCCGCACGATGGTCGTGATGTTCCCGAAGCACCTCATCAGCCTCCCGGCCGACATGGTCGGACAGCTCACCGCGGTGCGCATCTCGGGCCACGAGGGCCTCGGCGGCATGGTCGTGCCGTATCTGACGCAGCTCGCCGGCAACCTCGACCAGCTGGCGGGGACAACGGGGGCGCGGCTCGCGCACAGCGCACTCGACCTCGTGACCACGGTCTTCACGCGCGAACTCGGACTCGACCAGGTGTCGGCCGATCCGCATCGTGCGCTGGTGCAGCGCATCCGCTCGCACATCGACCGCAACCTCGCATCGACCGACCTCGGCCCCGCGTCGATCGCCGCAGCGCACTTCATCTCCACCAGGCATCTGCACGGGCTCTTCCAGGAGCAGGGCGTGACCGTATCGACCTGGATCCGCACGCGACGCCTCGAACAGTGCCGCCGCGACCTGCTCGATCCGATGCTCGCCGACCGTCCGGTCGCAGCGATCGCCGCGCGCTGGGGCTTCGTGGACGCTGCGCATTTCAGCCGCGCGTTCAAGTCGACCTTCGGCGTCTCGCCGAGCGAGTACCGCGCCACGCACTGACGCGCCGCCGGCCGCACCAGGGCACGTCGCTTGCTCGGGAGGGCACGCCGGTTGACTCTCGGCGCGCGATGACCGCCACAGCCTTGAGGGGATGAGGGGCGCGCAACCAGCATGAGGCAAGCGCACCGCGATGAGGCGGTGCCCGGGGCGATGCGGCCCCGCCGCGTGCGACGTCAGGACCCCTCATGACCGACACCTCCACCGACCCGGCGCTGGACCAGTGGCGCACGTACGATGAGTTCGCCGCGGGCATCGACACCTTCCGCCTGCCGAACACGCTGCTCGCCGGTACCGCGCTGACCCTCACCCTCGACGACGGCTCGACCCTGAGCCTGCGGTTCTCCGAGGACGCCGTCGCCTGGGCCGGCTGGAACACCTCCGGCACCGACCCGTACGACGCCGTGCGAGTGCGCGACGACGTCGTGTTCGTCAACATCCCTATGCAGAGCCGCCCCCGCGAAGCCGTCACCGTGGTGTTCTCGACGACGACGAACCGGGCGACCGTGATCCGTTCGCGGATCGCCGCCGAGGCCGTCGAGGGCACGCCTCAGGTCGGCCAGGACTTCTGGGCGGCGACGACCGACGCCGGCCCCGTCAGCGGCGACGCTCCCGGCCCGAGCCGCGACCTCATCGGCAAGCGCAACCTCTACCGCTACAGCCCCCACCATCTGTACGAGCACGTGTACGTCTCCAGCCAGCGCTACGCCTGGCAGTGCCTCGAGGGCGTGCAGCGGGGTCACGGGGATATGGACCTTTCGACCGTCTGGAAGTTCGCCGACGGGCTGTACCTGTTCTGCTTCCGGGAGTTCCGCATCGCCGTGGCCAGCGTGTGGCTGCACGATCTCGGCTACCAGCTGATGACCACGGGGATCTTCCTCGGACTCAACGGAGACGGCGACGCCGAGCATTCCCGAGGAGGCGGCCACATCTACCCCCTGGGCTCGGTCGCGTACCCCGACGCCCAACCCGTCTGACCGCTCGATCGACCACGCTTCCCGAGGAGGACGCATGAGCAACGCAGACCTGATCCGCCAGCACTACGCCGCCAACGACCGCGGCGACCTCGACGGGATGCTGGCGCCGTTCGCCGCCGACATCCGCTGGACCGAGGCGGCCGGCTTCCCGTACGCCGGCACGTACATCGGCCCGGATGCCGTGACCCGCAACGTGTTCCACCGCATCCAGGAGGAGTGGGACGACTACACGGTCGCGATCGACGAGGTCGTCGACGGCGGCGACGTCGTGGTGGCCATCGGCACCTACTCCGGCACCTATACGCAGACCGGACGCTTCTTCGCCGCCCGTGTCGCCCATGTGTGGCGGGTGGCCGGCGGCGAGATCGTCGCCTTCGAGCAGTTCACCGACACGGAGCTGGTGAACCGCGCACTGCGCGCCTGAGCACACAGCGCCAACCCGAACACAGCACCACACGAACACAGCACCACACGAACACAGCACCACCCGAACACAGCACCACCCGAACACGAGAGGCAGGAAGCACATGAACAAACGAGCATCCGGCACCGCGGCGCTCCTCGCCGTGGCAGCCCTCACCCTCGCCGGCTGCGCCGGTGGAGACGGCGGCGCAGGCGGTGGCGACCCGATCGTCGTCGGCTCCATCAACACCATCAGCGGGCCCGCGACGTTCCCTGAGGCCTCGCAGGCCGCCGCTGCCGTGTTCGACGCCTTCAACGATGCGGGCGGACTCGACGGACGCAAGATCGACTACAAGATGCTGGACGACAAGGGCGACCCGGCCACGGCCACCGCCTCCGCCCGGGAACTGGTCGGCAGCGACGGCGCGGTCGCGCTGGTGGGATCCGCCAGCCTCATCGAGTGCGAGATCAACGCCAAGTACTACGAGCAGGAGGGCATCCTCTCGATGCCCGGCATCGGGGTGGACACCGGCTGCTTCGCGAGCGACAGCATCTCCCCCGCCAACGTCGGGCCCTTCAACGACATGACCCTCACGCTGCAGTACGGATCAGAAGTGCTCGGGCTCGATGACATCTGCATCCTGCTCGAGATCGCCGGCTCCACACGACCGACCTATCAGGCCGCGATCGACAAGTGGACCGAGATCACCGGCAAGGAGCCGAAGTACGTCGACGACACGGTCCCGTACGGCGCCTCCGACTACACGCCCTACATCGTCAAGGCACGCGACCAGGGTTGCAAGGCCCTGGCGATCAACCCGGTGGAACCCGACGCGATCGGACAGGTCAAGGCCGCCAACGCGCAGGGCTGGGACGATGTGACCTGGCTGTACCTGACGAGCGTCTACAGCGAGAACTTCGCCGAGGCGATCGACGATGCGGGCGCGGGCATCTACGTGCCGGCGGAGTTCTACCCGTTCACCGATGACAGCGAGATCAACGCCGACTGGCGCGAGCTGATGGAGGCCAACGACATCCCTCTCACCTCGTTCAGCCAGGGCGGCTACCTCGCAGCGACCTACTTCATCGACGTGCTCGAGGGGATGAAGGGCGACATCACCCGCGAGACGGTCTCTGAGGCGCTGAAGGGCATGGAGCCGATCGAGAACCCGATGGTCGGAACGCCCTACGCGTTCGGCACCCAGAACACCGCGGGCTGGCCGATCATCCTCAAATCCGGCACGAACGCCTGGGAGAAGGTCGCCGACGACTGGCTCCGCATCGGCGAGTAGGCCACCCC
>JBOGEI010000011.1:0-37680 GCA_050701935.1 Microbacterium sp.
TCGGAGGGGGCGTCAACGCGTCGACTTGATCGGCCACACGGCGAACGCACCGAGAATCGAGAGCACGATGCCCACGGGGAAGAGACCGGCGAAGCCGAACGCGAGAACGATCGCACCTGCCACACCCGGAGCCAGCGTCTGCGGCAGGGTGGCCGCGATGTTCACGACGCCGAGGTCCTTCGCGAACGACTGCGCCGAGGGGAGTACCTCACTCATCAGTGCGGTGTCGACGGCCTGGAACATGCCGAACCCGAGCCCGGCGATGAACGACATGATCATCCACGACTCGATCGTCGGCGAGATCCACGGCAGCAGCAGCGCGAGACCGGTGACCACCGATGAGGCGAACACGAAGGGCTTGCGGCGGCCGAGCCTGTCGGAGAGCGGCCCCGAGATGATCGTGGAGATCAGGATGCCGGCGAGGCTGATCACGCCGACCAGCGGGATGACCGTCTCGGGCTTCTCGACGTGGAGGTAGTCGGTCATGATGTACAGCTGGTAGCCGGTCACGGAGAAGTAGCCCGTGAACAGCAGTAGGCGACCGAGGAAGGCCCAGAAGAAGTCGGGGTGCTTGATCGGGCTGACCCAGAACGTGCGCAGGAACACCCCGAGGTCGAACGGCTCGGGGGTGATGCGCTCGCTCGAGTAGTCGGGGTTGAAAACGAGGAACAGGGTGATGACGATCAGGGCGAAGATCGCGAAGACCACGTAACCTGCGGCGATGCTGTTGAAGAACATCGAACCGATGATCTGCCCGCCGAGGGATCCGACCATGAGGCCGATCCCGGAGAGCGCGGCGAAGGTGCCGCGGCGCTTGAGGGGCACCCGGTCGGGCATGACAGCGGAAAGCGGACCCTGTGCGAAGTTGTAGGCGATCTGCACGAGTGTCCACGCGATCGCGATGCCGATCAGCGAATCGGCGAAGGCGAGTCCGACCAGGGCGAGGCCGCCCGCGAGAACGCCGACGATCATCCATGGCGCGCGCCGTCCGAAGCGCGAGCGCGTCCGGTCGGAGATCTGCCCGGCGATCGGCTGCGCGATCATCGCCGCGAACGCGCCGATCGTCGCGATGATGGCGAGGTTGGCGACCTTGTTCTCCTCGCCGAGCGCCACCGTGACCTGCTGGGGGAGCAGGATGCCGGGGACGGCGCCCCAGATCAGGAAGATGCCGAGGTTGGCGGGGATGATCCAGCCGAGCAGACGTCGGATCCCCTTGATGGGCGGGGGTGGATCGTCGTTGCCTGCTGCCGTGCGGATGAAGGTCGTCTCCGTGATCGGGACGGTGCTCTCGGGCACGGTGCTCTCAGGGGTTGCGGGTGTTCCAGACATCGTCGTCGTGGTCCTCTCGGGTCGGGCAGAACGGGTCAGGCAGAGGGGGTCAGGCAGGAAGCGCCACCAGGCGGGAGCGCAGCGCGTCGATGGTCTCGGTCGGCAGGGTGGCGCCGGCGAAGCCGAGGACGGTGTCGAGCGGCATGTTCTGCGCCGCGGCGAGCATGGGGTTGCCGGGCAGCTCCGGCACGAGTTCGGTGATGATCGCGAGGGCTTCCGCGTCGGCGAGCACCTGGGCGACGGTCGCGCTGGCGAGGTCGAAGCGTCCGCCGGGTGCGGTGACATCCGCCACCTCGATCGTCGTGGATGCGGGGTCGGGGCTTGCCGCGGGAGTCCAGTCGGCGTAGCGGAGGCCGTGCCCGAATGCGAACGACGGATCGGCCGTGTCCGACGGCACGTCGGGGCGGCTCGCCACGACGGCTTCCATCGACGACGGCACCTCGAACGGCAGCGAGCCCTGGGGCTCCGCCGCGCCGAACAGCACGTTCACGAGCGCGGTGTCGGAGGCGCCGTAGTTCGCGATGATCGTCGAGGCGACGTCGAGAAGTGGAGCGAGGATCGCCGGACGGTCGAGGTAGACGTCCAGCACGAGGGGCACGCGGGCGGCCAGATCGCGCAGGTGCGCGAGCTCGTCGTCGTGGAACTCGAGGGATCCGGCGCGGAAGAACGACTCGATGTCGGCGCCGTTGCCGCGGGGTTCCCACGGAGCGTTCGTGCGCACGATCGCCACGTCGGCGCGATCGGGGTCGGTGACGACGTCGGCCCAACCGGCGAGCCGGGCGGCGTCGAGGCCTTCGACGTAGACCGTCGGGCGCCCTTGCAGCGGCAGATTCGCCGCCCCGCCGCCGTTCGTGAGCAGCGTGAGCGAACGCGCCTGGGCCTCGAGCCCGGCCGCGCGGGCGTCTTCCATCCCGACGATCGCATCTGCGGCCCCGGCGTCGACGAAGCGGGCGTCGTCGAACAGCCCGAGGGTGAACTTCTCCCGCAGCAGCCGGCGCACCGAGGTGTCGAGCCGAGACTCGGGCACCGACCCTGCCCGCACGAGACCGATCAGAGCCTTCGGGTTGAACTCGCCACCGAACTGGTCGACGCCCGCATCGAGCGACTTGATCATCCGCTCGTCGTAGGTGAGCGACTCCACACCCCAGAAGGTGCGGGACAGGATGCCCCAGTCGGTGCACACGATGCCGTCGAAGCCGAGCTCGTCACGCAGCAGACCCTGGATGATCTGCTTGTTGAACCCGAAGCCGACCTCCTCGTACTCGGTGCCGATCGGCATGCCGTAGTAGGGCATGATCTGCGAGACACCGGCCGCGAGCAGGTCGCGGAACGGCTGCAGGTGCAGGTCGAACCGCCCGCCCGGGTACACCTGCTCGCGTCCGTAGGAGAAGTGCGGGTCTTCGCCGTCGAGCTGGGGGCCACCACCGGGGAAGTGCTTGGCCATGGCCGATACCGAGTCGGCGCCGAGCTCGTCGCCCTGCAAGCCGAGCGTGTACGCGACGCCGAGACGTCCGGTCACCTCGGCGCTCTGGCCGAACGTGCCGGAGGCCCGTGCCCAGCGTGGCTCGGTGGCGAGGTCGATCTGCGGGTGCAGGGCGGTACGGATGCCCACGGCCAGATACTCGCGACGAACGACGTCGGCGAAGCGGCGGGTGAGCTCGGGGTCGTCGATGGCGCCGAAGCCGAGGAACTCGGGCCACTGGGAGAAGGGGCCGGCGATGAGCGCGGCGGCCGGGTTGTTCGAGAAAGAGTGGCGCGGATCGCTCGACAGCGAGAACGGGATGCCGAGGCCGCGTCGGAGGGCTTCCTCCTGCAGGGCGTTGTGCCACGCGGCGATCTCACGGGCAGAAGGAGCCTGCAGGATGTTCACGTGCGTGATGCCGCGGTCGATGATGGTGCGCATCGACGGGGAGCCGAACAGACCGGGAGCGTCGAGGTCGTCGCCGAGGGTCGCCATCGGCTGGAACATCTGCCCCGCCTTGTCCTCGAGCGTCATCCGGGAGAGCAGATCCTCGACGCGCTGATCCACGGTCAGGGTGCGGTCCTGGTACGGGTGCGCGATCTCGCTCACGGGAACTCCTTCGTTCGGGTACGGCGGGTGGTTCGGTTAAATATCTACACTTGTGTCGGTTTTGTCAAGAGCGGTGCTACGGTTTCCCCCATGACCGATGCGACGACGCTCCGAGGGCGCGGATACGCGAATGGTCGTGCGCGCCGTGAGGAGATCATCCGCGTCGCCTCGCACCACTTCGCCGAACGCGGGTTCCTCTCGGCGACGATTCTCGAGATCGCGGCCGTGTGCGGCATCTCACGCGCGGGGCTCCTGCACCATTTCGCCGACAAGGAGGCCTTGCTCGAAGCTGTGCTCGAAGCGCGAGACATCGAGGATCGAGAGCGGTTCCGTCCCTACGCCCGAGGTTTCGGCGGCATGGGGGTGCTTCGCGGCATGGTCGACCTCGCCGACCACAACCGGCTCGTGCCGGGATTGATCGAGCTCTTCGTGCGGCTGTCGTCCGAGGCCTCGGCGGCCGACCACCCCGCACACGGATACTTCCGGCGCCGCTACGAGCGGATCCGCGCGAGCACCGGCCGTGCGATCGCACTCGCCGTCGAGGCCGGGCATCTGCGGTCGGATCTCGAACCGGATGATGCCGCGCTGCGCCTCACGGCGACGATGGACGGCCTGCAGACCCAGTGGCTGTTCGATCGGTCGATAGACATGGCCGATGCCCTCCGCGCCATGCTGCGCGAATGGATGACTCCCGAGGGCGGGGCGGCGTTCGAGGCGATCATCCCCGAAGCGGAGCCGGTCGGCGCCTGAGACGGGGCCGCAACCGGGCTACTTCACTCGGTTTCCGGTGCTTCTGGTGCTTCTGCGGCTCCGACGGTCACCGAGGCCAACTCGGCTCCGTCGAGCAGGGCGTGCTCAGGCAGGGCGAGCCGAAGGGCGGCGAGGATCTGTTCGGCCGAAGGGCCGCTGAAGACGTAGACCGGGCCGACCGCTCCCGAGTAGGTCTCGTCGTGCCAGCCGATGGTGCCAGACCCCAGTGCCCCCTGGAGGGCCGAGGTCAGGTCTGCCTCTTCCGCAGCCGAGGCGTCGTCGATGCGCGTGCGCAGCAGCACGAACTCGCTCGATCCGACGGGGTGCTTCACCCCGTCGAGGGCGACCCAGGACCCGCGCGCGATGCCGTTGTCGTCGAGCACGCCGAGGAGCGCGGCCAGGACGCGGTCGACGTCGGCTGTCGTGACCTCGAGCTCGATGTCGCACGAGACCGGCTCGCCGTCCGGCGACAGGCCGGTGCCTCCGCCGATGATCCGCGCCGTGGCGTCGAGCTGCGGCAGCAGAGTCCCGACGATCCCGTCTTCCTGAGCATGTCGGGTGATCGGCGAGACGGGCTGCGCGAAGTGGATCATCACGCGGTGGACCGTGGGCTTCGGCTTCCGGGAGAAGAGGGCCATGCCGTAACGCTAGCAGCGACGACACGGCCTCCCGAGGGGACCGAAGTCCCTCAGGAGGCCGTGGTGGTCGGAGGATCCCTGAGGATCAGGCGACCACTGATCAGACCCGGTCGCGCAGCGCGGCGCCGAGACCTGCGTCCACGTTCGTCCAGTACTGGAAGAACCGCTCGCGGATGGCATCGATCGTGATGGAGCGTCCCTGGCCGGTGAGGGTCTCCAGCAACCGTGCCCGCTGCTCGTCGTCGAACACCTCGCGGTAGAGCGTGCCCGGCTGGCCGAAGTCGTCATCCTCGGCGTGCAGGGTCGCGGCGGAGCGCTGGATCTCGCCGTCGGCCTCCCAGTTCACCTCGATGCCCTTCGCCGGGTCGGCCTCGGGGCCGCCGGCCGCACCGAACGAGTTCGGCTGGTAGGTGCGGTGCGCGGCGTCGTTGAACTGGTAGCGCATCGAGCCCTCGTGCTGGTAATTGCGGGCCTCGCTCGCGTGCGGCTGGTTCACCGGCAGCTGGTTGTAGTTCGGGCCGATGCGGTGGCGCTGGGCATCCGGGTAGGCGAAGATGCGCCCCATCAGCATCTTGTCCGGGGAGATGCCGGTACCGGGCACCTGGTTCCCTGGCGAGAAGGCGGCCTGCTCGATCTGCGCGAAGAAGTTCTCCGGGTTGCGGTTCAGGGTCAGGGTGCCGACCTTGATGCGCGGGTAGTCCTTCTTGGAGATGGTCTTGGTGAGGTCGAACGGGTTGAACCGGTAGTCCTTGGCCTCGTCGTACGGCATGATCTGCACGTAGAGGTCCCACTTCGGGAACTCGCCGTCGGCGATCGACCGGAACAGGTCGCGACGGTAGTGGTCGGCGTCCGACCCGGCGAGCTGCTCGGCCTCTTCGTTGCTCATCGCCTCGACGCCCTGCTGCGAGATGAAGTGGTACTTCACCCAGAAGACCTCGCCTGCGGCGTTGATCCATGAGTAGGTGTGCGAGCCGTAGCCGTTCATGTGGCGCCAGCTGAGGGGGAGACCGCGGTCTCCCATGAGATACGTGACCTGGTGGGCGCTCTCCGGCGACAGGGTCCAGAAGTCCCACTGCATATCGGGGTCGCGCAGGCCCGAGTCGGCCAGTCGCTTCTGCGAGTGGATGAAGTCCGGGAACTTGATCGCGTCGCGCAGGAAGAACGTCGGGGTGTTGTTGCCGACGATGTCGAGGTTGCCCTCTTCCGAGTACATGCGGAGCGAGAACCCGCGCACGTCGCGCCAGGTGTCGGGAGAACCCTGCTCACCGGCGACCGAGGAGAAGCGGATGAGTGTCTCGCTCGTGGCGCCCTGCTGGAACACGGCAGCGCGGGTGTAGGCCGACACGTCTTCCGTGACGACGAACTCGCCGAACGCGCCGCCACCCTTCGCGTGCGGGTTTCGCTCCGGCACGCGCTCGCGGTTGAAAGCGGCGATCTTCTCGACCAGATAGTGGTCGTGAAGGACGGTGGGACCGTCGGCTCCGACGGTGAGCGAGTGGGTGTCGCTCACGATCGGGGCTCCGGCCTGCGTGGTGGTGGCAGGTTTCGTCATGATGTTCTCCTTCTCCGCGCAGGCGCAACGAATACCCCCATCCGGGGACGGGAGATCGGCGGACTGCTACTGCGCGGCGTTTTGGCAACTGGGGCACAGGCCCCAGAAGGTGACTTCGGCTGTCTGGACGGTGAATCCCCCCGTCGATGACGGGGTGAGACACGGAGCTTCGCCCACGACGCAGTCCACATCGCCGACGGCACCGCAGGAGGTGCAGACGACGTGGTGGTGGTTGTCGTGGATGCGCCGCTCGTAGAGCGCCGCGGAACCTGCCGGTTCGATCCGGCGGATGAGATCCGCCGTCGTCAGGTCCGCGAGGATGTTGTGCACCGACTGGATCGACGTGGTCGGGAGCACTTCGGACACGGCGCGGTAGATCCGTTCCGCATCCGTATGGGCCATGGAGTCAAGAGCCTCGAGTACGGCGACGCGGCCCGCGGTCGCTCGAAGCCCGGCGCTGCGAAGCGCCGAGTCGAGTTCTGTCTCCATGGGCAAGAGCCTACTCCGTTATTTGAATAACTCAAAAGAAAGAATACCGGCATGCGGACCGGTCGTTTTCGGCGGAGCCAGATTTTCCGAGGTCGGGGCGCAAAAGTAGGGCTTGGGTTCCGGCAGACCCTCGGATACTCTGGGCCAAATCACAGCTTGCAGAATAGTTCTACCCTCACTTCGCCGACGTGACGGTGAAGCCGTTGCCTCGCACCCGCACCGTTCCGCCCTGTGCTGCTTGCCCGCGCGGCGAACCGTCTGCATCGTAGGCGCGCCCGATGCCGGAAACGAGCGGTGGGACCCGTTGATCCTGGCGGGTACCGTTGGCGTACAGCACTGTGGAGCCTGAGCTCGTCGAGTACACCGCGGTAGCGATTCGCGGTTGGATCAGCAGGGCATCGAGTCGCACATCGCCGCGGCTCGTGCAGCGCACAGTCACCGCAGTGTCCGGCAGATTGTCGCCGAGGAACTCCGGCACGAGCATCCCGTCGGCCTCGGTCAACCCTCGCTCTCCCGTGCCGCCGGCGGGCGTGGTCGAGCGCCACAGCCGCTTCCGGCCACGGAACACCTCCCACACCGCGTCGCCGACCTCGGCGGACTGCCGCCAGATCAGGCCGTGCAGGATCCCGCCCGCCTCGGTCACGTCGAACTCGACCCACTCGCCGCGAGGGATGCGCACGTATGCGCCGCCGGAGAGGTTGCCTTCACCGATCCAGGCGCCGCCCTCCGGCCGCTCGACCGTTGAGCCGGGCGAGAGCCGTGCGGTCTCCGCCTCCAGCACCCGCAACCCCGAGAACGACCGCAGCCCGGTGATCGATGTCGCGAGGTCGGCCGCATCCCGGTTCGCGTCGAGCAGCTGCATCGTCAGCAGCCCGTGGATCGTCGACTCGGCACCCGAGTTGCGGTTCACCCGCCCGTCGGTCTCGACACCATCGAAGGTGACCCCGGTCGCTGTGTCGTACACCGGAACGCCTGCCGTGTTCGCGCCGAAGAACCATCCGGCGGCGAGTCCTGCGAGCACGCGGAGTCCTTCCCCTCCGACCGCGGACGCCTGGAGCGCGCCGGCCACGCGACCGTGTGCGCCGTAGGCGATCTGTGCCTCGGCCGGAAGCGGTGCCCACGCATTGTGCGGCCCGCCCGATGCGAGCACCTGCGGGGTGAAGCGTCCGGCATCGGACAACGCGGCATCCGACCAGGCTCGTCGACGCAGCAGCGCCCCTCCTCGGGCCAGAGCCTCGGGGGCTGCGGCGCCCCACGCGTGCCAGAACCCGAGCGATCCGGTCCACGGCAGAACGGCGCCGAACGGCCAGCCCTGCGAAGGGTCGCTCGCCATCGCCGCGACACCGTCGCCGTAGGTCTGCAACGCAGCGCGGCTGCGTGAGTCACCGGCCTCGGTCGCGGCGACCAGACCGAGCATGGCCTCGGCCGTGGCATCCGCTCCTCCGGCGATCAGCCACCCCGGCAGCCGGCGTCCGTCGCTGTGCACCCACTGCCCGGCGCGCGAGAGCGACTCCCGACCGAGCGCGTCGAGGCACAGGTGCAGGCGGGCGAGGAGGAATGCTGCGAACTCCGGATCGTCGCGACGGAAGGCCGCGTAACCCTCGCCGAAGGCCCAGACCGAACGGGCGAGCCAGTACGACTCCGCCGAGTCGGAGGGGTCGGGCAGCTCGACAGGGACGGCGCTGGGGGTCAGCGTGCCGTCCTCCTGCTGCCACAGCACCACGCGCCCGGCATTCGGACCGGAGGCGGTCTGCAGGAAGGCGAGTGAGCGGAGCACGTCGCGGGCCTCGTCACGGCTCTGCGCGTCGCCCGCTGCCTTCCATTCGCGCAGGAACACGATGGCTGCGCGGGCGATGTCGTCGGCGTTGTACGCGCCCTGCGACCAGTGTCCCGTCACCGCATCCCGTGTGCCACCGCCGACCGGGCGATAGCTGCCTGCGCCGTCGGTGTCGGCGTAGGTCCAGGGCGCGCGGACCGCCGGTTGCGCCTCGATTCCGAACGTGGTGTGGGTCGCGCTCGCGACGACCGGAACCTCGGCGAGGAGGAATCGCAGGTGGGCGAGGTTCGTCAGCCGTGGTCGACGCGCAGCCTCGGACGGCAGCACTGCCGTGCCGGTCGCAGTGTTCGTCGCGCCCCTGGCGGCGTCGACGGGGAGGAGGGCGAGCGCGGAGGCCGCCGCCGTGAACGTCAGGAAGGTGCGTCGAGAGGCATCCATGTCCTCACGCCTCTCCGCCGTCGCGCAGTGCGCGACCCCACGACTCGGCCGGATCGTGGATCGCGACCGCCAGAGTCGTGTCGGACTGCCCGTAGTACGCGAACCACTTTCCGTGGAACTTCACGAGCCCCTCCACGAAGGTCACGTTCGAGACGAGCCCGTGCATGTCCTCGAAGGTCTGCGGGCGCAGCCACGGCTCCTGCAGGCGGGCGATGACCTTCGTCGGCTCGTCCGGGTCGATGGCGATCTGCCCGCAGCGGTAGTCGACGTCGACGGTGCCGTCGTCGTGCACCACGCGGGTGGCGCCGTTCGTGAGGAACAGCAGCAGGCCGTTGTCGGTGACCACAGGGGAGGTGCCGATCTCGACCAGTGCCTCGTCCCAGGTGCCGGGCGTCGGCGAGTACATCGGCTCGGTGTCGGCCGTACCGGGCCTCCAGTGGATGAGGTCGTCGCTCGTGGCCCAGTAGATCGCGCCCTCGCCGAAATACATCCACCACTTGCCGTGCATCCGCTGCGGGACGATGACTCCGGCCTTGGACCAGTTGAAGCCGCGAGGGTCCATGGTCTTGAAGGTGTCGAAGTCGTCGAACAGCGGGCCGTGCTTGGTCCAGGTGCGCAGGTCGGTCGAGGTCGCAAGGCACAGCTGTGCACTCCGGCGGTCCCAGCCCGTGTAGGTGAGGTAGTACGTGCCGTCGATCAGCGCGATGCGCGGGTCTTCGCACCCGTAGGTCTCGTAGTCCTCGGAGGGGGAGAGGATCGGCGCATCCTCTCGGGTGAAGGTCACCCCGTCCGTCGATCGGGCGATGCCGATGTGGGAGACGATGTCGTCGGCGTGCGCCCGGTAGAGCAGCACGACCTCGTCGCCGTCGACGATGGCCGCGGGGTTGTAGAGGTTGGCCGACTCCCAGCTGTCGCCGCGCGGACGCAGGATCGGGTTGCCCTCGTAGGGCGTGAACGGACCGAGGGGGAAGGAGGCTCCGGAGAACATGGGGGCCCTTTCTTGCTGGGGGATGGAGGCTAGCCTTTGACGGCCGCGCCGAGATCGGTGGCCTTGAAGAAGCGCTGGAAGACGACGAACAGGATGACGACGGGGAACGCGAGCGCCGTGGCGCCGGCGAGGATCGCACCGTTCGGGTTGGCCGTGGACTGCGCCACGTTGGAGATGTAGTTCGCGAGCGAAACGGCCAGCGGCTGCAGGCTCGCATCCTTCGTGATGAGGAATGGCCAGAGGAACTCGTTCCAGGGGCCGATGAAGGTGACCAGCACGACCGTGACCAGCACGGGGCGGATGAGCGGGATCGCGACGGATGTCAGCAGACGGATCTCGCCCGCACCGTCGATCCGCGCCGCTTCGAAGATCTCCACCGGCAGCGCCTTGAAGAACTGCACGAAGATGAACACCGCCGTGGTGTTGATCAGGAACGGCAGGATCATGCCCATGTACGAGTCGCCGAGGCCGTAGTTGCGCGTGATCTGCACGTAGAGCGGGATCATCAGCAGCTGGAACGGCACCATCTGCACGAGCAGCATCAGCACCCAGATCACGCCGCGCCCACGGAAGTCGAGACGGGCGATCGCGTAGCCGGCGAGCAGGCCGAACACGACGGTCCCCAGCAGCACGCCGGCTGTGAAGATCAGCGAGTTCAGCAGCGAGCCGACCAGGTCGATGCGCGAGTCGATCGCGACGAAGTTGTCGATCGTCCACCCGCTCGTCGGGAACAGCTCGCTGGGGGAGTTCGTCGGACTCTCCTGGAATGCCCCCACGATCATGAAGTAGAACGGGAAGGCGAAGCCGATGGCCGCGACCGTGAGCAGGATGATGCTCAGGATGCGGGGGACTGAACGCGTGCGTTTCATCATCGCTCCCTGGTCGCGCGGTTGGCCGCCAGCGAGAGCATGCCGACGAGGATCACGAGGATCATGCCGATGGCCGCTGCGGTGTCGGGGTTCTGCTGCTGGATGCCCAGTTGGTAGATCAACAGCACCGGCGTGGTCGACGCGCCGTCGGGCCCGCCCCCGTTGGTGAGCAGATACGGCTCGGTGAAGAGGTTGGCTCCGGTGATGATCGACAGGATCAGCACGAGCGTCGTGGCGCTGCGCACTCCGGGGATCGTGACGTGCCGGAAGCGCGAGAACACCCCGGCACCGTCGGTCTCCGCCGACTCGTACAGCTCCTTCGGCACGTTCTGCAGCGCCGCCAGATACAGCAGGATGTAGAAGCCGAGCTGCTTCCAGGTCACGTAGAACGCGATCATCGGCATCGCGAGTCCGCTGTTGACGAGCCACGACGGGTCGGGAGCGAGCGGGCCGAGGATCGTGTTGATCAGCCCGTTGCCCGAGAACAGCAGCATCCACACGCCCACCAGCGAGACGCTCGCCGTGAGATACGGCACATAGAACGCGACTCGGTACGCCGCGACCCACCGGATGCCGGTGTTCAGGGCCGCGGCGAGCACCAGGGCGAGCACGGCCGTGAGGGGCACGTTGATGACCAGGAAGATCAGGGTGTTGCGGAAGGACCCGAGCACGCGCGGGTCGGTGAGCACGGTGACGAAGTTGTCGAAGCCCACGAACGGGCGGTCGACCTCGGTTCCGGGAGCGGTGAAGAAGTAGTCGTGGAAGGCGATGTAGACGGCGAACGCGAGCGGATAGGCGAAGATCGCGATCACGAACACGAAGTACGGCAGCGCGAACAGGCCGCCGATCGGTTGCGCACCCAGCCACCGGGTGCGCAACCGCCGGTTGTCGGTCATCGCGTCACTCGGCGACGAGGTCGTCGATCTTCGTCGCCGCGTTCTTCAGGAAGTCGTCGATCGACTCCTTGTCGAAGATCACGGCGGAGGAGTACTCGTCGCGGAACGCCTGCCACGCCTCCACCGAATTCGGGATGCTGGGCACATCGGCGGTCTTCTCGGCCTGCTCGGCGAACGCCACGTAGTTCGGGTTCGCCGCGAAGTAGTCGCCGTACGTGTCGGTGAGTCCGGTGCGCATCGGCATCTGCCCCGTGGCCTCCAGCAGCTGGCCGTCGCTGTCCTCGCTGGTGGAGAACTTCAGGAACTCCCACGCGGTGCCCTGGTTCTCGCACGCCGTGAACATCGACACGCTCTTGGAGTCGGCGAACGTCGTCGGCGTCTCGCGGCCGTCGCTGGTCGGCACCGGCATGAAGCCGACGTCGACCGTGTCGGCGTACGAGGGGATCGCCCAGGGGCCGGCGAGCTGCATGGCGGTGGTGCCGGCCGACATCGCGTCGTCGGTGGATGCCTCGTTCGGCGAGAGCTTCTCGTCGTAGAACGTCTTCCAGAACTCGGAGACGGTGCGCCCGGCATCCGAGTCGAATGTGGACTTGCCGTCTTCGACGAGCATCGTGCCGTCGGTCTCGGCCAGGTACAGCGGATAGAAGTCGAACCACGGCTGGTAGAACTCGCTGGTCGGTGCGGGCCAGATCGCGCTCTGCACGCCCGAGGCGACGATCGCCCGCGACCCCTCGAGGAACGAGTCGTACGTGTTCATCTGCGGGTTCTCGGGGTCGATCCCCGCGGCCTGGAAGAGGGCCTTGTTGTACATGACCATCACGGGGTTCGACTTCCACGGGAGCTGGTAGAAGCTGCCGTCGCTCGCGTAGGCGTCGATATCTCCGCCGCGCTCGGTGATGTAGTCGCTGCCGCCGTCGATCTTGCTGAGGTCGACGAGTCCGCCCTGCTTGACCCAGCCCGAGACCGCTGCCGGTGCCACGTTGTAGACGAGGCAGGGAGCAGTGCCCGCGGTGATCGCGGCGGTGATCGCCTCTTCCGAAGATGAGCCGGCGGGGATCTCCTGGGCCTTGACCTTCTCGTCGGGGTGCTCGGCGTTCCAGGCCTCGACCACGGCGGTGCCCCAGGCGAGTTCCTGTTCGTTGTTGGAGAGCCAGATGCTGATGGGTCCGGTGCCGTCGGCGGATCCTTCGCCGCCGCCCCCTCCGGCCGAGCATCCGGTGGCGATGAGAGCGGTGGCGCCGATCAGGGCGATTGCGCGGAGCTTCTTCATGGTGTCCTCCTTGACACTGCGGGTGATGACGCTGCGGGTGATGACGCTGCGGGTGATGCGGATGCCGACTAGCTGGTGCTCTCCCGGAAGTGCACGACGTTGCAGTCGACGATCTCGGTGCGCGGCTGCGCGCCGAGGATGTCCGCCCGCAGGAGGCGAGCGGCGGCGCGGCCTCGGGCCGCGGGGTCGGATGAGACGCTGGTCAGCGCCGGGGACAGGTGGGCGGAGAGGTGATCGTCGTCGAAGCCCGAGATCGCGAGATCCTGTGGGATCGACAGACCCTGGGATCGGGCGTACGAGAGCCCGGCGATGGCCATGGTGTCGTTCGAGTAGAGGATCGCGGTCGGCCGTTCGGACAGAGCGAGGAGCTCGGCGGTGCTCGTGCGCCCGCTCGCAGCGGTGAAGTCGCCCTCGCGGAGCAGCTCGTCGTCGCCGATCGCTGCGACGTAGGCGTCGGCACGCGCCTTCGAGTGCACGTACTCGAGCGGCCCGGAGACGTGGGCGATGCGTTCGTGTCCTGTTGCGCGGAGGTGCGCGATGATCTCGCGGACCGGGGCGGTGTCATCGGTGCGCACGCACGAGAATTCGGTCGGCTGGTCGTAGGCGCCCACCAGCACGGTCGGCAGACCGAGGTCGTCGAGGAACGGGACGCGCCAATCGTCGGTGCGCAGATCGAGCAGGAGCGCGCCGTCTGCGCGGCCGTGGGTGAGCGTGCGATAGGCGCGCTCTTCGGCGTCGCGGTCGGGGACGACCTGGAGCAGGAGTGCCGTCTCGGTCTCGGCGAGCACCGACTCGACGCCGGCGATGAACGCGGGGAAGAAGGAGTCGTTCGCGATGACCTGGGGATCGCGAGCGAGTACCACGGCGACGGCGTTGGCCCGACGGGTGGCGAGGGCTCGCGCGCTCTGGCTCGGTGCCCAGTTCAGCTTCTCGGCCGCAGCGAGCACCTTCGCCTTCGTCTCGTCGGAGATCGGGCGGTTGCCGCTGAGGGCGTGCGAGACCGTGGCCTTCGTGACGCCTGCTTCGCGAGCGACATCGGCGATGGTCGTGCGGCTCATGCCACCTCCTCGTGGATTCCGGACGCTCTGATGCGCTCATCGGTGAACCGGTTTGACGAGTGTAAACCGGTTTGATCGTGGAAGTCAACGATGCCCTCCGATTCATCCGGAGGTATGGCGAGAGGCGGGATCAGACGAAGCGGACGGTCTGCTGCAGCCGCGTGCGCACGTCGAACAGCTCGTTGCCGCCGATCGCCCGCGCCTGCGGGACGCCCTGGCGCAGCACCATGGCGAGGGCGCTGCGTCGTACCACGACGACTGGGACTCCGCGGCTCGTGCCCAGCGGCGTGACGGCCTGGGCGAGGTCGTCATCGGGCAGCACGATGATCACGCCGCCGAAGCGCACGCGCGCAGCCTTGGCGATCGTGCGCATCCTGCTGAGCGCGGCGGTGACAGGCGCGCGGGTTCCGAGGCTCGGGCCGGTGATCTCGCCGCGGCGGAAGCCGACGACCCCTCCGAAGTCCTCCGACATCACCCCGTACAGGCCGGATGGGCCGAGCACCACATGATCGAGCTTGTCGTCGGCGTCCGCTCCCACCGCGACGTCGTGCCACACCGTGAAGCCCATGCCGAGGTCGGACACCGTGCGGGCCGTGGCCTCTTCTGCCAGGGCGTCGGCGAGGAGTCGACGCAGATCGCGCGGAGCCGAGCGCACGAGGGCGGGGTCGTAGGGATCGGGCACCTCGACGCCGCGGCCGGCCCATTCGCGGATGAGTGCGAGGTAGCGCTCACGACGCCATCCGCCGGGGTGGCCGTAGGAACGGGCGCGAGGGCGGGTGTCGGTGCGGGCTGCGGGCGGGCGCCATCCGCTCCACTCCGCCGCGGGGTCGGCTGCTGCGCCGGGCGTCGTGGTCGGTACGCCGGTGCGGCGGTCGTAGGCGGCGCGGCTCTCGACGGTGCCGACCAGCTCCCACGCGCGCTGCACCTGGATGAAGACCGCGGCGTCGCCGCCGGTGTCCGGATGCGTCTGGCGCAACCTCAGACGATAGGCACGGCGCAGCTCGACGTCATCGACGGTGGGGTCGACTTCGAGTATCTCGTAGGCCGAAGCCGAGAGCGGACTGTCGAACATCGCTCTCCCTCCGCGACCGCGGCATCCAGGATATCCGCCGCTCCTTGTGGGTTGGCCGATCCGACCGACCTCAGGCGGGCACGTCGACGATGCGCTCCACCCCGAGGATCGGGGTGATCGAGCCGGCGGATGCCGCGGCCAGGTCATCGGCCAGGCGGGGGAGCTCTTCTTCGGGCGCCCACAGTTCGAGCGTGGCCATCGCCGCGTATGCGGGGTCGCCGAGCGTCGCGCCGTTATGCGTCGCCCACTCGCGCAGCAGATTGTCGTAGCGCCCCGCCTCGGCGTGCGGCACCTCGAGCGTGACCTGTCGGAGGGCCGCTCGCCGCACGAGCGAGGCCAGATCGAGCGCCTCGGACACGGCGGAGGAGTAGGCACGCACCAGGCCGCCCGCGCCGAGTTTCACGCCGCCGAAGTAGCGGGTCACCACTGCGACCACATCGGTCAGGTCGCGCCGCCGCAGCACTTCGAGCATCGGGATGCCCGCGGTCCCCGACGGCTCACCGTCATCAGAGGACCGCGCCTGATCGCCGAGCAGTCCGGTCACCATCGCGGTGCAGTTGTGGTTGGCGTCCCACGCCCGCTTGCGGATGCCGGCGATCACGGCCTCGGCCTGCTCGACAGAAGCCACGGGCTCGATGCGGGTCAGGAAGCGCGACTTGCGGATGACGATCTCGTGCTCGACAGCGGCCGCGATGGTCGCGGGGTAGCTGCGGGCCGAGGTCACCCGCTTCACGATACCGAGGCCGCACGTCGGTCAACGGTCGACGAACGCCATCTGCTGCGGGTTGTAGCGGTCGCCACTCACCCCGATGCGCGTCGCGAGGGTCGAGAGGTCGGCGACCTCGTCGGCCGAGAGCGCGACGGCCGTGCTCCCGGCGTTCTCCGCGATACGCGCGGTGCGCCGTGTGCCGGGGATCGGCACGATCCACGGCTGCTGGGCGAGCAGCCAGGCCAGCGCGATCTGCCCGGGGGTGGCCTCCTTCGCCGCGGCCAGCTCGGCCACGTGCGCCACGAGCGCCTGGTTCGCCGCCCGGTTCTCGGCCGTGAAGCGCGGGATCGTTGCGCGGATGTCGCCCGCCGCGAAATCGGACGCCGTGTCGACCGTGCCGGTCAGGAAGCCCTTGCCGAGCGGGCTGAACGGCACGAATCCGATGCCCAGTTCGGCGAGCACGGGCAGGATCTCGGCCTCGGGGTCGTGGGTCCACAGCGAGTACTCGCTCTGCAGCGCGGTGACCGGGTGCACGGCGTGCGCGCGACGGATGGTGTCGGCCGAGGCCTCTGAGAGCCCGAAGTGGTGCACCTTGCCCTCGGCGATCAGCTCACCCACGGTGCCGGCGACGTCTTCGATCGGCACGTCGGGGTCGACGCGGTGCTGGTAGAAGAGGTCGATCGCATCGGTGCGCAGGCTCCGCAGCGAAGCCTCGGCCACTCGGCGGATCTGCTCGGGACGGCTGTTCAATCCGACACTCTTGCCGGACTCGATGTCCCACCCGAACTTGGTCGCGAGCACGACGCGATCCCGCAGGGGTTCGAGCGCCTCGCCCACCAGCTCTTCGTTCACGTACGGGCCGTACACCTCGGCCGTGTCGAAGAAGTCGACCCCGTGATCGACCGCCGACCGCAGCACCGCGATCATGTCGTCGCGGCTGCCGGGGTTGGGGCCGTAGCTCTGCGACATGCCCATGCAGCCGAGTCCGACCGCCGAGACCTGCAGGCCCTGTCCGAGAGTGCGTGTGTGCATGAGTGGTCCTTTCGTCGTGGCCGCAGACACGGCTGCGACCGTTGATCCGACGCTACGCGCGGTGGTCGATGCGGGGGAGGGCCTGGTGGAACCCCCACCGCCGGAACCCCCCTCCCTTCGCTGCCGGATCCATCGAACGGTGGAGACTCGCCTCAGCCGCCTGCTCGATGCTCACGAGGCCCGTGGCGGCTGGACTGGATTCATGCTCCGCGCTCTCCGCTCCCTTCCCCTGTGGCTCACATCACGACGCGGGGGATGGATCTCCCTACTGATCGCCGTCGTGGCGTTCACCGCTCTCCTGGGCGCTCTCGGGCGGGCATCGCTCCCGGGCGGCAACGACGTCGCCCCGCCGGATTCCGAGTCCGCGCGGGCAGCGGTCCTCGCCGAGCAGTTCCCCGACGCGGACGAGCACGCGGTGCTCCTGGTCGCATCACGCGACGACGGAACGAAGCTCGACGACGCCGACGTCGCGGCGATAAGCGCTCTCTCGGCCGACGTCGAGACGCAGACCGGGCACGAGCCGCACGGTCCGATCGTCAGCGAAGACGGCGAGGCCGCGGTGATCCAGGCGACACTGACCCTGAACGACGACGATGCCGCCACGGATGCCGTGCACCACCTGCGCGGGGTCGTCGCAGCGCATCCGATCGACGGGGTGAGCGTGCAGGTCACCGGCGGGCCCGCGTTCGGGGTGGATGTCGCCTCCGCGTTCGACGGCGCCGACTTCACGCTCCTGATGGTCACTCTCGGAATCGTCGCGCTGCTGCTCATCGTCACCTACCGATCGCCCGTGCTCTGGATGATCCCACTCGTGGTGGTAGCGCTCGCCGACCAGCTGGCGAACAAGGCGACGGCAGCGATGGGGGCGGGTCTCGGTCTGCAGTTCGACTCGGGGATCGTGAGCGTGCTCGTCTTCGGCGCGGGGACCAACTACGCCCTCCTGCTCATCTCCCGCTATCGCGAAGAGCTCGCCCGTGAGCCCGATCACCGCCGTGCACTGGTCGCCGCATGGCGCGCCACCGCACCCGCGATCGTCGCCTCGAATGTCACCGTGGTCCTGGCGCTGTCGACCCTGGCACTCGCCGTGATCCCCGGCACGCGCGGACTCGGCATCGCGTCGGCCGTCGGTCTTCTGATCGCGCTCGCCGCGGTGCTGCTCGTGCTGCCGCCAGCGCTCGCGGTGTGCGGACGGCGCATCTTCTGGCCGTTCGCGCCGCGCGTGGGCGACGCCGCCGTCACGGGCCGTGTGTGGGGTGCGGTCGCGCAGCGCGTCTCCCGGCGTCCCTGGGTGCCGCTGGTCGGCGGGCTCGCGCTGCTCGGCGTCTTCGCCGGTGGTCTCGCCGGAGCATCCGTCGGCCTCACCCAGGTCGAGAAGTTCCGCGTCGAGTCCGAGTCGGCTGCGGGCCTCACAGTGCTCGGCGAGCACTTCCCCGCCGGCGAGGCCCAGCCCATGATCGTGATCGGCGACACGACGAAGGCCGATGCGCTGACCGTGGCGATCGACGACGTGCCCGGCGTGCTTCGGGTGTCGACCACGGGGGAGAGCGCCGACGGCGCACTCACCCGACTGCTCGTGGTGGGAGAACCGGCGCCAGGCACGACCGAGAGCCTCGACCTGGTCGGCGCAGTGCGGGAGGCCGCGCACGCGGTGCAGGATGCCGATGCCGTGGTCGGCGGCCCGGTGGCGGCCGATCTCGATGCGCGCGAAGGCAATCGGCGCGACCTGCTCCTCGTCGTGCCTCTCGTGCTCGCGGTGAGCCTGCTCGTGCTCATCGTGCTGCTGCGATCCCTGGTGGCGCCCGTGCTGCTGCTGGCGGTGAACATACTCAGCGCGGTCGCCGCGATCGGTGCGGGCACCTGGTTGAGCCGGGTCGTTTTCGGATGGGATGCGCTCGACCTGCAGGTGCCGCTGCTGTCATTCCTGTTCCTGGTGGCGCTCGGGATCGACTACACGATCTTCCTGGTGCATCGGGCACGCGTCGAGGCGAAGACGGTGGGCACCCGGCAGGGGATGGTGCGTGCGCTCACGGCGACCGGCGGCGTGATCACGAGCGCCGGCGTCGTGCTCGCGGCCGTGTTCGCCGCTCTCGGGCTGCTGCCGCTGGTCACGCTCGGACAGATCGGGCTCATCGTCGGGATCGGCGTTCTCGTGGATACGTTCGTCGTGCGGACACTGGTCGTTCCCGCGATCTTCGCGATCGTCGGCGACCGGATGTGGTGGCCGGGGAAGGTCGGGGGTGCCGGATCCCGCGACGACAGAGGCGCGGAGCGTCAGTACGGGGGAGAATACGAGGATGCCGCAGCCGACACCCCCGCAGTCGCGGACTGAGCAGTCGCGGACTGAGCGTCCCGGCCGCGTCGATGCCGCGGCAGGGATCCGTGCGCCGCGCACCTGGGCGAGCCTGGTCGGATCGATCCGCATCGGCCAGGCCGTCATCACGGTCGTGCTGCTCGTGATCGGCGCGTGGCGTGCAGCGACGGATGGCGTCCCACTGCCCTGGGTGCTCGCCCTGTCGCTCGTATTCCTCGGCTGGTACGGCGGTGGACTCGTGCTCAGCGAGCGCACCTCGGATCGTCGTCTGGCGACCTGGTGGCTGCTCGGGTTGACGCTCATCTGGCTCGGCGCGGTCGTGGTCTCGCCGGAGTTCGTCTGGCTCGCCTTCCCGCTGTGGCTCCTCGCCGGATTCGTGATGCGCCTGCGCTGGGCGCTGCTGCTCAGTGCGGTGATCCTCGCGGTCGTGGTGACCGCCCCGCTTGTGCACACCGGCACGACGACCTATGCGAACGTGATCGGCCCGCTCGTCGGCGGCGTCTTCGCCCTCGGCATCTCCCGCGGGTACCTCGAGCTCGTCCGCGATGGTCGGGAGCGGCGTCGACTCATCGCCTCGCTCGTCGCGACCCAGGAGGAGATGGCGGCTCTGCAGGACGAACTCGCCCGAACCCAGCGCGAATCGGGGGCGAGCGACGAACGCACCAGGGTGTCGCGCGACATCCACGACACCGTCGCACAGAGCGTGTCGTCGATCGGGATGCTGGCGCGTGCTGCTCTGGAAGCGGACGACCCGGCGCAGAGCACCCGCGCACTCGAGCAGATCGGCGCCCTCTCGGTCGAGGGCCTCGCCGATGCGCGGCGCATCGTGAACGCGCTGATGCCTGCCGAGCTGGAGTCCACGGCGCTCGGCGACGCCATCGCCCGCATGCTGGAGCGTCTGGCCCAAGACACCGGGCTCGAGGTGGCTCTCAACGTCGACGACGACCTGCCATCGCTGGGACTCGACGCCGAAGTCGCCCTGCTGCGCACCGCACAGTCGGCACTCGCGAACGTCCGCTCCCACGCGGCCGCCTCGCGGGTCGTGGTCACCCTGGCCGACGCCGGTGATGCGGTGCGACTCGACATCGTCGACGACGGGATCGGGTTCGACGCCGGGCGCTGGGATGCGCAGGGTGGTGTCGGCAGTCGAGGCGGTGGCTACGGGCTGCGCTCGATGCGCGCGAGGTTGCGCGAGCTCGGCGGCGGGCTCGACGTGGAGAGCATCCCCGGCGACGGCACCGCGCTCTCGGCGCACATTCCGCTCGGCGGCGTGGCATCGACCAGGCAGACGGGAGACGAAGGATGACCGCGGTGCGCGTGCTCCTCGTCGACGATCACCCCATCGTCCGTGCCGGGGTGCGCTCGCTGTTCGACCACCGCGACGACGTCGAAGTGGTGGGAGAGGCGGCATCCGGCGAAGAGGCCGTGGTGCTCTCGCGGCACCTGCATCCCGATGTGGTGCTCTGCGACCTGCGGCTCGGCGAAGGCATGGACGGCGTGCAGACGACCGCCGAGCTGCGCGCGCAGGACCCGGCGCCCGCCGTGCTGATCCTGACGACGTTCGACCGCGACGCCGAGATCCTCGGGGCGATCGAGGCCGGGGCTGCCGGTTACCTCCTCAAAGATGTGGCCCCCGACGACATCGTGCGCGCGATCCGGCAGGCGGCCTCCGGCGGACTCGTGCTCACACCGGAGCTCAGCGAGCGGGTGGTGCAGGTGATGCGCGCGCCGCGGGTGCGTCTGACCGAGCGTGAGTTGGAGGTGCTCCGGCTGCTCGACACCGGCGCATCGAACCGCGAGATCGCGAAGGCCCTGTTCGTCACCGAGGCCACCGTGAAGACGCACCTCGTGCACGTGTTCGAGAAGCTCGGCGCCGACAGTCGCGCCCGCGCCATCGCGATCGCCCGCGACACCGGCCTGCTCTAGTCGTCCCGCATCTCAACCGTTCGATGGATCCCTGAGAGGGGCGCTGCGCCGAGGCTGGAATCAGACCGAAAGGATTCCGATGCGCCGCCTCTTCTACGCCGCGTTCGCCTACATGATCGTGGGCGTAGCCTCCGGACTCTTCTACCGAGAGTTCACCAAGATCAACGACTTCCCCGAGGGGGAGTCGACGCAGCTCGGCCTCGTGCACACGCACCTGCTGGTGCTGGGCTTCGTCGTCCTGCTGATCGTCCTGCTCCTCGAGAAGGCCTTCGCTCTGTCCGAGAGCCGCCTCTTCGGCTGGTTCTTCTGGCTCTACAACGCCGGACTCGTGCTGACCTCCGCGGTGATGCTCTGGCACGGCTCCCTCACCGTGCTCGGCCTGGAGTCGTCGAGCATGATCGCCGGCATCGCGGGGATGGGGCACATCCTGCTCAGCGCCGGCATGGTGCTGCTGTTCCTCGCGCTGCGCAAGCGCCTGTTCGCCGTGAAGCCCGCAGCATCCACCGCTCCGGCATCCGTCGCCGCGGCCTGACCGTCGCCGCGCGGGAAGAGCGCCGCCCACTCCTCGGTGAGGCGGCGCTCTTCCGTGCGCTCGGAATCAGTCCGCCTCGACCGAGTCGTCGCGCAGGTGCGCGATGTGCGCCGCGTGCCGGGCGAGGTGATTCGGCGAGCGCCGCACGAACAGCCATGCCACGAACAGCATCACGAACCAGATGGGTGTCACGAGCAGCGCGGTCAGCGTGTCGGGCTGGGTGGTGAGCGCCCACAGCACGAACACGAAGAACGCCAGCACCACGTAGACCATGAACACGCCGCCGGGCAGCCGGAAGGTGGAGGCTGCGACCTTGTCCTTGCGGGTGCGCCGGTACACGAGGTAGCTGCAGAGGAAGATCGTCCACACGAACATGAAGCACAGCGCCGAGACCGTGGTCACCATGTCGAAGGCGGTGCCGATGTCCTTGCCCGCGTACAGCAGCACCACGCCCGAGAGCAGCAGGATGCACGACAGGAACAGGGCGTTCTGCGGCACGCGGCGACGCGAGAGGCGACCGAAGATCCGTGGGGCATCCCCGTCCTGCGCCAGGCCGAAGACCATGCGCGAGGTCGAGTAGATGCCGGAGTTGGCGCTCGACATGGCGGAGGTGAGTACGACGAGGTTGACCACGGTCGCGGCGATGCCGAGTCCGGCGAGGGCGAACATCGCGATGAACGGGCTCTCGCCTGCGACGTACTCGGTCCACGGGGTGACGGCCATCAGCACGATGAGCGCACCCACGTAGAACAGCAGCACGCGGATCGGGATCGCGTTGATGGCCTTGGGCAGGTTGCGCTTCGGGTCCTTCGTCTCGGCCGCAGCGGTGCCGACGAGCTCGATGCCGACGAATGCGAACACCGCGATCTGGAACCCGGCGACGAAGCCCATGAACCCGTGCGGGAACATCCCTCCCTTGTCCCACAGGTTCGAGAAGCTCGCGGTTCCCGCATCATGCTGGAATCCGGTGAAGATCATCACGAGGCCGGTGACGATGAGCGCCACGATCGCGACGATCTTGATCAGCGCGAACCAGAACTCCATCTCGCCGAAGGCGGCGACGGTGGGGAGGTTCAGCGCGAGCAGGATGACGATCACCAGGACACCGGGGATCCACAGCGGTATGCCGGGGATCAGCGCATCCGTGTATCCGGCGATCGCGATCACGTCGGCGACGCCGGTGACCACCCAGCAGAACCAGTAGGTCCACCCGGTGAAGAAACCCGCCCACGGGCCGAGCAGGTCGCTCGCGAAGTCGCTGAACGACTTGTACTTCAGGTTCGACAGCAGCAGCTCGCCCATCGCCCGCATCACGAAGAAGAGCATGAACCCGATGATCATGTAGACGAAGATCACCGACGGCCCTGCGACCGAGATCGTTTTTCCGCTTCCCATGAACAGCCCGGTGCCGATGGCCCCGCCGATCGCGAGCAGCTGGATGTGGCGGTTGCTCAGTGCGCGCCGCAGGTGCTGTTCCTCTCCGTCCGCGGCGGCATCGCCCTCACGTCCGGTTCCCCCCGTGTACTGCTTCGTCACTTTCATCCTCCGGTCTTCGTCGACGGTTTGCTCCGACGGTACCTTCCGCCCCGGCGGTGCCAGGAATCGAGATCCGGTATTCCGCTTCACCGAATCGATTCGATAGGCTTGCTCCACCCCCGATCACCCCCTCAGTTCTGCGAGCCGCTCCTTCATGGCCACCTCCCTCACCACGGGCCGTCCGTGGCGCGTCATCCTTGCCTTTTCGATCCCGCTCCTCCTCGGCAACGTGGTGCAGCAGCTCTACCAGTTCGCCGACGCGATCGTCGTCGGCCGGCACCTCGGCGTGACCTCGCTCGCGGCCGTCGGTGCGACCGGCAGCCTGCTGTTCCTGCTGCTCGGGTTCGCGTGGGGGCTGACGAGCGGCTTCGCCATCCCGATCGCGCAGGCATTCGGTGCGAGAGACGACGCCGCCGTGCGCCGATCGGTCGCGACGGGCGTGCTGCTCAGCGGTATCGCGAGCGTGATCCTGACCATCGGAGCCCCCCTCCTCGCCGGCCCCATCCTCGCCCTGCTGCAGACGCCGCCCGAGCTGATGGCAGAGGCCACGATCTTCACGCAGATCAGCTTCCTCGGTGCCAGCGCGACGATGTTCTTCAACTACCTCTCTGCGATCATCCGGGCGATCGGCGACTCGAAGACGCCGTTGGTGTTCCTCACCGTCTCGTGCGCTCTGAACGTCGGGCTCGTCGTGCTGATGGTCGGCCCCCTCGAGTGGGGTGTGGGTGGTGCCGCGCTCGCGACCGTCGTCGCACAGGCCGTCTCGGTCGCGCTGTGCCTCGAGTTCGTCCGCCGACGCCTGCCGATGCTGCACCTGCGTCGTGCCGACTGGCGCATCACGCGGGCCGACATCGCCGAGCACCTCCGCCTCGGCCTGCCGATGGGCTTCCAGGCGTCGATCATCGCGATCGGCACGCTCACCGTGCAGGTGGCGTTGAACACCCTGGGGGCCGATGCCGTCGCCGCCTACACGACGGGCTCTCGCGTCGACAGCCTCGCGGTCGCCCTGCTCTCCTCCCTCGGCCTCGCGGTCTCCATGTACGCAGCGCAGAACCACGGAGGCCGTCGTCCTGATCGCATCCGTCGCGGTGTGGTGGAGGCTACCTGGATGGCGGTCGTGGCCGGAGTGGTCCTCGGCGGCCTGCTGATCGCCTTCGGCGCCCCGATGGTGCGTCTGTTCATCGGCGAGGGCTCTGACATCGTGGTCGAACAGGCCCATCTGATGCTCATCGTCAACGGCTGCGGCTACTGGGCGCTCGGCATGCTGTTCGTGCTGCGCGGCGCGCTGCAGGGGCTCGGCCACACACTCGTGCCCACAGTGACCGGTGTGATCGAGCTGGTGATGCGCGTAGGGGCGGCCATCGTGCTGGGTGCGTGGATCGGATTCGAAGGCGTCGCATTGAGCAACCCGCTCGCCTGGCTCGGCGCGATCGTGCTGCTCGTACCCGCCTACATCCGTGCCCACCGGGCGCTCGGGCGGCTGCCCATCGATCCGGCGGAGGCGACCGAGACCTCGGCCATCGCGATCGTCGGTCCCACCGACGGCTCGATGGTCGTGGATGCTGTGGTCACCCAGCCGGTGCGGGTCGTGCGGACCCGCCGTCTGCGCTGGCCGCGCCGTCGCTGACCCCGGCACCACTTGTCCGAACCGCACGGATATCCGCCTGCAGGATGATGCGGATCGGACTTGAGACGGATGCCCTTTCCGGGAGACACTTCTAATGTCGAATTAGTGGAGTAACCACTGACGGGGGGTCGTCATGACGACAATGAGAATGGCCAGCGATCTGGCCGCGGTGATGGTGCCGATCGGATACGTGGGGGCGGCGCTCGCGGCCATCTTCGCGGTTGTGGCGGCGATCGCCATCGTCCGAGGAGCCGGTGGTCTTGCCGGTGGCGCGGTCGGAGGGTGGATGGTCGCCGCGCTGCTGAGCGTGACGGCGTCTTTCGCGCAGGTGTGGCTGCCTCTGATCCTGGCGTGCGCAGCGCTTGCGGCGATGCTGACGCTCGGTGGCGTCGTGCGGGCGCTCGTGAACGCGGCCGGCGTCGGACGCTCGCAGAGCACGACCGAGGAGCCGCTGCCGAAGGCGGTTCCGGCCGCGAAGACCGCCGGCGTGAACGTGACGATGCCGGCGATCGCGAAGAACGCGGTGACCGGCTCGATCCGGATCGCGCGCTGACCGGATCGTGCTCTGACCGACTGCGGCTGAGCCCTCAGCGGTAGTCGCGGTCGCGGTGCTGCCCGGTCTCGTCGCCGGACTCCACCCGGGCTGCCTCGCGCGCACGCAGCTCGACCCGGCGGATCTTCCCGGAGATCGTCTTCGGCAGCTCCGGCACGAACTCGATGATCCGCACCCACAGGTGTGACGACAGCCTCTCGTGCGCGTACGCGAAGATGGCGCGGGCGGCCTCGACCTCTGCTGCCGTGGTACCCGGCGTCAGGCAGACGTACGCCTTCGGAACGGCGAGGCGGGTCGGATCAGGACTCGGGATCACGGCTGCTTCGACGACGAGGTCGTGCTCGAGCAGCACCGACTCGAGCTCGAACGGCGAGATCTTGTAGTCGGAGGCTTTGAACACGTCATCGGAGCGACCTACATAGGTGAGATAGCCGTCGTCGTCGCGCACCGCGATGTCGCCGGTGTGGTGATAGCCGCCTGCACGTGATTCGGCCGTCTTCTCAGGGTCGTCGTAGTAGCCTGCCATGAGTCCGAGCGGCGGGCGGGAGAGATCGAGCGCGATCTCCCCCTCGCGCTCGACGACCTCGCCGGTGACGGGGTCGAGCAGCACGACCGGGTACCCGGGTAGCGGGCGTCCCATCGAGCCGACCTTCACGCTCTGGCCGGGGGAGTTGCCGATGCAGGCTGTCATCTCGGTCTGACCGAAGCCGTCACGGATCGTGCCGCTCCACGCATCACGCACCCGGTCGATGACCTCGGGGTTCAACGGCTCGCCGGCGCCCACCAGCTCTCGGGGCGGGTGGGTGAGCCGGGTGAGGTCGGCTTGGATCAGCATCCGCCACACCGTCGGTGGCGCGCAGAAGGTCGAGACGTGATGGGAGTCCATGACCTGCATGAGAGCGTTCGCATCGAAGCGGGTGTAGTTGTACACGAACACGGTCGCCTCGGCGAGGAACGGAGAGTAGAAGCTCGACCAGGCGTGCTTGGCCCAGCCGGGGGATGAGATGTTGAGGTGCACGTCGTCCGGGCGCACCCCGAGCCACCACATGGTCGACAGGTGTCCGATCGGGTAGGACGCGTGCGTGTGCTGCACGAGCTTCGGGCGGTTCGTGGTGCCTGAGGTGAAGTACAGCAGCGCGGTGTCGGACGAAGGCGTCGGGCCTTCGGGTTCGAAGGCCGTAGGGGCGGTGGTCGCGTCGTCGAAGCTCGACCAATCGGAGGGGACTCCCTCGCCCACGCCGATGCGCAGGACGGCGGGATCGATGCCGCCGAGGCGATCGGCGAGGGTGCCGAGAGTGATGACCGCACCGGCGCGACCGTGGTCGACACGGTAGGCGAGGTCTGAGGCGGAGAGCAGGGTGGAGGTGGGGATGGACACCGCGCCGATCTTGGTGATCGCCAGCATCACCTCCCACAGCTCGATCGTGTTGTTCAGCATCACGATCACGTGATCGCCCCGGACGATGCCGAGCCCACTGAGCCAGGCGGCCACCTGGTCGGATCGCGTCGACAGCTCGCCGTAGGTCCACGAGCGCAGGCTCAAGTCGGCCTCGACGATCTGCACGGCAGGACGGTCGGGACGCTCGCCGGCGATGACGTCGAACCACTCCAGCGCGAAGTTGAACTCGTCGACCTCGGGCCAGGCGAATCCGGCGCGAGCTGCCGCGTAGTCCGTCGCGTTGGCGAAGAGGAAGTCCCGCATCTCGCGGATGGTGTGCGTTGCGGCGGTGGCGCTGCGGCTCATGGTGCTCCCTTGCTCCTGGCTGACGTGCGTTCCATCCTCCCGTACGTGCCTCCCGCACGTGGCTGCCGCCGCGGCTCCGGTCGCATTTCCCGTCGCCTGCGGACGGCTGGAGCGACAGGAACTGCGACCGGAGCGAACGGATGTTCAGGACGCGGTCGCAGAAGAGCTCATCGGCGCGGTGTCCGCGGCGCTCTGACCCCGGCGCTCTGACCCCGGCGGGTCGACTGCGTGGCGTCTACCGCGGGAGGACGCCCGGACCGTCGCGAAGCTCGAACACGAGCTGGGTCTCGGTGCCTCTCACGACTGGGTGGACCGTGATGTGCTCGAGCACGATGTCCCGGAGCGCTGTCGCATCCTGCACGGCGACATGCACGAGGAAGTCGTCGACGCCGGCGACGTGGAACACCTGGAGCACCCGAGGGATGTCGGCGAGCGCGTCGAACAGTGCCGTCACCTTCGCGCCGGTGTGGTTCGCGAGGCGCACCTTGATGATCGCCTGCAACGGGAAGCCGAGTGCCGCGCCGTCGACACGGATGCGGGTGTCGCGGATCACCCCGCGCTCGCGCAGCGCCCGCACTCGGTGTGCGCACGTCGATTCGGCGAGCCCGAGCCGATGCGCCAGCGCCTTGTTCGTCGTCTCGGCGTTGCGACTGAGGATCGCGAGCAGTTCGAGGTCGGTCTCATCGAGTTGTGCTTTCGCCAACGGAGTCCCCTTTCGCACGCCGGATTCTGCACAGAATAGCGTCAAGCCACACATGTATGGCGGCTTCTGTCGACTACCTGCGGAATTCCTGCGATTCCGGCAACGTGGAGGCATGACTGCACCGTTGCATCCTGATACCGTCGCCGTTCACAGCGGCCGCTCCGATCTGGAGGGTCTCGGGGTGCACGCGCTGCCGATCGACCTGTCGACGACGAACCCGCTGCCCGACATCGAACGCGGCGGTGACTCGTATGAAGCGATGGCGACGGGTGGGCGTCCGCCTGCCGACGGCAGCATGGTCTATGCGCGGCTGTGGAATCCGACTGTGGCCCGCTTCGAGGAAGCCCTCGCCGAGCTCGAGCACGCTGATGCCTCTGTCGCCTTCGCCTCGGGCATGGCCGCCATGACTGCCGTGATCCTGGCGCATACCGGTGCCACAGGAGCGCGACATGTCGTCGCGGTGCGCCCGCTCTACGGCGGCACCGACCATCTGCTCGGCTCCGGGCTGCTCGGCGTCGAGACCACCTACTGCCACCCCGATGAGGTGGCGGCGGCCGTGCGGCCCGACACCGGCCTCGTCGTCGTGGAGACCCCGGCCAACCCGACGCTCGAGATCGCCGACATCGCCGACGTCGTGCGCCAGGCCGGGGCGGTCCCGGTGGTGGTCGACAACACCTTCGCGACTCCGGTGCTGCAGAACCCGATCGATCTGGGCGCGGCGATGTCGCTGCACAGCGCCACGAAGTACCTCGGCGGCCACGGCGATGTGATCGCCGGTGTCGTCGCCTGCAGCGAAGAGACCGCGGAGGCGCTGCGCCGCGTGCGGGCGGTGACCGGGGGGCTGCTGCATCCGCTCGGGGCTTATCTGTTGCATCGCGGACTCACGACCCTGCCGGTGCGGGTGCGGCACCAGCAGGAGAGTGCGCGGCGGGTCGTGCAGTGGCTGATCGACCGTCCCGAGGTCGCCGAGGTCTTCTACCCGGGGCTCGATGGAGATCCGCGGGGCATCCTGGAGCGCCAGATGCGCGGCACCGGCGCGATGATCGCGATGCGGATGCGGGGCGGGTTCGCCGCGGCATCCGCAGTCACGACCGCGACGGCCCTGTTCACCCATGCCGTCTCGCTCGGCGGGGTGGATTCACTGATCCAGCATCCGGCGGCGCTCACCCATCGCCCGGTGCCGCCCGAGGCGAGGCCAGCCGCCGACGTGCTGCGGCTGTCGATCGGCCTGGAAGATGCCGACGACCTCATCGCCGACCTCGCCCAGGCGTTCGCCGCGGTACCGGCCTTCGAGGTCGAAGCGCCCCTCACCGACAGGGTCACCTCCTCGAGCGCGGCACACCGGGGGGCAGTCCGCGCCTGAGGAGGTGGCTCGGCGCTGGGGGAGTCGGCTCAGAGCGAGGGGAGTCGGATCGTCCCCGTCGCGATGCGCTCGGTCGGCATCCGGTCGCGGTCGTAGGTGATCCGGTCGTAGCCGTGCGGGGTCGGCACTCCGTCTTCGTCGAGGCTCACGAACACGATCTTCTCGATGGTGAGGATGCGCTTGCGCGTGATCATGTTCCTGGCCGCCGCACGCATGGTCAGCGACGTCGTGCCGAAGTGCGTGGCCTGCAGGCCGATCTCGATCAGATCGCCCTGCACCGCGGAGGCCTCGAAGTTGATCTCCGAGATGTGCTTGGTGACGGCGCGGTAGTTGCCGAGCTGCACGATCGCGTAGATCGCCGCCTCTTCGTCGATCCATTTCAGCAGGCTGCCGCCGAACAGCGAGCCGTTCGCGTTGAGATCCTCCGGCCGCACCCACTTTCGGGTGCGGAAGTTGAGCCCGTCTTCCGACCACTGCCATGCCTGTGCCTGCTGTTTCGCCATGAGCACGAGGCTAGGTGGGCCGTGAGTCGGCGATGTTACGGCTCGTTTTCGTGGAAAGCACCGGCGCCGCGCATGTCCGTTTGTGCACTAGCAACAAGAAACTGAGTCTCAATCGCGCTGAGACTTGGTATCGAGCGGCAAATCCCGGAGTCGCAAGGCGGCCTGCCCATACAGTCGCCGGTGGCAACGACGCCACCTACCCTCGGGAGTCCTCAATGACGAGTACCACGCCCCATTCGCACGGCATCGGCATGCGCATCGCCGTCATCGTGCTCAGCCTGCTGTTGGCAGCCATGGTCATCCTGTTCTTCGTGACGACGAGCAAGATCGCCACGGGTGCATCTGAACTGGCCGACGGCACCACTTCGGCGAAGGACGGCTCTGCAGACCTCGCCGCCGGCGCCGCGGACCTCTCGGCGGGTGCCGCGCGACTTGCCGAGGGCACAGACGACCTCTCCACGGGTGCGGCCAGCGCGCAGGAGGGCTCGCAGAAGCTGAGCGACGGTGCCACGACGGCCGCGACCGGCGCGACGACCCTCGCCGAGGGTGCGAGCAGCCTCGCCACCGGTGCATCCACAGCGGTGGTCGGTGCGGGCAAGGTCAGCGGAGGAGCGCAGTCGGCGCTGGCCGGGGCCCAGGAGCTCGCCTCGAAGCTGGCGACGGCGGATGCCGGTGCGCAGTCGCTCTCTGCCGGGGTCTCGACTCTCGCCGCCGGTGTCAACGGAGCGCATGCATACGCCGGTCAGGTGCTGCTCGGCGCGAAGGGGCTCAGCGACACGCTCGCGGGAAGCGTCGGCCCGACCGTGCAGGGCTTGGCACAGCCCACCACGAAGACGGCACTCGATGGCCTCGCAGCCGTCGCCCCCGGGCACTCCCAGCAGCTTGCCGATCGTCTCGCGGCTCTGCGGGCAACGTACCCGGACGACGCGGAGCTGCAGGAGCTCGTCGTCCTCGCCATGACGGTCGACGGCGAGCTCGACAAGCTGGTGGCACCCGCCGCCGCAGCGCCGGGCCTCGCCCAGGGCCTCGTCGCCGCCGCCGGCGGCTCGGCCAAGGTCACGGCCGGCGTCAACGCCATCATCAACGGAGACGCCGCGAACAAGTGGCCAGGGACCGTCGCGCTGGTCGCTCCCCAGGGCGCACCGGCGCTCGTGGCCGGAGCGCAGACGCTCCACTCCGGGACGTCGCAGCTCTCGGCAGGCGCGTCGAGGCTCGCAGCGGGCCTGCAGACCCTCTCCACTGGAGCGTCGTCGCTCTATGCGGGCACGGCGAACCTCAGCGCGGGCGCGACCCGTCTCAATGACGGTGCGAGCACGCTCGCCACCGGAGTCGGCGCGCTGCAGTCCGGTGCCGGCGATCTCAACACCGGCATCGAGAAGCTCTCCGTCGGTGCGGCGACGGTCGCTGACGGCTCCGGTGATCTCGCCGTCGGCGGAGAAAAGCTCGAGGCCGGAGCCGCCGACCTCGCGGCCGGCAACGGCCTGATCGCGGAAGGGTCCGGAACTCTCGCCACCGCGACAGCGGGGGCTGCGCCGTCGATGACACCGTGGATCCTCGGCATCACTCTGGCCGGACTCATCGCGGTCGGCTTCTGGATCGGTCACCGCATCTCCCACCGCCGCTCCCTGGCCCTCGCCGCCTGATCCCATCCACGCCGCCCTCCCCCGGGGCCCTGAGCGGATGCCTCCCCACCGGCATCCGCTCAGGGCAGAGCCGCCCACGGCAGAAACCACCCACGCGTGCCGAGAAGCGACGGATGCTGGGGGCATGAGCGAAGACAACCCCATCCCGCAGTTCGGTCCAGAAGCCCGACGCGCGCTGTTCCACGAGCGGGTGCTCGTGCTCGACGGCGCGCTCGACGACGACAACGGCACCCTCCTGATGACGCAGCTGCTCGCGCTGTCGGCAGAAGACCCGGTCGCCGACATCGCGCTCTGGATCCACTCACCCGGCGGCTCCGTGCCGTCGATGCTCGCGATCCGCGACATCATGCACCTCATCCCCAACGACGTCGCGACGCTGGCGCTCGGCCTCGCCTGCAGTGCAGGACAGTTCCTGCTCTCCGCGGGCACCCCCGGCAAGCGGCGGGCCCTTCCGCACGCGCGCATCCTCATGCATCAGGGGTCGGCGGGCATCGGCGGATCGGCGGGAGAGATCGAGACGCAGGCCGACGACCTGCGGCACATGCGGGACACCGTGCTCGGTCTCATCTCCGACGACACCGGCCAGCCCATCGAGCGCATCTTCGAGGACTCCCTGCACGACCGGTGGTACACCGCAGCGCAGGCGCAGGAGTACGGGTTCGTCGACGGGATCGTGGCCTCGATCGCCGAGGTCATGCCGCGACGACGCGCGCGCGTCGGACTGGGGGTGGACGCATGAGCGGCTACACGATCCCGAACGTCATCGCGCAGCACCCGCGAGGCGAACGCGTCATGGACGTGTACTCGCATCTTCTCGCCGAGCGGGTCATCTACCTCGGAACCGGTATCGATGCGGGGGTCGCGAACGCCCTCATCGCGCAGCTTCTACACCTCGACGCGGACAGCCCGGAGTCGGGCATCCAGTTCTACATCAACAGCGAGGGCGGTGACCCCGGCGCGGCGCTGGCGATCTACGACACGATGCAGCACATCCGTCCGCGCATCGCGACGACGTGCGTCGGCCAGGCGATCGGTCCAGCGGCCCTGCTCGTCGCGGCCGGGGCCGCGGGGGAGAGGGCTGCGCTCGCACACGCGCGCATCGTGCTGCATCAGCCGGCCGGGCAGTCGCGGGGTGCGATCCCCGACCTGATCCTCGCCGCCGACGAAGTGGTGCGCGTGCGGTCGGACATGGAGGAGATCCTCGCCAGGCACAGTGGCCGGTCGGTGGTCGAGCTGCGGGCGGACACCGACCGCGACCGGGTGTTCACCGCGTCCGCGGCTCTCGACTACGGGCTGATCGACAGCGTGCTCGGTCCGCGCGTCTGACCTCAGGCCGCGAGGGCGAAGGTGCCGCGCGAGACCGAGAGCGAGACCGCCGCGGATGCGGATGCGGATACCGGGACCGAACGGAGCTCATCCGCCACAGCGCTGGTCAGCTCGATGAGGTTCGTGTCGAGGGCCCCGGCGATGGCGGCGATCATCTCGCTCGACGGCTCCTTCAATCCGCGTTCCACCTCGGAGAGGTACTGCGGTGAGACACCGGCCTTCTCCGCCGTCTCGGTGAGGGTCTCGTCGCGTCCGTGACGGCGGCGACGCAGCTGGTCGCCCAGCAGGTGTCGCCACAGGGGCTCGGGACCCCTCGGCTGTGAACGGTCGGAGCGAGGGGTGCGCGGGAACGAGAGGAGGTCGGCCATGCCTCACGATATGCCGCCGGATCCGCACGGTTCGAGCTGTTCTGCTCAGAGCAGAACGCCGCGTATCCCGCGTGCCACCGTTCACATTCAGCACCGACCCCTGCGTCACCGCCTCGCGGCCGTGGTGGGCATCGCGGGATGCTCGGGCCGTTCACGCAAGTGCCGGCACTCCGTGAACGGCGCACTGATACGTTTCTGCGCGCCGGCGGTCATCGGGCTCCCGGTGACGGGTCCGCGCAGCGATGCGCGGGTGGGGTCGGCACCGTTGGCCCTCATCCAGGCCGGTTGAGGGGGAGGGAACAGGGGAGCGGGAGGGTGGTGGACCATCCCGCTCCCCGATCCTCGGCGGCCGAGGTGAGCGTGGATCACCATTCCCACTGCAGGGTCACGGTGCCAGGGCCGAAGTTGAACTCGGCGTGGGTGACGCCGGCGCCATTGAAGGAAACCGGGTGCGAACGGGACGCGTCGTCGGAATCCACGATCACCCGGCATCGTCGAGGGAGGCGGCGGGGATCGAAGGTCGCATGCAGAATGATCTCCGCTTGGCGTCGCGGAGCGACGACGGTGAACTCGCCATCGGGGCCCGCGCCGTCCGGTGCGATGGACTCCCGTTCGGTGAGAGCCAATTCGCCTTTCCGGAGCGGGGCGGTCAATCGCAGAGCGGCGCGGACGAGTCGATGCTCGAGGTCGATCATCCGGTCGACGAGGTCACAGCCGATGGTGCCGCGCACCTCGGGAGGTGCGTCATCCGCCTCGCTCAGACCATAGAAGATGACCGCACGGCGAGCGCCGTCGCGATGGGCCTGCCAGAGCGTTCGGTTCACGGTGCGGACTATGCGGCTTCTCGCGTCGATGTCGACGAGGATCGCGCCCGAACGCTCCAGCAGCTCGGGGATCGGCTCGGCGGTGAAGGCGGTGTGCGGCAGATCGGCGAGAAGGGCATAGGGCCTGTGCAGGTTGGGCTGGACGCGTCGTGACGGCCCCAAGGTGTCGGTGAGCGCGCCTTCGTCCAGTCGGAGCAGCTGCTCCAATTCGTGGATGGCGTCGAACGAGGTGTCCTTCTCGGGGCGCCGGGCGCCGGACTGCCACATCGAGAGCGTGGCGACGCTGATCACGTAGCCCCGATCCTGCAGGCGTCGCCGGATCGTGCGCAGAGACTGTCCGTGACGTTGAACCGCCTGACGCAGCGTCGACGCGAAGGAGGGGATCTCGCCGTCCGAGCGGCTCAGGCTCTCGTCATCGTATGGGCGCGGCGGCTGGTCATCCATGGGATCGCCTCCCCGTCATCGGGCGGAGGGCACCGGTGACCTCCGCGGGAGAGATATGTTATCCCCGCGGATTCCGTCGGCCAACGATCGGCGATGCGATATATCGGACACTGACCGGCGGCGCGGTGCGACCGATCAGACCTCGGTGCTTTCGGGCGAGGATTCGGTCCGCACCGAAGGGGTTGTCGCCGCATTCGTCGCCGCCCAGATCGCGAGCATCTTCAGCTTGTCGGCCGATTCCGTGCCCGGCTCCGCGGTGTACGTCGACAGCTGCAGGCCGGGATCGGCCGGCAGCTCGAACGCCTCGTAGGTGAGTTCCATCTCGCCGACCACCGGGTGGTTGATGCGTTTGATCCCGGAGCGGTGGTATCGCACGTTGTGGGCCGCCCACAGCGTGCGGAAGCGTTCGCTGCGCGTCGAAAGCTCACCGACCAGATCGCTCAGCTTCCGGTCGAAGGGGTTGCGTCCTGCTTCGCCGCGCATCGCCGCCACGAGCTCCTGGGTATTGCGCTCCCACTCGGGATAGAAGTCGTGCGCCGCCGGGTTCAGGAAGGCGAAGCGCGCGCTGTTCGGGTGGGGCTCCGCGAGCAGCGGTGCATAGAGCGCGCGGCCGAGTGCGTTCGCGGCGAGGTAGTCGAAGTAGTTGTTCCGCACGGCAGCCGGCGCCTCGGTCATCGCTTCGAGCAGACGCAGGATGCTGGGCCGCAGCACTTCCGCCTTCCGGCGTGGTTTGCGCGCGGTCGGGGAGGTGTTCGCGGCGCGGGCGAGATCGAACAAGTGCGCCGTCTCCGCCTCGTCGAGCTGGAGTGCGCGTGCCAGGGCGTCGAGGACGCTTTCCGAGGCGCCGGACAGATCACCGCGCTCGAGCCGGGTGTAGTAGTCGACGCTGACGCCCGCGAGCAGCGAGACCTCTTCGCGGCGAAGCCCCGGTACGCGGCGGTTGCCGCCGAATGCGGGCAGTCCTGCCTGATCGGGGGTGATGCGTGCGCGCCTCGTGGAGAGGAATTCGCGCACTTCGCTGCGGGTGTCCATCCTCCGACGCTACGCCGTCTGCTGATGAGAAGGGAGGTACTGCCGGTACCGGGTGGAAGGGGGGTGACGCCAGGCCCTCCCTCGCAGGATCGAGCGAGCGCACACTGGAGACATGGCCACGCAACTCACACTCAACAACGGCGTCACGATGCCCGCTCTCGGCTTCGGCGTCTACCAGGCGACTCCCGAAGAGACGGTCGATGCCGTCGTCAGCGCACTGGAGACGGGCTATCGGCTGATCGACACGGCAGCCGCCTACGGCAACGAGCGCGAGGTGGGTGAGGCGGTCCGCCGCTCCGGAATCCCGCGCGACGAGGTCTTCATCGAGACGAAGGTCTGGATCAGCGACTACGGATACGACGAGACCCTGCATGCCTTCGAGAAGTCGACCGGCAAGCTCGGCGTCGACACGCTCGATCTGCTGATCCTCCACCAGGCGCTCCCTGCACGGTTCGACCTCACTCTCTGCAGCAGGGGCGCTCAGCCCTTCCGAAGTCGGTGCGCCCGGCACGCATCGCGGAGAACTTCGATGTGTTCGACTTCGAGCTCACGGCCGCTGAACTCGTATCGATCGACGCACTCGATACAGACGTGCGTCGCGGCCCCGCACCGGAGGCCATCACGCTCGAGGCGTTCGGCCGCCCCGTTCCCGAGGCGTGATCGGACCGGATCTACAGTGCTGCGGTCACCCCCGGCAGTAGCTTGCCGAGGATCGCGCCGAGCTGCGCGCGCTCCTCGGCGGTGAGCGGATCGAGCACCAGCTCCCGCACCTGCTCGACGTGCACCGGGGCGGCTGTGCGCAGCATCTCTCGTCCCGCCGGTGTCAGCGTGGCGGAGAGGGTGCGCTTGTCGGTGCCGCAAGAGGTGCGCTCGACCCATCCGCGCTGCTCGAGCGAGTCGAGCGCATGGCTCAACCTCGATCGGCTCAGGCCGGCGATGCGGGCGAGCTCCGTCATGGTGACGGCGCCCTCGCCTCGGCCCGCGAGGGTGATCAGGATGGCGTAGCGCGCGTGGTTGAGGCCGACCTCTTCCTTGAGCGTGCGGTCGAGCACCTGGGGCAGCAGCTGGACGAAGCGGATGACGGGGAGCCAGGTCTGCATCTCGGTGTCATCGAGTCGACGCGGATGCTGCTCCGCCGCCATGGTGTCCTCCTGGAGTGTCACGCCCGGTGTCACGCTGCGGACAGGTCGAGCGTGTGCGCCGTGTGGTCTCGCTTCGCCTGCAGGTAGCGGGTGTTCGCTTCCGAGAGGTGCACCTCGGTGGGCACGCGCTCGGTGACGCGGATGCCGAGGGCCTCGAGCTGCACGGCCTTGTCGGGGTTGTTGCTCAGCAGGCGGATGCCGTCGACGCCGAGCGCGTTCAGCATCTGGGCGGCGACGGTGTAGTCGCGCTCGTCCTCGCCGTGGCCCAGGGCGACGTTCGCCTCGTAGGTGTCGAGGCCCGCATCCTGCAGTGCGTAGGCGTCGAGCTTGGCGTAGAGGCCGATGCCCCGGCCCTCCTGTCGGAGGTAGAGCAGGAACCCGCCCTCGTCGGCGATGCGCTCGACGGCTTCGCGCAGCTGGGGGCCGCAGTCGCAGCGCTCCGAGCCGAACACGTCGCCGGTGAGGCACTCGCTGTGCGGGCGCACGAGCGGCGCATCTCCGCCGTCGATCGCGCGTTCGAGGGCAGCGCGCCAGTCGCCGAGTCCGAGCAGCAGGTGCTCACGGCCGTCGACGAGGCCGTCGAAGGTGATCACATCGGCGGTCGTGGAGAAGCCGTCGCCGAAGCGCAGCGGCACGCGGACGCGGGTGCGTTCCGTGGCGACCGGAGCGACGGTTGAAGTTTCAATCATGCCGGGTGCAACGCGCGATCCGGCGGAGTATTCCCGGATCCCGGATTTCGGAGGGGTTCGCTCAGGACCTCCCACTTCGGCTGGATCCAGCGTTTACTGGATGCCCACGACAAGAAGGAGCATTGCGAATGCGCGGAGTAGTCATGCACGCCCCAGGCGACGTCAGGGTCGAGGAGCGCGAGAAGCCCACCATCACGCGACCGACCGATGCCGTGATCCGGATCGCCGCGACCTGCATCTGCGGCTCGGACCTGTGGCCCTACCGCGGCGCGAACGAGGTCGACCATGCCCCGATGGGGCACGAGTACGTCGGGGTGGTCGAGAAGATCGGCGCCGAGGTGCAGACGCTGAAGGTCGGCGACTTCGTGGTCGGTTCGTTCATGGCGTCCGACAACACCTGCGAGATCTGCCAGGCGGGATACCAGTCCCGCTGCGTGCACGTCGTGCCGATGGGTCGCTACGGCACGCAGGCCGAG
>JBOGEI010000012.1:0-35748 GCA_050701935.1 Microbacterium sp.
AGTGCGTGAACACCTGCGAGCCGTCGATGCCCTCCCAGAGGAACGAGTGGTGCGGGAAGACGTTCTGCTGGTTCCACGAGATCTTCTGCGTGAAGAACCACTCGAACCCGGCACGGCGCATCAGCTGGGGAAGGGCCGGCGAGTAGCCGAAGCTGTCCGGCAGCCATACGCCCTTCGAGCGGATGCCGAACTCGCGCTCGAAGAACCGCTGCCCGTGCGAGAACTGCCGCACGAGCGACTCACCCGTCGGCATCACCGTGTCGGACTCGACCCACATGCCACCGAGCGGCAGGAAGCGCCCAGCGGCGACCGCGGCCTTGACCCGCTCCCACACCTCGGGGCGGTGCTCCTTGATCCAGGCGTACTGCTGCGCGCTGGACATGCCGTACTGGAACTCGGGCTGCTCCTCGATGAGCGTCGTCATCGAGGAGGTGGTGCGCGCGACCTTGCGGATCGTCTCGCGCACGGGCCACAGCCACGCCGAGTCGATGTGCGCGTGGCCGACGGCCGAGATGCGGTGCGCGCTCGCCTCGGCGGGAGCGGCCAGGACGTCCGCCAGGCGAGCACGGGCGTCGGGAGCCGTCGCCACGATCTGCTGCAGATCGAGCACGTCGAGCGCGTCGTCCATGGCCTGCAGGATGCGCATGCGTCGCGGCGAGGTAGCCGGCAGCTCGGCCTGCAGCTCGAACAGCACCTCGAGGTCGAGGGACAGGTCGAAGACCTCGGGCTCGAACACGGCCAGGTCCATCCGGCGTGCGCGATAGAGCCGCTCCTTCGAGGAGGTGAGGATGTCGCCCTCCTGCGTCGGCAGGAAGGGGTGGTAGTCCAGCAGCACCGGGTTGGATGCGGCCTCGAGGTACAGCTCGACGGGTTCGTCGCCCGCGGCGGTCTCGGTGATCGGCACCCACTGATTGCGGGGGTTGATGCTCTTCACCGGGATCGGGTCGGCAGCGGCACCGCCCGAGCGGTACGCCAGGGCCTCGCACTGGAAGCCCGTCATGTTCACATCGAACCCGAGGTCGATGAGAGCTTCGACCCGACGCCCTACCCACTCGGCGGGCACGCGCCCGGTGAGCTTGAACCAGGTGGTGCCCCAGGCGGGACCCCATGGTGCGCCGACGACGCCGGGTTCGTAGTCGAGGGCGAGACCTTCTGCGGGAGCGATCGGCTCGCCGCGCAGCTCATGGATCTCGACGTCCAGCGGCACGGAGGCCGAGTGGATCGCCGGGCGGATGCGCTCTTCGAGCACGCGCTTGACGCGGCCGACGGTGAGCGATGTGTCGTCATGCATTGGTGGGTCTCCGGGCTCGAAGGCGGGTGGTGGTGATCGTGTTGGTGATGATGAGGAGGAGCAGTGCGGGGTGATGGTCGAGGGGAACGGATTCTGAACGGTGGGGGTCTGCTCGGCAGAGACGGGCTCGACGCTACCGGGCCGATCGCGTGGAGGCGGTCGCGACACCGATCGCCGCGTCGATCGCGCAGAAGTCGTCGTGCGAAAGCGAACTGCCGCCGTTCCACGCGCGCTCGGCCATGGCTCGCAGCGGTCGCCGGATGCCGTCGGCGACCTCCACCGGCGTCTGTGCTGCGGCATCGTCGGACCATACGGAGAACGACGCTCCGAGGAGCCGCACGGGAT
Organism: Microbacterium sp.; assembly: GCA_050701935.1. Taxonomy (GTDB): domain Bacteria; phylum Actinomycetota; class Actinomycetes; order Actinomycetales; family Microbacteriaceae; genus Microbacterium. The sequence continues at coordinate 1,637 of JBOGEI010000012.1, forward strand.
AGGGCGGCACGATCTCCTGTCGCCTGCCGCCCGGGAGCGACGGAAACAGCCCTGGATGCCAATCGGCCTCCCAGATGCGCGCACTCGTCGGATAGGCGTAGCCCGCTTTCTCGCCGAGAACGTAGTAGAACAGCGCATCGTGGAAGTTGACGAGAGGATTCCCCGCTTCGATCGCGGCAGCGAGCGCCTGCATCTGCGCGTGCCAGTTCGTCCACCACGTGAGCACGATGTCCTGATCGAGGACGACCGCATCGCTGCGGAGCATCCCGTCGTTCCAGACCCGAGGGGCGAGCCCCTTCGCGCGGAGGTGTGCGGCGATTTCGTTCACGAAGCCCGTCAGCAGGTCGAAGCCCGTGCCTGAAGGCCCGTGCCGCTCTCGTGCCACCTCTGCGAGCGCGGGGTACTCGTCGATACGGGCGAAGTCGACGAACTCGTCTCCGCCGAGGTGCCAGTTCACGCTGCGCGGGAACATCGCGGCGACGTCGTCGATCATCGCCAGCGCGAAGGCGATCGCCTCGGCGCGGGTGATGTCCAGCGCGTGGTCGGTGGAGGGCCCGCCGTCGGCCGGCAGCCGATACCCCGGATGCGCTGACAGCACGTGGCGGAGGTGCCCCGGCATGTCGAGCGAGGGCACGAGGTCGATGTGCAGGTCGGCGGCGGCATCCGCCACAGCGAGCGCCTCGGCACTGGTGACGTGCTCGGCGGAGACGATCTCGGGGAATGCTTTCGACCCGATCCGGAACCCCTCGTCGTCGGAGACGTGCCATTGGAACGTCGTGATGCCGACGTCGGCGAGCGCATGCAGCAAGTCGATGATCCACGAGGCGGGGAAGTAGCGGCGGGCAGCGTCCAGGTGCAGACCTCGCTCCGTCACCGCAGGAGCCGATGACACCGTGCCGTTGGGCACACGACCCTGCGCGCGCAGGTTGTGGAGCACCTGCCGGGTCGCCCGGAACACTCCGGCGACGCTGCCCGCCCGCACGTCGATGTCGGTGCCGACCTCGAGCTCGAATGACTCTCCGTCGCGGTCGTCGCGCTGCAGGCGGACGACTGCGGCATCGCCGCTCGGGATGCCGAGGGCTGCGAGCTCGTCCGACAGCCGATCGGCCTCGCGCGCGTACGCGGGCTCATCGGTGACGACCTGCACCGACGGAGGGCGCCAGGCGCCGACCCGGAGTGCGAGGGTCGTCGGCTGCGGGATCGCCAGCCACCGCGCACTCTCCCCGCCGTCACCCGACAGGAGACGAGCACCCACCTCGGGGAGCGACGTGTCGTCATTCATGAGTGGGTCTCCGGCTCGACTGTGAGTGCTGGTTCATGGTGTGCAGGTGGCGTGCTGCGACCGATGCTATCTGTCGCACTAAAGCGATCTAGTGAAAGAGTCTAGAGCACGCCTGCGCGTGCTTCCCCGAGGCTAAACCGATCAAGTAGGGTGAGGGACTATGAGCCCGGCGAAACGTGTCACGATCGCCGATATCGCGCGCATGGCGGGGGTCTCCCCCGGCGCGGTCTCCTTCGCCCTGAACGGCCGGCCCGGAGTGAGCGACGAGACGAGACAGCGCATCCTCGCGATCGTCGACGAGAACGGCTGGCAGCCGAGCTCGGCGGCACGAGCGCTGGTGGGAGCACGCGCGAACACCGTCGGATTCGCCCTCGCCCGCCCTGCCCGCTCGCTCGGCTCCGAGGCCTTCTTCACCGACCTCATCGCCGGGATCGAATCCCGCCTGTCCGAGAGCAAGGTGAGCCTGCAGCTGCGACTCGTCGCCGACATCGCGGAGGAGATGGAGGTGCACCGGCAATGGCGCTCCTCCAACCAGGTCGACGGCTTCATCTTCATCGACCCCCGCGATGACGATCCCCGCGTCGGGCGCATCGAGGCTCTCGACGCACGGGCCGTCATGATCGGCTCCGAGCCGTCTCCTGAAGGCTCGGTGCCCAGTGTCTGGATCGGCGACGACACGGTCGCCGACACCCTCTTCTCCTACCTCGCAGCTCTCGGCCACGCCCGCATCGCCTATGTCGCCGGCCCCGCCGAACTCGAGCACACGCGCCTGCGCGCAGAGGTGCTCGAGCGCATGACCGCCGACGGCCTCGAGGGCGAGGTCATCACGACCGACTTCTCGCCCGCACGCGCCTCCGCCGTCACCCGGGCGCTGCTGTCGGGCAGACAGCATCCGACGGCGATCGTCTACGACAACGATGTGATGGCGGTCGCAGGGCTCCGCGTCGCACAGGAGATGGGGCGCGCGGTTCCCCGCGACGTCTCCCTCGCCTCGTTCGACGACTCGGTCATCGCAGGTCTCATCAACCCCTCGATCACGGCGATGACACGCGACACCTTCGAGCTCGGAGAACGTGCCGCCACCCTCCTCCTGCAGCAGATCGAGGCGGGAGTCAACCTGCCGAGCGTCGAAGGGCCGACACCGGTGCTCACTGCTCGCGAGAGCACTGCTCCGCCGGCCCGGCTCGCCTGAGCGGCCGTCGCGAAGGCGGCGGCTGCGAGCCGCCCGTCAGCTCTGGACGACCGTGTTGACCGAGCCGTAGGGGTCGACGGCGTCGGCCGACACGTCTGGTCGGATGAGACGGCGGATGCCACGCGCGTCGAGCGCCACAGGGTCGAGCGCGTCGCGCGACGTGACGAGGGTGGGATCGAGGCCGGCGGCGCACGCGTCGACCCAGGCCTGGAACACCGCGCCACCGGGGCTCAGCGCCGCCCTGCTCACGGGAACCTCGCGCTCGTCGACATCCACCACGATCGCGGAATCCCTCGCCGGCGGCGCGACCCGCTGTCGCAGCTCGGGGATGAGTTCGGCCAGACGCCGCCCGATGGGCTTGGCCGCGCCGTCCTGACCGATCAGCCCGAGGGTGTACTCCAGCTCGGGGAAGTCGCCGAGCTCGCGGCTCACATCATGCGAGCACCACCAGGTGATGCCCCAGAGGTTCTCGGTGCGCGCCGCGGAGCGCACGGTCGCCTCGAGGAAGCCCGGCATCTCCTCGTCGGTCAGGCAGTTCGACGGGGCGCCGACCTCCTGCAGCCACACCACACGATCGGGGTCGGTCGCGAAGGCTCGGGAGAGCTCGATCAGGTATTCGGCATGGCGGTCGGAGGCCACCGAGCGGCCGCCGTAGCGCTGGGCGGTGCCGTTGAAGATCCAGGAGTGGATCGTGGTCATCGCACCGAGCCGCGATGCGTGCGCGGGCGTGAAGCCGTGACCGTCCATGTACCAGACCGCGTCGTACTCGCTGTGGACATGCGCGAGCCCCGGGGCCGCGGCCTCCGCCGCCCCCAGCAGGGTCGAGATCCAGCCACCCGCCTCGTCCTGCGTGACCGGCCAGGGAGAGGGGTGCGTGTGTGCGGAGAACTGGTTCGTCTCGTTGCCGAGGGTCAGCCCGAGGAAGTTCGGCGCTTCATGCAGAGCCCGCCCGAGCCGGTCGACGAGTGCGACCTGCCCCTCGAGCGCCCGGGGGTCGGTGAACATGTTCTTGTCGTGCCAGGTGTACAGCCACGAGGGCACGAAGTCGAAGCTCGACAGGTGCCCCTGGATCACATCGATGCTGGCATCCATCCCGAACTCCCCGGCGATGTCGACGACGGTGCGGACGTCGTCGATCGCCTTCTCGCGGATGAGCGTGCGGTTCGGCTGCAGCACGGTCCACAGCGGAAAGACCCTGACGTGATCGAGCCCGAGCTCGGCGAGAGCCGCGAAGTCGCGACGCACGTCGTCGGGGGTGAAGTCGAGCCAGGAGTGCATCCAGTTCTTCGACGGCGTGTAGTTCGCCCCGAACCTCAGAGGAGCATCGAGGGCGCCGCGCTGCGTCATGTGTCAGACCTTTCGGACATGCCCTCCGGCGAGGGCGGATCTGCACCACTATAACGCTTGAGCAACCAACGATGCACTCCTCCAAGCACGAAAGCAGTATGCCAGCGGGCGGGCGTCTTGACAGCAACGGAATCGGATGGTTTCATCTGCTAAAGCGTTGTAGTCCTTCGATTCGGACGCCACGCGGATTCGCCCGCCTCGAGGAAGAAGCACGATGAAAGTTCCCACACGCATTGTCGCTCTGGCAGCATTCAGCATCGGCGTTCTGGCGCTGACGAGTTGCACGGGAGGCGGAGGATCCTCCGGTGCCTCCGGCCCCATCGACACGTCGGGCGAGCTCAGCGGCAAGATCCAGTTCCAGACGTGGTCGCTCAAGAACGAGAAGTTCACGCCCTACTTCGAAGACCTCATCGACGCCTTCGAGAAGGAGCACCCCGACGTCACCGTCGAATGGCTCGACCAGCCGGGCGACGGGTACCAGGAGAAGATCCTGAGCCAGGCGAACGCCGACACCCTCCCCGATGTGCTGAACCTGCCGCCGGACATCGCCTACCCGCTGGTCGCGGCGGGCAAGCTGGTCGACCTCGACACGGCCGACCCCGACCTGAAGTCGACCTACAACACCGGCGCATGGGAGGCCTACAGCGCCTACCCCGGAGTGGAAGGCACCTACGGTCTGCCGTGGTACCTCTCCAGCGACGCCTCGTGGTGGAACCTCGCCCAGCTCGCGCCCTTCGGGGTGACGGAGCAGAACCTGCCGACCACGGTCGACGAGCTCCTCACCCTCGCGGAAGACGTGGCGACCGAGTCGGGCGGCAAGGTGCAGCTCCTCTCCTCGATCCCGGCCCTCGACACGTTCACGGCGGCGGGCATGGAGGTCATCGACGACAAGGGCGAGTTCGACTTCAACACCGACGAGGCTGCGGCCATCATCCAGAAGTACGCCGACGCCTACGCGGCGGGTGCGATGCCGGCCGAGGCCCTCACCGGCGACTACGGCGGAAACGCCGAAGCGTACATCCAGGAGAAAGTCGCCTTCACGACCGGCGGCACCGGCTTCACGACCGATCTGCAGAAGGACGCGCCCGCGCTGCTCGAGAACACGGTCGCCACACCGCGCCTCGGCGTCGCTCCCCTGTACGTGCAGGGCCTCAACGTCTCGGCCGACTCCGACAACAAGGAAGCCGCTCTCGCCTTCGCGGAGTTCGCGACGAACCAGGAGAACCAGGTGGCGTTCTCGTCGCTCGCCGTCGGGACCGCCCCTGGCACGGCCGAAGGCGGCGACCAGGTCGTCGACAACATCGCCTCCACGGTGACCGACAAGAAGCAGCTCTCCGCGATCGACACCGTCTTCGGAGCGATGAAGGACGCCAAGGCGCTGCCGTTCCAGTGGACCTCCGACATGGCCACGTACATGACCCAGCAGATCGCACTCGCCGTCAACGGCGAGGCGGACCCGAAGGCCCAGCTCGACAAGATCGTCGAGTACGCCAACGCCAACCGCGTGGACCAGTGAGCATGCGCGCGGACACCGGCACCAGGAGCCGGAGGAAGACGATGAGATCCCACAAGTGGTTCACCCCGTGGCTGCTCATCGCCCCCGCCGTGATCTGGGTGCTGGTGTTCGCGCTCTGGCCCTTCCTGAACACGGTCTTCCTCAGCTTCACCGACGCCCGCCCGTTGCGCACGCCCGGCTTCGTCGGCGGCGCGAACTACGAGCGCATGTTCGGCGATGAGATGTTCTGGAACGCCCTCACCACGTGTCTCATCTACGTGGTGGTGTGCGTGCCCCTGCTCACGATCCTGCCGCTTCTGCTCGCCCTCCTCGTGCAGAAGAAGCTGCCGGGCATCTCGTTCTTCCGCACCACGTTCTACTTCCCCGTCATCGCCTCCGTCGTGGTGGTGGCCCTCATCTGGACCTGGCTGTTCGACAGTCGCGGCATCATCAATCAGACCCTCGACTTCCTCGGCCTGATCGACAAGCCGATGCCCTTCCTCGTCGACCGCTGGTTGCTGCTCGGGTGCGCCATCCTGCTCACGGTCTGGAAGGGCCTCGGCTACTACATGGTGGTGTACCTCGCTGCCCTCGGGAACGTCGGCAAGGAGCTGCACGAGGCCGCGATGCTCGACGGCGCCGGGTCGTTCCGCCGGTTCCTCTCGGTGACGATCCCCTCGGTCCGCGGCGCGATGCTCCTCATCGCGGTGCTGATCGCCGTCTCGGCCATGCGCGTGTTCGCCGAGCTCGACGTGCTGTCCAAGAGCACGGGCGGCCCCGGCGGCTACGACATGTCGCTCGTGATGCTCATCCGCCAGGTCGGCTCCGGCCTGAACGGCAACATCGGCTACGCCTCTGCGATCAGCGTCGCCCTGTTCCTTCTGACGCTCATACCGCTCGCGGCGATCGCGTTCATGAACCGTGAGAAGAAGGCGAAGGCTCCCGCATGACCGCTCCGACGATCACCCCGCCAGAACGCGACGAGAAGGCGCAGGATGCTCCGTCCCCCGCGCGCGAGCGGATCTTCCGGCACCGCGGCTCCGGCGATTTCAGCAAGCCGACCCTCGGCGGCCTGATCGGGCGCTACGCCCTCCTGGTGTTCGTGCTCTTCCTCGTCATCGGCCCGTTCCTGTGGCAGCTGTCGACCTCGTTCAAGGGGCCGACCGAGAACATCTACTCCTTCCCGCCCGAGCTGATCCCGCGTGAGCCGACCCTGCAGAACTACACCAGGGTCGCCGACGTCGTGCCGGTGTACCTGTATGCATGGCACTCGCTGCTCGTCTCGGTGGGCACCGTGATCAGCAATGTGGTCCTGGCCACGTTCGCCGGCTACGCACTCGCCTGCATGAGGTTCCGCGGCAAATGGATCGTGATGGGCATCCTGCTGTCGACTCTGCTCTTCCCCGGAGAGGTGACGGTGACGAGCAACTTCCTCACCATCCGCGCCCTCGGTCTCGCCGACTCCCTGTGGGGCGTCTTCCTTCCCGGTGCGATCAGCGCGATGAACGTGCTGCTGGTCGCCACCGCATGCCGCATGATCCCGAAGGACGTGCTGGATGCCGCGACCGTCGACGGCGCGACGACCTGGCAGCGCATCCGTCACATCGTCTGGCCGAACATCCGCGGCATGGTCTCGGTGGTCGCGATCTTCGCGTTCATCGGCGCCTGGGACGACTACCTGTGGCCGCTCATCGTGCTGTCGGACCCGTCGAAGTACACCCTGACCGTCGGCATGGCCTACCTCAACAGCAGCTTCTCGGTCGACCCGCGCCTGATCGCGGCCGGCACCATGATCGCCCTCGTGCCGATCGTCATCATGTTCTCGTTCACGCAGCGCTTCTTCTTCAAAGGCGTGCAGGAGGGCGCGATCAAGGGGTGAGCGCCGTGCATCTCACACCGGCGGACGGGCCGGCTGATCCTCCGTCGTCCCGTCCCCGCGGCGGTGTGCTGCCGGGCACCGTCTTCGCCTTCGCATTCGACCCGGCCGCCGGCGAGCAGCGGGTCGAGGTTCCGGGGTTCTCCGACCTGGAGATTTCCCAGGACACCGTGCTGCACTGGGCGTTCTATGCCGATGGCCCCGCCGCGACCCTGGCCCCGCATGCAGCCCTCGCGGTGACGGTCGACGTGCGCTTCGCGGACGGCACGCGACTGAGCGAGACGTCGGCCGTGCGCGATCGCTATGACTTCCCGGTCACGCCGCAGGCCCAGTTCGACGCTCGGTGGAGCCTTCCCGAGCAGTGGAACGCCGACACCGTCTCCCTCGCCCCCTTCGCGCAGCGCAGCGGGGTCGTCGAGCTCGTTCTCGGCACCGCGTCCCTGCCCGCCACCGCTTCCCCGACGGACGCCGCGAGCCTCCCCGCCCGGTGCACGGGATTCGTCCAGCTCGTGGTCGAGCAGAGGCTCCCGGCACCGACCGATCTCGCGCCGGTCGAACGTGTCGACACCCGGCGCGGCTCGCATTCGGGCCCGCGATTCTCGCGCGGCAACACGATCCCGGCGGTCGCCCTGCCCCACGGATTCACGTTCGTCACACCGGCGACCGATGCAGAGGACTCGCGTTGGCCCTACCGCCCCTTCGTGCACGACGACCCGCAGGGGCGCCGGCTCGAAGCCCTGCAGTTCTCCCATCAGCCGAGCCCCTGGATCGGCGATCGCTCGGTGCTGCAGCTGATGCCGTTCCTCGACCGTCCCACGTCGCACCGTGCCGGCCGCAGGCGCTGGATCACTCCCGGCTCCGAACGCGCGCGTCCCCACGAGTACGCGGCCGACCTCGGCGACGGCCTGCACGTGGAGATGACGGCGACGGTGCACGGTGCGGCGTTCCGCGTGCGGAGCGCCGATCCCGATGCCTTCGTCGGCTTCATCATCGATCAGCTCACCGACGAGGGGGGCCTCGTCTGGACTGACGCCGCGGAGTTCGAGGGATGGATCCCGGAGGGTTCCGAGGATTGGGGCAATGCTCCCCGCTGCTTCTTCGCCGGTGCGGTTCAGCACCCGCGCGACGAGATGCGGGCCGCCGGGCCGGCCCCTGCGCACGGCCCGCTCGATGACGACGGACGCGGCGCGGTCGCCGGCTTCGTGGGCGGACGCGGATCCCTCGAGGTGCGGATAGGCATCTCCTTCCTCTCCGTGGAGCAGGCCCGGCGTGCCCTGCAGACCGAGGCGCCGCCCTCGACCGGGTATGAGGAGCTGCGCGACGCGGCCGCCGCATCCTGGAATCGGCTGCTGTCTCGCGTCACGATCCCGCCGCTGCCCGAGGCCGGCATCCCCTACCGCGCGCTCGCCGACGAAGAGCACCGATCCCGGATCGCGGCTGCGCTCCACCGCATGCACCTGTATCCCAACAGCGCCGCCGAGAACCTCGGGACGACGCAGGCCCCCACCTGGCGATTCGCCGACGTGTTCGCCGCGCGCCCGCCGCACGGGGGGAACGCCGTCGCGTCAGAGGTCGACGGGGAACTCGTCGTGAACAACGGCTACTGGGACACGTATCGCACCGAGTGGCCGGCGCTCGCGCTGCTCGACCCCGCGCTCACGGGGCGACTCCTCGACGGCCAACTGGAGCAGTATCGTCGCGGAGGCTGGATGGCGAGGTGGAGCGCCCCGGGGTACGTCGACAGCATGGTCGGCACCTCGAGCGACCAGATCTTCGCCGATGCCGCTCGCTGGGGTGTGCGGTTCGACCGCACCGCCGCGTTCGAGAGCGGATGGCGGAACGCCTGCGAGCCGGGGCCGGATTCGCGCCGCGGTCGCAAGGGCATCGCACAGGGTCGATTCACCGGGTACATCTCCTCGGACGTGCCCGAGGGCATGAGCTGGAGCATCGAGAATGCGGTGAGCGATGCCGCGCTCGGCCGATTCGCCGCACAGCTGGCCGCCGAATCCGGATCCGAATCCGGATCAGAATCAGAATCAGAATCAGCTCGCTATCGATCCTTCGCCCGATACTTCGCGAATCGAGCGCGGTCGTATCGCACGCTGTTCGACGACGGTACGGGGTTCTTCCGGGGCAGAGACGACAGCGGGGCACTCGCCGCCGGATTCGATCCACGTTCCTGGGGCGGAGACAACGTCGAGACGAATGCCTGGGGCATGTCGGTCGGTGCCGTGCACGACGGTGCGGGCCTCGCCGACCTCTACGGGGGTCCCGCCGGGCTCGGACAGCACCTCGACGCCCTCTTCGCGGAGCCGGAGACCGCCGACGAGCGGTTCGGCGGCGCGTACGGCACCGTCATCCATGAGCAGCGCGAGGCGAGGGCGCTCCGTTCCGGGATGTGCGCGATCTCGAACCAGCCCGCGCACCACATCCCGTTCATGTACGCGTTCAGCGACCGCCCGTGGCAGACGGCGGGTGTCGTGCACGACCTGGCCGGGCGCCTGTTCGCCGGAGCCCACATCGGCCAGGGATTCCCCGGCGACGAGGACAACGGCGAGATGAGCGCGTGGTGGCTGTGGGCCGCGCTCGGGCTGTATCCGCTGGAGCTCGCCTCGGGACGGCTGCGGATCGGTTCGCCGCTCTTCGACGACGTCCAGGTGGAACGCGGCGACGGCTCGACGTTGCGCATCCGATCCCGACGAACCGTCCCCTCAGCCCACGTGCTGCAAGAAGCGCGGCTCGATGGGACGGCCCTCTCCTCGGCCGATCTCCTGATCCACGCCCTAGTCGGCGACGCCGTGCTCGAGCTGGTGTTCGGCGACGATCCGGCTTCTTCGCTCGAGACGGGGGTTCCCTTCCTGAGCAAGACCGACGACGCCTCCTCGCGCGGTGCGTTCGAGCCCTGGCGCGCAGATCTGACCTCGTCCGGAGGTGGCGTCATCTTCTCCGCGGGAGTCGCCGATCCCGACCGGGTGTTCGACGACGGCGTACCGGCAGGGCAGGCCGGCACGATCCTCCACCCGGGGGAATGGGTCGGGTGGAGGTTGCCCCAGCCTCGCGGCATCAGCGACATCAGCGTGACCACGACCGGCCCGACGCCCTCTGCGGCGCTGCGCTGGGAGGTTCTGGGAGCGGACGCGAACTGGACCGCCGTGGCGACGACGCATCAGGAGGAGCTGCTTCCCGACCGCACGACGCCGTTCACCCTGACCGCCCGGATGGTGACCTCGGCGATCCGCGTGTGCGCGGAAGCCGAGGTCACCATTCGTCAGATCGAGATCTTCGATCTGGGCTGATCAGGTGTCCGCCGGGTCACGGCGCCACCTGGTACTGCGTAGCCTCCCCCTTGAGCTCCTGGGTGATGCCGGAGAGGAGACCGGACTGATCCGTCGCGGTGAGGTTGTAGGCCACGTAGATGCCGTAGCCGTCGGAGACCGTGCGCTCGGCGAAGTCCGTGGCCGTAGAGGTGCTCACATTCGCGAGGTCGATCGCCGCGGCTCCGATGCGACTCTTGTCGAGGCCCGGAATCGTCGGGGCGTTGTACGTCGGATAGTACGGGTTCCAGGCGTAGTCGATCGCCTCGGAGGCGTCGAACTTGCCGAAGTCCGTTTGCGTGTACGTCTCCCCGATCGCGTACAGGCTGATGATCTTGTCGGGTCCGAGGCGTTCGCGCAGAGCTGTCGCCAGCCATCCGAAGGAGTCCGAATTGGGCTGCGGCGTGCCGTTGGCGCCGTACTGCGCGTACTCATCGTCGAAGTCGATGCCGTCGAGCCCATAGGTGGTCACCGCGTCGGCGAGCTGCTTCGCGAACGCATCGGCCTGCTCCTTCGAAGTGAAGTTGGCGAAACCTGCTCCCTGGTGGTTTCCGAGCACCGAGAGAAGCACCTTCGTGCCGTTCTCCTGCAGAGGTCGGATCTGGTTCTTCGCGTCGTCGAGAGTCGCGGTGACGCGATCGTTGAAGTGCAGAACCGCCTTCTCACCGTCGTAGTTGATGTTGGCGGCGAAGATGATCGCGATGTCGACGGCCGGTTTCCCCGAATCTTTGAGCGTGTAGTCGGCGACGTTCGCTAAATCGTTCGAGTTCACTTCGACGTAGGCCACCACCTTCGGGTCCACGGCCGCGCTCTCTGCGACGGCCGGCGATGCCGCGACAGCGCCGAGCGCCGCCACCGCCAGTCCCGCGAGTGCCGCGAAGCCCTTTCGGAACCGGTGAATCCTGATGTGCGACTGAGTCATGACTGATCGTCTCCTTCATCATCGATATCGAGATCAGGCCGCTTCGATGCGACCTGCGGCTGACTATATCGCTTAAGTGGACGGAGGTGAAGAATTATGCCGGAGGATACGAGCGCCACCCGTCTCGCACCGGGAGACAATGAGATGCGGGGCGCGCGCCGCGCAGTGGGGATGCCAGATGAGTTCGGTCGATCGTGCGCTTGCGAGCATCCGAGTGGTCTCGGCCGTCCGGCTGGGAGCCCATCGCCGCACCGCAGCGGGCGACCGGCACGCACCAGATCCGCAGGCGCCCGACCGGCAGCGCCGACAGCTCCTGGTGATCGCCGGAGCCGAAACGGTCGACATCGAGATGGGTGGGAAGAGCTACAGCATCCGCCCGGGTCAACTCGCCGTGCTGTGCCCACCACCGGACGAAGCGCTCGACCTCCCCTCGGAAGGCAGCGACGACGGTGACGGGGCCGTGCACATCGCCTTCGAGAGCCGCGGGCATGTCTACACCCTTCTCGAACGCGAGCTCCCGCGCGTGATCGTCCTCGAACCCACCGCACTCCTGTCATCGGTGAGCGAGCTGCTGCGCGAGGAGAGCAGTAGGGGTCCGCTCTCCTCCACCCTGCTGTGCAAGCTCACCGAGGTCGCGGTGTGCGCCGCCGTGAACGACTGGGTCGCGGCGGCTCCGATGCCTCCTGGCTGGATCGGCGGCGTCGCCCATCCGGCGATCGGGGCGACCCTCGAGGCCGTGCACAGCGACCTCGAGGGAACCTGGACGGTGTCCGACATGGCCGCGCACGCGCACATGTCGCGCTCCGCCTTCGCCAGGGTCTTCCGCGAAGTGGTCGGCTCGACGCCCTCGGCCCACCTCGCCCGGTGGCGCATGGCCCACGCGCTCGAGCTCCTCGATGCCGCGCCGGAGATGCCGTTGAAGGAGGTCGCGGAGCGGCTCGGCTACTCGGACGAGTTCGCCCTCAGCACCGCTTTCAAACGTCGATTCGGGGCGAGCCCACGCAATTACGCCGCGCCCGCCCCGAACCGTCCCCGCAATTAGAGCCCGGCGCAGAAGCGTCGGATCAGCCGGGCCACCTCGGCGGGCGCCGTGACCATCGCGTCGTGTCCGGTCGCGATCGTCCTGATCGCCCATCTGTCCGGCCTCGCGCGCACACGATCCTTCGACGGTTCGACGTCGGCGAACCGCGGAGCCGTGGAGTCGATGTAGAGATGCGGGACGTCTGGCATCATCCCCGCCATCGGAACGACATCGCTCCAGCTGCTCCAGGGATGAGCGGTGAGGCGGCGGTCGAGCCACTCGATGTCGCGCGCTCGGGTGACGCCGAACATCGCCGGGTCCTGCGGACGGGGGATGAAGTACCCCTGCCCGGCCTGCGCGACCACTGTCGGAAGTGCCGCACGACTCGCGGGGGTGAGCACATCGAGGATGCGCTCCCCTGCGTCCACCACCACCGCGTCGAGGTAGATGGCCCCGCGAAGACGATCCGCGATCCGCTCGGCGACGGCGGATACGTAGGCACCGCCGATGCTATGGCCGACGAGGACGACGTTCTCCAGCTCTTCGGCCTCGATCGTCGCGACGATATCGTCGACTCCGTCCTGGAAGCGGATGCCCGGGGCGAGGCGGTGCGCCCTGTCGCCCAGGCCGGGAAGGGTGGGCGTGAGGATACGGCCGCGGCGCGGATCGAGCTCCGCGACCACACGTCGCCAGGCCCACCCGCCATGGGATCCTCCGTGGATGAGCACGAGGTCGATGCGGGAAGGGGATGCCGAGGCGCTGTCCATCGGCATCAGCGCTCCGCCGGCCCCCGCGGCGACCGCCGCAGTGACCCCCAGTGCCGCTCCCAGCACCATCCGCCGGTTCACCCCGCGAGGGACGGGGGCGTTCCCAGGCGCAGAGGTCACCGCGCCGTTCCCCGCTCGCGGTCGACCACGGCTTCGAGCGGCTGCGGCGACGCGCCGAGAACATCGCGGACGCCATCGGAGAGATGATCGTCCCGACCTTCGCGGATCGCGTCGAACAGGTTCGCGAGCGCCGCCACCATCCTGGGGTTCAGATAGGGGGCGACGGATTCGCGCCACTCGTCGAGACCGATGTCGACGAAGCTCAGCTCACGCCCGGTGCGCGTGCCGACGATGTCGACCGCTTCCGTGAACGAGAGTGATCGCGGCCCGGAGAGTTCCACGTGCGAGGGACCGGGAGAGTCCGCCCGCAGTATGGTCGCTGCGACCCGGGCGATGTCGAGCGCATCGATGAAGGGCTCACGCCCCTCGCCCACGGGCAGCCGCAGCTCGCCGGTCGCATCCAGCTGTGCGGCGAACAGGCCGTTCGTGAATCCCTGCGCGAACCACGAAGGACGCAGGAACGTCGAGGCAGGCTCCGCCGCACCGAAGACCTCCTCCGCCCCGGAAGCGATGCCGTCGCCACTGACCCCCGGGTTGCGTGCGGTGAGCACCACCGCCCGTTCCACCCCCGACCGCGTGAGGGTCCGCGCGAACGGCTCCAGATCCATCGGCTCCTCCGGCAGGACCACGTACACGGCCCTGGCTCCGTCGAACAGCGACGACCAGGTGCTCTCGTCCGTCCAGTCGAAACGCCATCGCGAACGACGCGATGCCCGCCGCACCTGCTCCCCCGCCGCCTCGAGCAGACCCGCCACCTGCGAACCGGTCGTGCCGGTGGCTCCGAGAACCACGACCGGAGCCCTTCCCTCATCCTGAACTGTCATGTCTTCCATGCTCGGCCCGCAGGTGCGCGCGTCCCATGGCCCGACGCGGCGGGGAGATGTTCAGGGCTCTCGCGCTGGTGCGATCAGACGGTGACGTCTCCCACCAGATTGACCTTGATGCCCATGCCCGCGAACATCGCTGCCTTCGCGATCAGGGCCTTGTCAGCCGTCTCGGCATCCGGGGCGTAGACGAGCTGGGCGTGGTTTGCCTTGTGACGCGCCATGAACTGGTCGCGCGAGATGCCGTGCAGCACCACATGCGCGATCGGCCACTCCGGGTTGGTCGCGTCCTTACGACGCTGCGTCTCCTCGGCCGGCAGCTCGACGACCGAGGCGCGGAAGATGTCGGCCTGCAGGATGCCCTCGGCGATGAACACGCGCGAGAGGACGATCTCACCCGGCTTCGAGACGCCGTTGATCGTCGCTCCACCCGCGGGGAAGAACACGTGGCCCTGCCGCCATCCTTCGGCGTTCTGCCAGCCACCCAGATGCGAGGCCGGGACAGACCCGGAGATCTCGTACACCCAGACGAACTGCCCGTCGAAGTCGTGGCCCCAGCGCACGTCGTGCAGGGTGTTGTCGGGCACGAGGCCCATCGCGCGCCACACCCGATCGGTCACGAGCGCGTCGACCGCGACGCCCTCGTCGGCCTCGTTGAAGTGCGGGAATGCGCGCCCCTCGTGCAGGACCCGGGAGCCGTCTCGCGAGGTGACGGGCGGCCGCTCGGTCGAGTTCAAGATGCCCTCGGCGAGGTCCGACGCCGGCACCAGGTCCTTCAGCCCCTGCTGGTACTGGATGCCGACCGCGTCGAGTCCGAAGTCATCGGCGATGCGGAGCGCGGCGATGTACATCTTCAACTGCCACTGCACCTGCTCGCGAGTGAGCTCGGTGACGGCATCCTCACCGTACCGGAACGTCATACCCGCATCGATCAGCCAGTCATAGGCGGCATCGGCCTCGGGCTCGGTCACGTTCAGCATCTCCGCGTACAGCGCGGACTGCGACAGGCGCTCCTTGTAGATGCCGGTCTGATTGAGCAGCTCGTCGTCGAAGATCGCGTTGTACATGCCCATGCACCCCTCGTCGAAGACGCCGATGATGGCCTTCTCGGCGCGCAGCTCGGCGGCGAGCGCCTCGCCCAGTTGCTTCTCAGGGCTCTCGGGCAGCTCGGGCAGCGCCCGCACGTGCGAGGCGTCGTGGGTGATGGCGCCGGTCTCGGTCCATTCCCTGATGCCGTCGGTGAACCACTCGTCGGTGAAGTCGACCGACCAGGTGGTGGCGTAGGGCTTGTCCATCTTGGTCAGGCCGGCATTGAGCCCGAGGAGCCCGACGAGTCCGGGCCAGTCTCCGGCGAAGTTCGCGACGGTGAGGATCGGCCCCTCGTGGGAGCGGAGACCGGCGAGCACGTGGTGGGAGTACTGCCAGTTGGCGATGGCGACGACGAGAGGAGCATCGACCGGGATGCTCTTGAACACCTCGAGGCCCATGCGCTGACTGGAGATGAAGCCGTGGCCGGTCGCAGGGTCGACGTCGAACGGCCGGATGACTTCCCAGCCGAGCCCGTTCAGCACGCCGGTGACGCCCCTCTCCAATTCGACCTGAGTCGGCCACCCGGCGACGTTCGCCGACTCGCGCAGGTCGCCGGACGTGATGATGTACGCGGTCTTCGGCGCAGTAGCAGGGCGGGACGCCGTCGTCGGCAGGGTGTAGGTGGTCATGATGCCTCCGGGGTTGGGGTCGGGGTGAGCGAGGAGCGATGAGACTCGCCCGCTCGGAGTCTGATGTCGCGGTCGATGGTCGCGCCGCGCAGTCGCAGTTCGGCGACGTCGAGTGTGCCGCCGTCGAGACGGAGGGTCAGATGGTCGCCATCGATCTCCACACGTCCCCAGCCGGTGCCCGTCGTGAACAAGCTGCGGAACGACCCCTCGGTCGCCGGGGCGAATGACAGCACGCCGTTCGGGGCGTCCCACTGCGCACCGCTCGCACCGAGGAGCAGCCCCCACGACGCGAGCGAGCGTGCGTAGTGGTTGCCGCACTCGATCTCGTTCCACGGGCTGCGGTGGCGCCCGTCGTAGCGGGCACGCAGTGCACTCTCGACGCGGAGCGCGTCATCGACACGGCCGACGAAGAGAAGCGAGGCAGCGACCTGGTGCTCGACGCCCGTCCACACCTCGTCCGAGTAGACGAACGGAATAGCCGGACGGCCGCCGCGCGGCCAGGAAGCCAGCAGCAGTCCTCCCTCGTCGTTCAGCGCATAGACGCGCTGCGTGCTCTCGTGCGCTGACAGGTCGTCGCGGTGGTTGTGTGCGACGATCGCGGCGAGCGCCGAGTCGACGCGCTCGGCGGGCAGGATGTGCCCGAGCCCGTTGACGAAGGCGTGGAACTGTCCGAGGAGCTGGTCCGACAGCACACCGTCGCCGTACTGGTAGCGGTGCGCGTCGGGGTCATCGATCACCTGCCGGTAGTACTCGCCGTTCCACAGCGTCTCGTCCATAGCCGCCGCGACGTGATCGGCTCTGGCCGACCATCCCGCTGCGCGCTCAGGATCGCCGAGGTGCGCGGCCATCCGAGCTCCCGCGCGGAGAGCAGCGAGGTACACGCCGTTGGCGAGGGGCTCGGCGCCGTGGAACTCGATGTCATAGGTGTTGTGCATCTCGCCGTCGAGCAGACCGTCGCCGTCGCGGTCCCACTCGCGGATCGCGTAGTCGAGGGTGCGAGATGCAGCGGGCCACAGTTCGCGCAGGAAGTCATCGTCTCCGCTGAAGCGCCACTCTCGGTGAAGGCGCAGCAGGGTGCCGAGCTGTCCGTCGACGGCCGGCGCCATGAACCAGGAGGGCCCGCCGAAGATGCGGTTTCCACGGAATTTCTGCGCCCCGGACTCGTCGGTTTCGAGCAGGTACTCCACGCGGCGAGCGCTGCGTTCGAGCGAGGGGAACAGCCACGCCAGTGTCTGCGCGTACGACCACACATGGGTGCAGGTGCCCTCGCACGAGCCGCCGTGATCGAACGATCCCTCCCAGGCCGCGAACACCGGCCCTTCCCCCAGATCGGCGTTCGGCGATTCGACCACGAAGCCGGTCGTCGAGCGTGCTGCCGCGATGTTCGCACCGATCGCGTCGACCAGCACCGGGTCGAGGCTCCCGCCGTACAGCGCCTCGACGAAGGCGTCCGTCGCCGTTTCAAGCGCCCTGAGACGCGCATGCACGTGGGTGGCGGCGGCCCAGGCATCCGGCCACAGAGTGGCGTAGTGGTTCTGCACGATCTGGTCGAGGTGCGGATCGGCGAAGACGATGTGCCCGTTCCACCCGCGGCGCCGATTCGGGAAGCTCCAAGACAGTACGAACTCGAAGTCGCGGCTCTCGCCGGGAGCGAGGGTGTGCACGATGCCGAGCGATCCGGTGCGAAGGCGCGGGAGCTTGGCGAGCATCTCCGCCTCGGTCAGGGGCGCAGCATCCGGGTCGGCGCCGACCTCGGCGAAGAGTCCCCTCGGGCGATCCTCCAGCGTGAGACGCGGTTCTGCCGCGAGCAGTCCGTCATCCGACAGGTCGTTCCAGAACAGCCGTGCACCGTCGGGCCAATAGCTGGTGACCCACTGCGGCTTCACCGTCGTGGCTGCGTCCGTCGTCGTGAGGCTGAGCGTCCCGTAACCGGGATCGTCCTCCGGCAGATCGATTCCGAAGTCGAGTCCGCGCACATCCCCGTCGTCGCGCCAGCGAACGCTCTGCGTCGCCCGCATCCCCCACGGCGCATCCGGCCCAGGGGTTCCCCTCCCCGCCGTGTGCGAGACGCTCCCGACCACGGTGACGGCCACCGGGACGTGCCCCGGGTTGGTCACCCGATAGCGCAGGATCGCTGCCGGGATGCCGGATTCGTCGGCATCGAGCGGCACGAGCGGCGTGAAGGCGTGCAGGGACACCTCGACGGGGAGCACGTGATCGGTGAAGTCGACGTCGACCACGGGGTACTCGCCATGCAGGGTCGCCGCATCGAGTCGAGGAAGACCCGCGAGCTGGTCGAACGCGTAACCGGCATCCGCGTCGTGGCGTCCGGTGAGCCTCGCCTCGAGCACTCGGGTGACCGCCTCTTCGCCCTCGGGTGCCGCATGGATCGCGAAGAAGGAGTGCGGATTGCGTCGTCCCTTGTCCGGAAGGTTCTCCAACTCCCAGTCGCGCAGCTCGCCGCGGGAGCCGATAGACACATTCCCCGTGCCGATGCCACCCAGCGGGAAGGCGGTCGCCTGCGAGGTGTGCGGGATGCCGGTGGCGCGTCGTTCGCCGGTCATGCCGAGGCTCCGCGCTGCGTGGCCGCGAGTTCGTGCACGACGTCTTTCGACCCCTCATACAAGCGCTTGTACCTGTCGAACAGGTCATCGTAGAGCGGGCGCAGCGCCTCGTCCGGTCGGATCGTATGAGCTATCGGATTCCAGTCCGTGATCGCCGGTGCCTCGCCGGGTGCCGCGGTCGCGTTCGCGGCGAGGAACGCCGCACCGTAGCTCGCACCGATCGTGGTCTGCGGCACTTCCTGCACGAGGCCGGTGACGTCGGAGACGACCTGCAGCCACAGTCGGCCCTGGGTGCCACCGCCGACCGCGACGATCCGGCGGATGTCGGCTCCGGCCGCACGCATGGTCTCGACGTTGTGCCGCACCCCGAGAGCCGTGGCCTCGAGCGCCGCGCGGTAGAGGTCTCCTCGCGTGTGCTCCAGCGTGAGGCCGGCGATCACGCCACGGGCGTCGGGGTCTTGGATCGGAGTGCGCTCCCCGGCGAAGTACGGCAGCACGAGCAGCCCCTTCGCACCGGGTTCGGAGCGCTCGGCCTCTGCCAGGAGTGCGGGGTAGTCGGCTCCGGTCAGTCCCTTCAGCCACGCGGTCAGCGCGCCCGAGGTCGAGAGACCACCCGCGAGATTGCGCGTACCCGCGAATGCTCCAGCGGTGGTCCACATCGACGGAGTGCGCAGTGTCGCCTCCCCAGTGGCGACGAGGAACATCGTCGTCCCGTACATGAGCATCAGATCGCCGAGCTCGTGCGCGCCGACGCTGACGGCCTCGGTCCAGGCGTCGATGGTCCCCGTGATCACGGGCGTTCCCACCGGGATACCGGTGAGCGATGCCGCATCGGCGGTCACCCCGCCGGCCAGATCGCCCGCCCAGTGCAGCGCGGGCTGTTCGATGGCGCCCGCGTACCGCTCCCACCAGGGGCCGTACCAGCTCCCCTCCTCGATGTCGTAGAGAGGCGAGACCTGGCTCGCGGACTGGTGGTCGAGCACGTAGGCGCCGGTGAGCTTCCTGGCGAGCCACGACGCCGGCATGAACAGGCGTCGTGCGCTCATCCAGGCTTCCGGCTCCTCGTCGGCCACCCACGCGATCTTGGGGCCGCCGGCCTGCGAGGTCAGCGTCGATCCACCGACGCGGGTGATCGCGTCAGCTCCGAGCTCGAGCGTCATCCGGTCGATCTGCGGGGTCGAACGGGTGTCGACGCCGTAGAGGATCGCGGGGCGCACGGGCCGATCGGCCTCGTCGGCGAGGAGGATGCACGGTCCCATTCCGCTGACACCGACCCCGACGACCTCGGCATCGGGCGCCGCATCGAGCAGCTCGCGGGCGATCGAGACGAACTCGTCCCACCACACGCCGCCGTCCATCTCGACCCATCCGGTGTGGGGGCGGCTGACCTCGTGCGCACGGCTCGCCGACGCGACGATCGTGCCGTCGCCGTCGACCAGCACCCCCTTGCTGCTGGATGTGCCGATGTCCACCCCGAGGGTGCAGCGCATGGAGTCCTCCTTGAAACCTGAGCTCAGAATCTGAAACCTGTGGCCACTGTACGCGAAATCGATTTCAGGCCGCAAGAAGATCCGACCTCTCCTGCACGATCCGTGGAAAAATTAGGTTCCCCGCGCTTCACGCGTTCGAGCCCCTGCAGCACCGGAATACCGTGACAATCTGGGTTTTCCCCCGGCAGGATGGAGCCATGCAGATGAACGAACCCCAGGTCTGGACACTGATCGGCGTGTTCGCCGCCTTCATGCTGGGTTCACTCACCGTCTTGGTCCGACAGAACGACAAGATGATCGCCTCCCTTCGGCGTGAGCTCGGATACCGGTTCGAGCGGATCGACGCGAAATTCGACTCCCGGTTCGAGGGGATCGACGCGAAATTCGACTCCCGGTTCGAGGCGATGGACACGAAGTTCGATGCTCTGGAGACGAAGTTCGACGCACGGTTCGAGGCGATGGACACGAAATTCGATGCTCTGGAGACGAAGTTCGACGCACGGTTCGAGGCGATGGACACGAAATTCGACGCTCTGGAGACGAAGTTCGACGCACGACTCGGCTCGGTGGACCGCAGACTCGAAGACCTCGACAAAGAGGTCGCCAACCTGGCTACCCGCTTCTGGGGCTCCCGCTAACTCCGCGGGCTTGCGGGCTGGATCTCGTTGCGCAGCACCACGGTGCGCGACGGCTGGTGATCGCCCTTGATACGTTCGAGCAGCATCCGCGCTGCCGTCACTCCCATGTGGCGCGCCGGCAACCGCACGACGGTGACGGCAGTGGGCGACAGGGTCGTGAACGGCAGCGAGCCGATCACTGCGACCCCGACCTGCGGAGGGGTGAGGCCATGTTCGGTCAGCACCTGGATCGCCCCGACGCCGATGAGGTTGTTGCCGGCGACCACGGCATCCGGCGGCTCGGGAAGGGCGAGCAGTTCTTCCATCGCCGCGCGTCCGCCGTCCACGCGGAAGGTCGCGAACCGGGCCAACTCGTCGACATCGAGCTCGGGGCGCGCCGACGCGAGCACGGAGCGCCAGCCGGCGGCGCGCTCGGCCGCGGTGTCGATGTGCTCCGGGCCGCCGATGTAGGCGATGCGCCGGTAGCCCGCGTTGATCAGATCCTGCGTCGCCGAGGTTCCCGCCGCACGGTTCGCCATCACGACGCCGTCGATGTCGTACGTGGTGCTGCGGTCGACCGCGACCACAGGTCGGCCGGTCGCGAGGACGCTGTCCAGGTTGGACTGCTCGTCGGCGGTCGCGATGATGATTCCCGACATGTGCTCGGAGATCGCGATGCGGAGGTAGGTCGCCTCCTTCTCTAGCTGCGCGTCGGAGTTGCAGAGCACGACCGAGTAGCCGGCCTCGGATGCGACGTCTTCGACACCGCGGGCCATCTCCGTGAAGTAGGGGTTCTCGATGTCGGGGATGACGAGCGCGATGACCTCGGAGCTCTGGCGCCGAAGCGTGCGGGCGGTGCGGTTCGGGGTGAAACTCAGCTTCGCCGCCGCGTCGCGCACTGCTGCGACCTTCTCCTCGGACACACTCGTGCCGTTGAAGACACGCGAGACGGTCGCGGGAGAGACGCCCGCGAGTTCCGCGACGTCGTAGATCGTGGCCATGCACCCTCACTGCCTGTCCGGACGAGCCGAACGTGAAAGCAACAGTATCGCGCACGAATCCAATCTCTGGCGTTCCGACATGAAATCGATTACATTGGCGCCCATGACTTCTGCACCCTCTGATCTGGCCTCCCTCGCAGCGCTGCGACCGGTCCAGACCCGATCCATCTCACCGGAGAACTTCGACGGATCCGCTGGGGGCGGCGGCCGGGCGACCGAGGGCACGGGCGCGACCAACGCACGTGACCTCGGCCCCGGTTGGAAGATCTCTCCCAGCATGGACATCAAGGCCGGCGAGACCCTCGACCTCGCGAACATCTCCGGCGCGGGCAAGATCACGCACATCTGGATCACGACGCACACCGACAACTGGCGCACTCTGCTGCTGCGCGCCTACTGGGACGGTTCGGATGAGCCGGCCGTCGAGGTGCCCTATGGCGACTTCTTCTGCAACGGATGGGGCGTGTTCGCACAGGTGAACTCGCAGACGATCGCGGCGAACCCGCACGGCGGCTTCAACTCGTACTGGCCCATGCCGTTCAAGGACGGCGCCCGGCTGACGCTCGAGAACACCTCCGTCGTCGATGTGCGCGTCTACTACCAGGTGACCTACGAGATCGGCGGCGACCACTCGAACGACGCCTATTTCCATGCGCAGTGGCGTCGATCGAACCCGCTCGAAGACTTCACCCCGCATGTAATCCTGGAGGGCATCGAGGGACAGGGGCAGTACGTCGGCACCTACATCGCGTGGGGAGTGAACTCCAACGGCTGGTGGGGCGAGGGCGAGATCAAGTTCTACCTCGACGACGACACCGACTACCCGACGATCTGCGGCACCGGGACAGAGGACTACTTCGGCGGCGCCTGGAACTTCGACATCCCCGGCCAGGGCTACACCGAGTTCTCAACGCCTTATCTCGGGATGCCCCAGGTCATCCGACCGGACGGGCTCTACGTCTCGCAGCAGCGCTTCGGCATGTACCGGTGGCACCTGCTCGACCCGATCCACTTCGCCACCGGCATCCCGAAGGTCGACATCCAGGCGCTCGGATGGCGCAGCGGCTGGCGCTATCTGCCGCTGCGCGACGACATCGCCTCGACCGCCCTGTTCTATCTCGATCGGCCGACGGCGCGGCGCCCGAAGACACCGACGTCCGACGACCTGGAGGTTCATCTAGGAACCGCCCCGGTGCCGGACATCGGCGCCACTCCGCCCCGCTCCCCGCAGGACTGAGGTCCACAGGGCTGAGCGAGGCGAGACTCAGCTCAGCCAGGCGGGCGTGCGACCGCGCAGGAATGCACCGTCGAGGGAGTAGCGGCCGGCGCCGGTGAGAGCCAGCGCGAGAGCGGCGACACCGAGCACGGCGACGAACTCGTAGCCGCCGTCGCCGACCCAGAGCCCCGCGGGCAGGTGCACGAGGACGAGCGCCACCGCCATGTCGATCGTCAGCAGGATTCCGACAGGGCGCGTGAGGAATCCGAGAATCAGCAGGATGCCGCCGATGAGCTCGAGGAACGCCACCACGGGGGCGGCGATCTCGGCGAGAGGCACCCCCATACCGGCGAAGCTTCCGATGGTTCCGGGCAGCGTGAACTCGAAGATCTTCTGCGCGCCATGAGCGGCGAAGATCGCGCCGACGACGACCCGGAGAACCAGGAGGCCCGTCGAGGCGGCGGCAGAAGGGGCTGTGGTGTTCGTCATGAGGAGGTGTTCCTTCGTGGCAGGACACCCGCGCGCCGGGCGCGGAGCAGGGTCGTTCCCTGCTCCCAAAACTAGAAAGCGTTGCTTTCCGTCTCCTGGACGCGCTACACCAGCCCCTGCACGCGGAACTGCTCGGAGTGGTACACGCTGTTGTTGCTCGTGTTCCACTGGCTCACGCTGAGGTGCAGGTCCGACAGGGTCGAACCGGGGATGATGTAGCCGCCGTAGAGCTGCGCGACGTGCGAGGCGTCCTCCGTGTTCCACTCGGTGCCGGTGAGGAGGGTGGTTTTGGTGGCGGTGTAGAGGTTGTCGGTCGGGGTGTTGAGCACCATCGCGTCGATCCGGTACGCCCCCGAGTTGAACCAGGTGAGGATCCACTTCCCGCCGAGCGGTCGCAGGCACATCTCGCCGAACTTGCCGGAGAGCACCTCGGTGACGGGCTTGCCCCAGCCCCAGGAACCGTTCGCGAAGCCCCAGGGCTGATACGCCGAGAGCGTCGTCATACTGTTCGACGGCACGCGGTAGAGCACGATGCCCTTGTCCCGCTGGAAGCCGGTGCCGTAGATGTACACGTAGCCGTCGCTGCCCTCTCCCCACGTGATGCACTGGAACTTGCCGCCGGCCATGTCGGCGGGGAACTGCAGGCCCGTGTGCTGCCAGGTCGCTCCGTTGTCATCCGACTTCCACAGCTCCGTCCAGCGCACGGCGCCGAAGTTCGGACCGTTGACGATGGCATGCAGGTACATGCGCGATCCGATCGTGATCACGTCCGAGGGGATGACCGTCGTGAAGTACGCGTCGTGGGGGTAGTACCAGAGCTGTGGGGCGGTGCCCTGCGTGTTCGCACCGGCTCCGGCGCTCCCGTTGAAGGTGACGCCGGCGGCGAGGTTCGTGGTCGACGAGTAGAGAGCCACCGGCGAGCGCCAGTTCGCCCCGCCCACGCCGTCGGCCCATGTGTCGCCGAACATGAACAGCATCCGGCCGTCGGGGGTCCGAACGGGGATACCGAGATCCGTCGCTCCGATCCCGTACTGCACCGGGCTCTGGGTTCCGGCGAGCACCTTGATCCGTGACACGGTCAGCCCCGCCGCCGCCGCGGGGCCGGGCGCTCCGGTCGCGGCGAGGAATGCCGCTCCCGCCACCACCGCTCCCTGCAGGACTCCCCTGCGACTGATCCGTGATCCCTGCGCGTTCTGGGTCTCCATCGACCTCTCCTCTCGGTACCGCATGGTGGGTGGTGCTGTTGCGGGTGGTGCTGTTGCGGGTGGTGCTGTTGCGCGTGGTGCTGTTGCGGGTGGTGCTGTTGCGCGTGGTGCTGTTGCGCGTGGTGCTACTTGAGACCTGCCATCTTGATGTTCCCGATGATCTGCTTCTGGAAGATCAGGAACAGGATGATCACAGGTGCGGCCGCGAGCACTGAGCCGGCCATCAGCAGGCCCAGTTCGGTGCTGCGCTCGGACCGGAAGGTTGCGAGGTACTGCTGGAGTACGAACCGCTCCGGCGAGGTGATCGTCAGGATCGGCCAGACGTAGGAGTTCCAGTACGCGAGGAACGCGGTGATCCCCATCACGACGAACGGCGGCTTCGACAACGGCAGGAAGATGCGCACGAAGATGCCGAAACGACCGCAGCCGTCGAGCATCGCCGCCTCCTCGAGACTCTTGGGGATGTTGAGGTAGAACTGCCGGATGAAGAACACCATCCCCGCGCTCGCGAGCCCAGGGATCACCAGCACGGCCAGGGTGTCGAGCATCGACAGGCGCGTGACCACGATGAAGCTCGTGAGCAGGATGGTCATGCCGGGGATGAACATCGTGGTGATCACGATCGCCCAGATCGTCTTCTTGAACCGGAAGTCGAGTCGTGCGAAGGCGTAGGCGGCGAGTGAGTTCACCGCGAGACTCCCCACCGTGAAGAGCACGGCGCCGAAGAAGGTCCACAGCAGAGTCCGCAGGAAGGTGGGGTCCGCCAGGATCTGGGCGTAGTTCTGCCAGAGCCACACCTCGGGGAAGAACTGGAAGGGCGTCTCGACGACCTCGGTCTTTGACTTGAATCCTGCGATCACCATCCAGGCGAGGGGGAAGAGCGATGCGATGACGAAGAGCCCGCCCAGGATCACCTTGCCGATGACGACGAGCCAACCCCCGGCGCTGCGCGGCACCCTGGCCGAACGCGGCTCCTTGCCGGCGAGCACGATGCGGGTGGTGTCCTGCATGACGGCCATCTCAGTCCACCAGCCTCTCGGAGTTGACGAATTTGAACACCAGGGCCGAGATCGTGCCCAGGACCACGAACAGCAGCAGCGCCGCGGCGATCGAGTAGCCGACGTTCACATCGTTTCGGAAGTGGTTGAAGATGAAGAGGTTCGGCAGCGTGGTGGAGTCCAGCGGGCCGCCCTGCGTCATGACGAGGGGGAGCTCGAACTGCTGGATCGCCGCGACGAATCCGGTGATCAGCAGGTAGAGCACCACGTTCTTCATCTGCGGGATCGTGATGTAGGCGGTCTTCTGCCCCCAGTTGGCACCCTCCATCGCCGCAGCCTCGTAGTACTCCGCCGGGATGTCGACCATCGCGGCGACCATGATCAACGAGGTGAGGCCCATGCCGAGCCAGATCGCCGGAACCGCGATCGCGAGGAGCGCCCATTTCGGGTCGCCGATCCAGGCGATCGGCTCGATGCCGAAGACGCCGAGGAACGCGTTCAGGAGACCGCCGGAGTAGTTGTAGATCAGGACGAAGATGATCGACGCGATCACGGCCGAGATGATCGTGGGGATGTAGATGCTGACCTTCAGCACGCTGGCCGCACGACGCGACACCGTGACGACGAGACTCGCGAACAGGAACGCGAGGACCAGCATGATCGGAACGGTGAGGAAGACGAAGGCGAAGCCGCGTCCGATCGTCGCCAGGAACAGCGGGTCCTTCAGCACGTTGGCGTAGTTGCGGATGCCGACGAACTCCGGATCCTTGTAGAAGCTCCAGTCCTGGAAGGACAGATACCCGGCGTAGATCGCCGGCCAGATCACGAAGATCCCCAGCAGCGCCACCACCGGAAGCAGGAACCAGTACGCGGTCCTGTTGTCCCGGTATCGGTACCGGTTCTGCCGCTGCCGGATCGCCCGGCGTTCTTCCACAGCCTGACTGGCCATATCCACCTCGTCGTGATCTCGGGTGCACCGCGGTTCGGGGACCGGGAGCCCCGGCCCCCGAACCGCGAGCGATGTCAGTTCTTCGGTGCCTTGTCCGGCAGTCCGTCACGGTCGATGACGGTCTGGATCGCGGCGCTCGCGGTCTTGATCGCATCATCCACGGAGGCCGAGCCCTTCATCACCGACTCCATCGCGGTGCCGACGGCGAGGTTGACGTCCCACGGATAGGTGGATCCGGCGATGGCGTCCGGAGCGATGTCATCGACGATGATGCTCGACCACGGGGCGTTCGCCGCCTCTTCGCTCGCGGCGACGGCATCCTGCACCGACTGCCGCACGGGGACCTTGGTGAACTGCGTGTCGACGAAGAACGGTACGAGGTTCTCCGGGTCGCCACCGATCGCCCAGGAGAGGAAGTCACCCGCAGCCTCCGGCGCCTTGCTCTTCGCGTCGACGACCCAGGTGAAGTTGCCCATGGTGGTGGCTGTGCGCCCATCAGCATCCGACGAGCTCGGGAATGCTCCGACGCCGGTCTTGGTGAGAAGGTCGGCATAGTCCGACCCGATCTCGGACATCATCCAGGATCCGGAGACCTTGAAGGCGACCTTCTGCTGACCGAATTCCTCACCGGCGACATAGGCCGCGAGGGGCTGCTTGGGCATGTACCCCTTGTCCCACAGCTGCTTGTACTGCTCCATCAGCGCGCGGTAGCCGTCGTTGTCGATGTCGGGGGCTGCCCAATCGTCGGTGAGCGCCAGGTGGCCTGCGAAGTTGTACTGCTGGCCGACGGTCGACCAGGCCATGGTCACGGCATCCTGCGCGGGCGAGATGCAGTACTGACCGTCCGCGAGCGTGGGCTGGATCTTCGCGCAGGCGGCGAGGAGGTCGTCCCAGCTCGCAGGAGCGTTCTCGGAGTCGACCCCGGCGGCGTTCAGCATGTCCTTGTTCCAGAACAGCACCGTCTGGGGCTCGAGCAGCAGCGGATAGGCGTAGTGGGTGCCGTCGATCTCGGAGATGGACTTGGCGTTGTCGAGGATCTCGCCCAGCGCTTCCTTCGAGACGATCGAGTCGAGCTCGTGCACCTGTCCGGCGTTCACGAGGTCGTAGAGGTTGGCGGAGCTGGTGTAGACGTCGGGAGCCTTGCCCGCAGCCTGAGCCGCCTTCATCTTCTGGTCCCAGGCGTCGGCCGGAACCTCGGTACCGACGACCTTGATCTTGTCCTGCGAGGCGTTGAACTTCTTGACGATGTCGGCGTACCACTCGTTCTCCACCGGCGTGAAGCTGCGGTGCCAGAACTGCACCGTGGTGACTCCGTCTTCTCCGCCGCCTTCACCGGCCGACTCCCCCGGCGTGCCGGAGCCGCAGGCGGCGAGCATCGTGCCGACCGTCAGAGCGCCGAGAACGGCGAGCGTGGCCCTGCGCGTACGTGTGGTGGTTCTCATGGGTTCCTCCTCAGGAACGGACTCCTCATCGAGTCGCTGCTGTGTGTTCGGCTGCCGCCGGCGGGCCCCGGTCGCGCCCGTGGATCCTCAGTGATCGGGTATGCGCCAGAGTAGGCGAAATCGATTTCATGCGCAAGGGATCCATTCACGCTTCGATCAGTCGACGCGCTCCAGGTCTGCAGAGAACCAGAAGACGTTGTACGGACCCCAGAGCGAGAGGGCGAAGTAGATCCGGCGTCCGTCGTCGCTCACATATCTCGGGTTCAGATACGGCGAGTACAGGCCGGGATAGTCCGCTTGCGGGACGAGTTCGATCGCCTCCCCCCATGGCCCCCAGGGCGTCACGCCCTCGCGGATGTAGGCGCTGCCGGCATCCGAATAGGTCATGATCCAGCGGTCGAGGTACGTCGACCACATCACCGAGAGCTCACCGATCGTGCCGTCGAGGATCGTCTCGGCATCATTCAGGTCGTCACTCCACTGGGGCGTCTCGCCCTCGAGACCGGCGAAGTACGAGTACTCCGACTGCTCCTGCACTGACGCTTCCGTCGCCGGAACACGCATCAGCTGGACGCCGCCGAATCGTCCGGATGGGATCGACCAGAAGTAGATCCAGTCCCGGCCGCCCTCGCTCACCTCGGCGGTCGCGAACTGCACGAAGTTCGAGTCCCCCGGCCACTCCACGCCGTCGACAGGGTCCCACGTACGCCCGTCATCCCGCGAGACGACGAGGGCCGAGTAGTTCGAATCCCACGCGCCAGGCTCCCCCCACAAGCGCACGGACATGTACGAGGCGTAGATCGTGTCGCCGATCGCGAAACCGTAGGTGGGGATCTTCGTCACCTCGCCGCCCGCTCCGTTGGCGTCATGGTCGCCTTCGATGAGCGGCGCCGCGAGCCCGATGTCATCCTCCACCCACCCCTCGAAGCCGATGCCGTCGGAAGGGTCGTCGTCGGTGGTCCAGGCGGCGACGTTCGAGCGCCAGAAGCCGCCCTGACCTCCGATCGACTCCGGGTCGCGCTCGCCGAAAGTATCGCCGAACAGGAAGAACGTCTTGTCGCCGACGTTGACCATCGAGCCCAGGTCCGTGCCCGCGACCGACACGGCGGCGGTGTCATTCATCGCACCGGGACCGGTGAGCTGCGCGATCTCGGTGAGATTCGATACGCCATCGAGCACGAACGGCTTGTCCGTATCGGTGTCGACGCTCACAGGGCCGCCTCCGGAGCACCCTGCGAGGCCGAGAGCAAGGACGACGGATGCCGCGACGGCGACGCGACGAGGTGCGGGGATGACACAGGGCATGATCCTCCTTGATCTGCGGGTGATGATCTCCGAATCTAGCGAAATCGATTTCAACACACTAGGGTCTTCGGCATGCCAGACTCCCCGATCGACCGATGGCTGCGGCCGTCCGGCGCCCCCTCTGCCGAACCCCGCTGGGGCCACCCCGATGGACTCCAGCTAGGCATCCCGCCTCTCCCCGGACCGCGCGGACTGCTCCGGGTGTTCACCCCCTACCTCGGGCATCCGCGCGAGCGCCTGGTGAACTTCATCGCTGTCGAGCCCATTCCGCAGGGGGCGAGCGAGCGTGGCTTCTCGGAGATGGAGCCGAGCCGTCTCGATCCCGGGGCACAGGGCAAACGGTTCTGGTCTTCGGATGATGCCTCAGGCGCGCAGACGGTGGCGTCGGGCGCACCCGCGCGCGGTGAGATCGACACGGTGGACGGTATCGAGACGTTGACCGTGTGGATCGGCGTCGAACGCTTCGACAACGGTGCGGATGTGCGGGTGCGGGTGCGGTTCTTCGCCGATCGCCCACATGAGGTGGAGCTGGCGGGCTTCGCGAACGCGGCATCCGTCCCGCTGTCGAACCTGATCCTCACGGCGACCATGGGCAACTGGGCGAGGCTGCGGCTGCTGCACCTCGCCGACCGCACCGTGTCTCCCGCCGAGCTGTGGCCGGCGTTCGCCGGTACCGGATTCACGACGCATGCCCGCTTCCCGCTCGCCGAACTCACTCGCGACGGCGAAGCCGCGGTCGTGAGCGCCGCGGGCGACGAGGAGGATCCGTGGTCAGGCGAATACTCCGCGGACACGGCGGAGCACTGGCGCTTCCTCGGACGCCGTGCCGAGCAGACCTGGCGTGTGGATGACCCGCATCCCGCGCTCGAAGCAGTGGTCAACGCCCGGTGGTCGTACTGGGCGAGCGCCTCGCCGATCCCCGGCGGCCCCGCCTACGAGAACTTCGAGATCATCGAGCCGTTCCGCCAGGGCGCCGCTTTCCGGTTCTCGGTCGAGCCGCTCTGAGGGCCGGGGATCACCGACGCGAAACCGCTGCTCCTCACAGATCTCTGCAGAAGCGGTCGATCAGACCGGCCACCTCCCGCGGCATCGAGATCATTGCATCGTGGCCCGTAGCCAACTGCGCGATCCGCCACTGTGCGCTCCGGCTGCGCACCCGCTCCTTCGACAGCGAGACGTTGGGGAAGCTCGGCGTGGTGCAGTCGATGTAGAGCTTGGGGACGGCGGGAGCCCGCCTCGTGATCGGTACCACGTCGACCCAGGTGCTCCACGGGTGCGGGGTGAGTCGGCGCTGCACCCAGGCGATGTCCTCTGCGCGCGTGAGTCCGAACCTCGTCGCATCGGTCGGCTTCGGCACGAAGTACCCCTCGCCCGACTCCGCGACCGTCTGCGGGAGCTGGATGCGACTTTCCGGCATGAGCATGTCGAGCACGCGCTCGCCCGGATCCACGATCACCGCATCGAGGTAGACCGCCCCGCGGAGTCGGTCGGCGATCCGCTCGGCGACAGCGGAGGCGTAGGCACCACCGATGCTGTGCCCCACGAGCACGACGTTCTTCAGCTCCTCGGCGTCGATCGTCGCCACTATGTCGTCGACGCCGTCGGCGAAGCGGATCCCCGGCGTGAGCTGGTGCGAGCGGTCGCCGGTCCCCGGAAGCGTCGGAGCGAGGATTCGTCTCCCCGGGGCGGAAAGCGCTTCGACGAGGGGACGCCACTGCCAGGCGCCGTGGAATCCGCCGTGGATCAGCACGAGGTCGAGGGGTGCGGCAGGTGCGGATGCGGATGCGGGTGCGGGTGAAGCCATCGCGACGGCGCCTCCGGCGGCGAGTGCAGCCGATGCACCGAGCGCCGCCCCGAGCACGGTTCGTCGACTGATCGCCCGCGATGCCGGCGTCGTTGTCGCTTCGGGATCGGACATCGCTGGATGATCTGTCATGCCTCCCATGCTCGACGTCGCGAACCGTTTCACGCATGTCAGCACGCACGTGAAACATGTCGAAGGCTCTTCACTTTCGGATGAGTCTCCGAGGAGCTCTGAGTCAGGCGCTCCCGCGGGGGTCCCAGAGCACGACCTCGGTCGAACGCCGCAGGCGCCGTCCGGTGGGCATGGGTACGACGCCCGCGGACCCGGCGGCGAACACACGGACGCCCGGGCGGCTCTCGCGCTCGGTGCGCAGCGCGCTCTCGAGTACGGCGATGCGGTTGCGGAGCATCCGGTTGTCGTCTTCGAGGTCGAGCAGACGAGCGATCGCGGGGAGGCTCACACCTTCAGAGGAGAGCTGAGCGACCTCGCGCAGCTGCTCGATGTTGCGGGGCGAATAGCGGCGGGAACCGCCCGACGTTCGGCCGGGAATCACGAGGCCGATGCGGTCGTACTGTCGCAGTGTCTGCGGGTGGAGGCCGGAGAGCTCGGCCGCTGCCGCGATCGCGAACACCGGGGTGTCAGCGTTCATCACAGGATCCTCTCTCCTCCCCCGCTTGCGTACACAGGCGGAAGCGCCGGAACAGGCGCGTTCTTCTCAGAACGGCCCGACCCGGCGCGAACGCCTGTTTCGGTGATGCCGAGACGACGGCTGGTCATCGCCGCGCCTTCGCCATCAGCTCGGCCCGCGGGTTCTCCGTGGGTTCGAGCTTCTGGAACTCCTCCAGCGCCGCGCGTGCGGCCTCGTCGAGGTGCGTGGGCACCGCGACCTGGAGCTCGGCGAGCAGGTCGCCTGTCCCCTTGGAGCTCGCGACTCCTCGCCCCTTGACGCGCAGCACCCGCCCGGAGGGGGTGCCGGGTGCGACACGGAGCTTGACCACGTCGCCGCCGAGAGTGGGGACCTCGATCGTCGCGCCGAGGGTCGCCTCGGTGAACGTCACCGGGACCACGACGCGAAGGTTGAGACCGTCACGTGTGAACACCGGATGCGGACGCACGGCGATCTGCACCACGATGTCCCCGCTCTCCCCGCCGTCTGGCGAGGGGCGGCCACGGCCGCGGAGACGGATCTTCTGCCCATCCGCCACCCCCGCCGGGATCTTCACCTTGAACGGCTTGCCGTCTTCGCCCTGCAGGGAGATGGTCTCCCCCTGCACGGCCGTGGTGAAGTCGATCGTGGTGCGCGCCGTGACGTCGGCACCGCGCTGTGGGCCGCCGAAGCCGCGATAGCCGCCGCTCGTCTGTCCGAACCGGCCGTTGCCGAAGCTCGCGCCCTGACCCTGGTTGAACATCGCGAAGATGTCCTCGAAGTCCGCGGCCTGCCCTCGACCCTGCTGGCCGTACCGGCTGAACACGTCTTCGAAGCCGCCGGCACCCTGACCACTCGCCGTGAAGCGAGCACCGGAGCCCATCGCTCGGATCTCGTCGTACTCCTTGCGCTGCTCAGTGTCGGAGAGCACCGAGTAGGCCTCGCTGATCTCCTTGAACTTCGCCTCGGCCTTGGCATCACCCTGATTGGAGTCCGGGTGATACTTGCGCGCGAGCTTGCGATACGTCTTCTTGAGGTCCGCATCGCTGACGTCTTTGGAGACCCCGAGGGTCTTGTAGAAGTCCTTGTCGAACCAATCCTGGCTGGCCATCGATCACCTACCCTTCTGGGACAGCGACGACGACCTTCGCGGGACGCAGCTCGACATCACCGAGGCGATACCCCACCTCGACGACCTCGAGGATCGTGGTCTTCTCGGCGCCGGGGGTCGGCTGCTGGAAGATGGCCTCGTGGCGCTGGGGGTCGAAGTCTTCGCCCTTCTCGCCGTACGCGACCACTCCGAGACGCTCCACCGCGACGCGCACCTTGTCGGCGATCACGGCGAAGGGCGTGCCCTCCACGAGATCTCCGTGCTGAGCGGCGCGGTCGAGGTCGTCGAGCACCGGGATGAGGCCCTTGGCGGCCTCGCCCCTCGCGCGTTCGATCTCGACCTGGCGCTGCTCTTCGGTGCGGCGTCGGTAGTTGGCGTATTCGGCCTGGAGACGCTTGAGGTCGTTCAGCAGCGTGGATTCGAGGTCGGCGAGCACGGCATCTTCCGCCGCGGCCTCGCCGGTCTGCGTCGCTCCGAGGATGTCGTCGACCGTGAGGTCGTCGGTGGCACCGTCGACGGGGGTCTCGTCCGACCCCTCGGCGGCCTTCGCCTCGGTGGAGTCCGGGTTCTGCGGCGCGGGGCCGGATGCCTGAGCATCCGACCCCTCGCTGCGACCTTCGGCGGACTCAGGAAACTGGTTCTCGTCGAAGTTCTTGTCCGTCATGATTACTTCTTCTCGTCCTCGTCGTCGACGACCTCGGCGTCGATGACATCTTCCTCGGAAGAGGGAGCGTCACCTGCCGGAGCCTCGCCGTCAGCCGAAGCGCCGGCAGCGGCATCCGCCTGCGAGGAGGCGTAGATGGCCTCGCCGAGCTTGGACTGCGACTGGTTGAGCTTGTCGAACGCGGTCTTCACGGCCTCGTCGTCTTCGCCGGCCAGAGCCGTCTTGAGCGCGTCGACGTCGGCCTTGACCTCGGTCTTGACGTCTTCGGGCAGCTTGTCCTCGTTCTCGGAGATCAGCTTGTCGATCGAGTACGCGAGCGTCTCGGCCTGGTTGCGGACCTCGGCGGCCTCACGGCGTGCCTTGTCCTCGGCCGCGTGCTCCTCGGCCTCGCGGACCATGCGCTCGATGTCTTCCTTCGACAGCGAGGAGCCGCCGGAGATGACGATCGACTTCTCGGTGCCGGTGCCCTTGTCCTTGGCGGACACGTGGACGATGCCGTTGGCGTCGATGTCGAAGGTGACCTCGATCTGCGGGATGCCACGGGGAGCCGGAGCGATACCGGTCAGCTCGAACGTGCCGAGCGGCTTGTTGTCGCGCGTGAAGTCACGCTCGCCCTGGAAGACCTGGATCGCGACGGACGGCTGGTTGTCGTCTGCCGTGGTGAAGGTCTCGCTGCGCTTGGTCGGGATGGCCGTGTTGCGCTCGATGAGCTTGGTCATCATGCCGCCCTTGG
>JBOGEI010000013.1:0-35424 GCA_050701935.1 Microbacterium sp.
GGAGGCATGATGTCGGCACGCACCGCATGGTCAGGCATCGACACCATCTCCCCGAACCCGCGATCCACCACGGAGGCATGATGTCGGCACGCACCGCATGGTCAGGCATCGTCCGTTCACCCCTCGGGATCACGGCTCTCGCTCTGGTGCTGCTCGTCGCACTCGGCGCGATCTTCGCCCCGGTCATCTGGGGCACTCAGGCCGAGCAGGTGAACCCCGCCGCGATCACCCAGGGACCGAGCGCCGAGCACCTGCTGGGCACCGACACCCTCGGGCGCGACGTGCTCGCCCGCGTGCTGGTCGCCACCCGACTCTCCGTGGTGCTCGCAGTCATCGCCGTGATCATCGGAGTGGTCGCCGGAACCCTCCTCGGCACGGCACCCTCGGTGCTCCCGCGGTGGGTCGGACGCCCGATCGTCGGGTTCGTGAACATCGCGGTCGCCTTCCCCGGCCTCCTGCTGGCCCTGTTCTTCGCGGTCATCTTCGGCGTCGGCTCCACCGGTGCCGTACTCGCGATCGGCTTCGCGATGGCACCGCAGTTCGCCCGACTCACCCAGACCCTGTCGGCGGCGATCGCCGGACGCGACTTCATCTCCGCCGCGCAGGTGGCCGGTGTCTCGCGCATACGCATCCTGATCCGGCACATCCTGCCCAACATCGGCGAACCGCTCATCGTGAACGCGACCGTGGCTGCCGGCTCGGCGCTGCTCGCGTTCGCCGGGCTGTCGTTCCTCGGGCTGGGCGTGCAGGTGCCCGAATACGACTGGGGCCGCCTGCTCGGCGAGGGGCTGAACCGCATCTACCTCAACCCGGCAGCAGCACTCGGGCCCGCCGTGGCCGTCGTGATCGCAGGGCTCGCGTTCAACCTCCTCGGCGAGACGGCCGCCGCCGCCCTCGGCGGACGATCGGCCCGTCGCCGCCACATCCTCCCCGCCATCGCGCGCTCCAGCGCGACCACGCCTGGAGCCACCAAGCCCGCGCAGGTCGACGGTGAAGAAGTGGTGCTCCTCGTCGACGACCTGCGCGTCTCCTTCCCCACCCCCACCGGGTGGGTCACCCCGGTGCGCGGCGTCTCGTTCACGGTCTCGCGCGGTGAGGCGATCGGTGTCGTCGGCGAATCCGGATCGGGCAAGAGCCTCACCGCCCTCGCAGCCGCCCGGCTCATCGAGCGCCCCGGCCACGTCGCCGCCGCACAGCTGGACTTCTGCGGCACCCCGCTGCTGACCACGTCGGACCGCGCGGTGCGGAGCCTGCTCGGCACCTCGCTCGCCATGGTGTTCCAAGACCCGATGACATCCTTCAACCCGACCAGGCGCATCGGCTCGCAGCTCGCCGAAGCCGCCTCCGAACACCAGGACATCACCCGGAAACAGGCCATGGACCGGGCGATCGAACGTCTGCAGTCGGTGCGCGTGCCGGCAGCCGCTCGCCGCGCCCACCAGTATCCGCACGAGTTCTCCGGCGGCATGCGCCAGCGTGCCATGATCGCCATGGGGCTCATGAACCACCCGAGACTGATCATCGCGGACGAGCCGACCACGGCGCTCGACGTGACCGTGCAGCGTCAGGTGCTGCAGCTGCTGGCGGGCGTGCGACGCGACACCGATGCGGCCATCCTGCTGATCAGTCATGACATCGCCGTGGTCGCGCAGACCTGCGACCGCGTGCTCGTGATGTACGCGGGCCGCATCGTCGAAGACCTGCCGGCGGCGGCGCTGCACACCGACGCCCAGCATCCCTACACCCGGGCCCTGCTCGAGGTCGTTCCCGAGCTCGACGCCGACCGCAGCGAGCCGCTCAAGATGATCCCCGGCCGGCCGCCGGCTCCAGGGG
This sequence comes from Microbacterium sp., assembly GCA_050701935.1. GTDB lineage: Bacteria > Actinomycetota > Actinomycetes > Actinomycetales > Microbacteriaceae > Microbacterium. The sequence continues at coordinate 1,834 of JBOGEI010000013.1, forward strand.
CCTTCCCTGCCGGCTGCGCGTTCGCCGCCCGCTGCCCGCTCGCCACCGAGCTCTGCCGCGAGAGCGACCCCGAGCTCGTCACCGATGCCGCAGGGCACCGGGTCGCATGCTGGCATCCGGTGAACGGTGAGACACCGGTCCCGGTGACGATCGCCACGACCGCAGATGCGACGGCGGCAGATGAGACGGCCACCGCTGAGACGGCTTCAGAAGAGGAAGAGACGGTCCTGCGATGAGCGAACTTCGTTTCGATCGGGTGAGCGTGCGCTACGGCTCGCACCGCACGGGCCTCACCGCCGTCGACGACGTCTCCCTCGTGGTCCCGTCCGGGTCGGTCGTGGGTCTCGTCGGCGAGTCCGGGTCGGGCAAGTCGACACTGGCCCGCGCGGCGATCGGCCTCGCACCGATCAGCGAGGGGGCGATCACGCTCGACGGAGTGGACGTGCGCAGCTTCCGCCGCCGCCGTCCCATCCAGATGGTGTTCCAGGATCCGTTCTCCTCGCTCGATCCGCGCATGACGATCGGCGAGTCCATCGCCGAGGCCCTGCCGCGTGACATCCGCGGTGCGAGCGCCCGGCGCGCGGAGGTCGCCCGGCTGCTCGACCTCGTGAGCCTGGACGCCGACCGCGCGCAGTCGCTCCCTGCCGCGCTCTCGGGCGGACAGCGTCAGCGCATCGCCCTGGCCAGAGCGCTCGCCGCCCGGCCCGAGGTCGTCATCGCCGACGAGATCACCTCCGCGCTCGACGTGTCGGTGCAGGGCTCGGTGCTCAACCTCGTGCGGGAGCTGCGTGGCGAGCTCGACCTCACGATGCTGTTCATCTCGCACAACCTCTCGGTCGTGCGCTACCTGAGCGACCACATCGCGGTGATGTATCTCGGACGGATCGTCGAGTTCGGTCCCACCGAGCAGGTGCTCGCCGACCCGCAGCACCCGTACACGCGAGATCTGCTGCAGGCGGCGCCCACCCGGCACGGGAACCTGCTCGCGGTCGATCCGCTCGCGCCCGTCGATGTGGAGCCGGCCGATCCGCATGCCCCGCCCAGCGGGTGCCGCTTCCACCCGCGGTGCCCGATCGGCCCGGCCGCACGAGCCGACCGTCAGATCTGCGTGATCGCGGAACCTCCGCTGCCCTCGGGCACAGCGGGAGCCGCCTGCCATTTCGCCGGTACCCACGCAGACGCCGCACTCGGAACTGTGCCCACCTCCCAAAGCATCCCCCTGGTTTCGGCCGCGACCACAACACGGTCCCCGCTCTCAGCGGACACAGTGAACTGACCATCGATTGGAGCTCTCATGAACCGCGTCACTGTCGACGACCTGTTCTGCGTCCGCACCCCGGAGCAGCCAGCGCTGTCTCCGGACGGCACCCGTATCGCCTTCGCGCTGCGGACGACCGACCGCGACGGCGACCGTGACACACGTGCGCTGTGGCAGGTGTCGACCGCCGGGGGAACCCCCTCCGCACTGACCCACGCGACGGCGGACTCGACCCCGGTGTGGAGCCCGGACGGCTCGCAGCTGGCGTTCCTGCGTGCGCAGGACGGCCCCGCACAGATCTGGGTGCTCCCGGCTGCCGGTGGCGAGGCACGCGGACTCACGACCCTCCCCCTCGGGGCCGGCGCCCCCGCCTGGAGCCCCGACGGACAGCGCATCGCCTTCACGGCACCGGTCGACAGCGCAGCGCTCCCCGGCGAGGGCGCGGAGACCATCCTCGCCCGGCGTTCGGCACCGACCGCCACCGACCGCCTGGGCTACAAGGCCGACGGTGCGGGGAACCTCGGCACCCTCGTGCAGCAGGTGCACGTGCTCGACGTCGACTCGGGCACGGTCACGGTCCTCACGCATGGACGCTCCCACGCGTCCGACCCGTTCTGGTCGCCCGAGGGTACGCAGATCGCCTACTCGTCCAGTGTCGAAGAAGACTCGGACCTGACCATGCGGATCCCCGTGTTCGTCCGCTCCTCGACCGACCCGAACAGCCAGGCCCTGCAGCTCAGCGCCGCCGACGTGCAGGCCACGGCCGTCGGCTGGACCCCGGACGGTCGTCACGTGCTGGCAGCCGGACGCACCGATACCGAGGTCGGGAACGCGAGCCTCCTGCTCTTCCCCGTCGACGGCGGTGAGCCGCAAGACCTCACGGCGAGCCTCGACCGCAACGTGATGCCGGGCGGCCCCGGCTACCCCGGCGGAATGCCGCAGTTCACCGACGGCGGAGACATCGTGTTCTGCCTGCGCGACAACGGCTACTCGCACGTGTACCGCGTGGTGCATGACGGCACCGGCGCCACTGCGCTCGTGGGCGGCACGGCGAACGTGTCCGGTCTGTCGGTCGCCGCCTCCTCCGCCGCGATCGTGCTCGCCACCCCGGAGTCGTTCGGCGACATCGCGCTCCTGGATCTCGCCGACGGCACGACGCACGTCCTCACCGACTACGGCACCCCCGACTTCGACCTCGTCCCCGCCGAGGAGCTCCACTTCACGATCTCCGACGGCACGGTCGTCACGGGGTGGCTGCGACGCGATCCCGATGCCACCGGCGCCCTGCCGCTGCTGTTGGACATCCACGGAGGTCCGCACAACTCCTGGAACGGCGCGGCCGACCTCATCCACCCGTACCACCAGCTGCTCGCGCGCCGCGGCTGGGCGATCCTGACTCTCAACCCTCGCGGGAGCGACGGCTACGGCGATGCGTTCTTCTCCGCGGTCTCCGGAGGCTGGGGCGTCAACGACGCGAACGACTTCCTCGAGCCGATCGACCAGCTCGTGGCCGAGGGCATCGCGGATCCGGCGCGCCTCGCCGTCACCGGCTACAGCTACGGCGGCTTCATGACCTGCTACCTGACCTCGCGCGACGACCGCTTCGCCGCGGCCGTGGGCGGGGGCGTGGTCACCGACCTCTTCTCGATGGGCGGCACGTCCGACTTCGGGCACTATCTGTCGGCGAAGGAGAACGGCGGACTGCCGTGGCGCGATGAGGAGCGCATCTCGGCGCAGTCGCCGTTCACACAGGTCGACCGGGTCACCACGCCGACGCTCATCCTGCAGGGGGCTGCTGACGACCGCTGCCCCGTCGGCCAGGCGGAGCAGTGGTTCACCGCCCTGCGCGAGCGCGGCGTACCCACCCGCCTCGTGCTCTACCCCGGCGGCTCGCACCTGTTCCTGCTGTCCGGTCCGCCCTCGCACCGCGCCGACTACTCGCAGCGCGTGATCGACTGGGTGGAGCAGTACGCCCCGCCAGCGGGGAAGCCCGTGCGCGCGCGCCTCGACGCGCGGCACTGGCAGCAGCGACTGAGCGCCCTGGCCGAGGCGCACAAGGTTCCCGGGGCGACCCTCGGCATCCTCCGTCTCGGGGAGGAGCCCGTATATGCGCACCACGGCATACTCAACGTGCGCACGGGGATCGAGACCACCGACGACTCGGTGTTCCAGATCGGGTCGATGAGCAAGGTGTGGACCACCTCGGTGGTGATGAAGCTCGTCGACGAGGGCAGGCTCGACCTCGACACCCCGATCGTGGAGTACGTCCCGGAATTCGCCTCCTCGGATCCCGAGGTCACCCGCACCGTGACGATGCGACACCTGCTCAACCACACGAGCGGGATCGACGGCGACGTGTTCACCGATACCGGCCGCGGCGACGACACCCTGGAGAAGTACGTCGCCCTGCTCGACGGCATCGCGCAGAATCATCCGCTCGGTGCCACGATGTCGTACTGCAACTCCGGATTCGTGCTGGCGGGTCGGGTGATCGAGAAGATCACGGGTACCAGCTGGGACCAGGCGATGCGCGACCTGTTGATGACGCCCCTCGGTCTCACGCACTCCTGCACGCTCCCCGAAGAGGCCATCATGTTCCGTGCCGCCAGCGGCCACACCGAAGTGGGTGATGACGGACCGACACTCGCCCCCGCCTGGATGCTCCCGCGCGCGATGGGTCCGGCGGGACTGGTGAACTCCACGACCGCCGACGTGCTCGCCTTCGCCCGCATGCACCTCACGGGGGGACTCGCAGCCGACGGCACGCGGGTGCTGTCGGAGGAGAGCGTGCGACGGATGCAGCAGCGGGAGGTCGACATGCCCGACCCGTACTCCCTCGGCGATGCCTGGGGTGTGGGGTGGATCCTGTTCGACTGGGACGGGCGCCGACTCTACGGCCACGACGGGAACACCATCGGCCAAGCGGCGTTCCTGCGCATCCTGCCGGACGAGCAGCTCGCGGTGACGATGCTCACCAACGGCGGCAACACGCACGACCTGTACGCCGAACTGTTCGACGAGATCTTCTCCGAGCTCGCGGATGTGCACGTGCCGGCGGGCCTCACCCCGCCTGCGGAGCCGTTCGCCGACGACTTCTCTGAGTTCGAGGGCATCTACGACCGCTCAGGGGTCCGCACCGAGATCTTCCGCGATGACGAGGGCCTGCGCATGCGCACCACGCTCAACGGCCCGCTCGCCGCCCTCCTCCCCGATCCGGTGCAGGAGCACCCGCTGGTCCCGGTGCGTCACGGCGAGTTCGTGATGCGACCGGAGGGCGAGCAGGGGTGGCATGCCGTGGTCTTCTACTCCCTGCCCAGCGGCGAGCGCTACCTGCACCACGGTGTGCGCGCAGCGCCGAAGGTGTCGTGATGCGCGTGCAGGCGGGCGCGGACCTCGACCTGGTCCTCGCCGACATCGAGACCCTCGTCTCCTGCGAGTCGCCGTCGGACGACCTCGAAGCCGTCTCCCGCAGCGCCGAGGTCGTCGCCGCCCTCGGCGAGAGGCTGCTGGGGGTCGCCCCGGAACGCATCGTCATCGACGGGCGCACGCATCTGCGCTGGCGATTCGGCGATCCGGTCGTGCTGCTCCTCGGCCACCACGACACGGTATGGCCGCACGGCTCGCTGCGGCGGTTGCCGTTCACCGTCGAGGACGGTGTGCTCCGCGGACCCGGATGCTTCGACATGAAGACCGGCGTGGCGATGGCGCTGCACGCCGTGGCGGCGCTGCCCGACCGCACCGGCGTCAGCATCCTGATCACGGGCGACGAGGAACTCGGCTCCCCGAGCTCTCGCGCACTGATCGAGCAGGAGGCGATCGGCTGCGCGGCGACGTTCGTGCTCGAGGCCGCAGCCGAGGGCGGCGGCGTGAAGATCGCGCGCAAGGGCGTCTCGCTCTACCGGGTGCACATCACCGGCCGGGCGGCTCATGCCGGACTGGAACCGGAGCGCGGTGTGAACGCCGCGATCGAGGCCGCACACCTGCTGCTCGCGATCGCCGCGCTCGGCGACCCGGCGGCGGGAACCAGCGTGACTCCCACGCTCGTGCGCGCCGGCAGCACCACCAACACGGTGCCGGGGACGGCGGAGTTCGCAGTCGATGTCCGGGTGCGCACCATCGCAGAGCAGGACAGGGTGGATGCGGCTCTGCGTGCCATTCCGACCACGCTCCCCGGGGCGATCGTGCGCGTCGAGGGCGGTGCGAATCGTCGCCCGCTGGAGCCGGAAGCCTCGGCACGCCTGTTCTCGGACGCCGTCGCGATCGCCGAACGCATGGGGCTCACCCCGTTCGAGGGCGTCGCTGTGGGAGGGGCCTCCGACGGCAACTTCACTGCGGCACTCGGGGTACCGACGCTCGACGGCCTCGGCGCCGTGGGCGGCGGTGCGCATGCCGACGACGAACACGTGATCATCGCGATGATCCCCGAGCGCCTCCAGCTCCTGCAGGAGCTGATCGCCACCACCCTGACCGGGCGAGAGACACCGGCTGATCGAGAGACACCGGCTGATCGAGAGAGACCGGCTGATCGAGAGAGACCGGCTGATCGAGATGCGCCGACCGGAGGGCGGGCATGAGCGTGACGGATGCCGCGGCGTTCAGCGCCTCGCCGCAGGAGGCCGCCGATGCGGCCAGCGCCGCCGCTACGAAGGCCGGGGTGGAGATTCGGCTGCTCGAAGACGTGGACGACTTCGCCAGGGTCGCCGAGCTGTTCCAGAGCATCTGGACCAAGCAGGGCGAGGCCTCGCCCGTGAATGTCGAGACCCTGCGGGCACTGTCGAAGGCAGGCAGCTACGTGGGCGGCGCCTTCGAGCACGACGAGCTCGTCGGCGCATGCTTCGGGTTCTTCGCCGCCCCCGGCCAGCGCGCCCTGCACAGCCACATCGCCGGCGTCTCCTCGCGCATGCGGGGCCGCAGCGTCGGCTTCGCCCTCAAGGTGCATCAGCGAGCATGGGCGCTGGATGAGGGTCTGGACGAGATCTCCTGGACGTTCGATCCGCTCATCAGCCGGAACGCACATTTCAACCTCGTCAAGCTCGCCGCGAACCCGACGTCGTATCACCGCAACTTCTACGGGCACATGGCCGACGCCCTCAACGGTGCGGACGACACGGACCGGATGCTGGTGACCTGGTACGTGCGCGACCCCCGGGTCGTGGCCGCCTGCCACGGCGACCCGGTCGGCCCCGCTGATGGACTCGCCGGCGCCGAACCGCTGCTCAGCGTGGGTGAGGATCTCGGTCCGCTCCGGCATCGCACCGACGCGCGTCTGGTGCGCGTGGCTCTGCCGCGCGACATCGAGGCCCTGCGCCTCACCGAGCCCGCACGCGCGACCGCGTGGCGTCTGGCGCTGCGGGAGACGCTCGGATCATCGCTGGAGAGTGGAGGGCGCGTGCTCACGTTCGACCGCTCCGGCGCGTACACCATCGACAGAGGAGAACAGGGATGAAGCTCACCGGATTCGAGCTGCGTGTGATCGAGATGCCGCTGGTGTCGCCGTTTCGGACGTCGTTCGGGGTGCAGACCGTGCGCGAGGCGCTGGTGGTCCGCGCCGTCACCGACGAGGCGGAGGGCTGGGGCGAGGGTGTCGCGATGAACGACCCGCTGTACTCCTCCGAGTACGTGGAGGCGAGCGTCGATGTGATCACCCGGTTCCTGCTGCCCGCGCTCGCGCAGGTGAAGGACCTGGACGCGGATGGGGTCGCTCCGGCGCTGGCGAAGTTCAAGGGGCACCGCATGTCGAAGGCCGCGGTCGAGCTGGCGATCCTCGATGCCGAGCTGCGGGCGGCCGGGGTGCCGCTCTCGCGCGAGCTGGGCGCCGTGCGGGACCGGGTCGACTGCGGAGTCTCGGTGGGCATCATGGACTCCATCCCCGAGCTGCTCGAAGCCGTCGGCGGCTACCTCGACGAGGGATACGTGCGCATCAAGCTGAAGATCGAGCCCGGATGGGACATCGAACCGGTGCGCGCCGTGCGGGAGCGCTTCGGCGATGACGTGCTGCTGCAGGTCGACGCGAACACCGCCTACCACCGCGGTGACGCGCGGCACCTCGCGAAGCTCGACCCGTTCGACCTGCTCCTGATCGAGCAGCCCCTCGACGAGGAGGATCTGCTCGGTCACGCGCAGCTCGCCCGGGCCATCACGACGCCGGTGTGCCTGGACGAGTCGATCGTGTCGGCCAGGGCGGCAGCGGATGCCATCGCCCTCGGCGCGTGCTCGATCGTGAACATCAAGCCGGGCCGCGTCGGCGGGTACCTCGAGGCGCGTCGCATCCACGACGTGTGCGTGGCCAACGACATCCCGGTGTGGTGCGGCGGGATGCTGGAGACCGGGATCGGGCGTGCAGCGAACGTCGCCCTCGCAGCCCTCCCCGGTTTCACCCTCCCCGGCGATACCTCGGGCTCGGGCCGTTACTACGCGCGCGACATCACCGAGCCGTTCGTCGTCAAGGATGGCACGCTCACCGTTCCCACGGGTCCGGGAATCGGCGTGACGCCCGATCCTGATGCGCTGGACGCCGTGACGGTCCGCACCGAGTGGATCACCTTCTGAACGCGGGTTAACGGCCCTTGTGGGGCACGATGATCCTGTCGAGATCGACCAAGAGTCGATACGATTTCGTCGTGCCCCACAGTTCCGTGACCGACGGTCGACCCCTAGCCTGGGCCCTGTGCTCATGTCCGTGACGACCAGGCCCCGCGCCAGCCTCGGCCGGGTCATCGAAGACCTCGGCAACACCCTGCTCGAGGTGGTGAGCGGTGCGGCCGACGACGACGCCGAGATCGAGACGGTCGTCATCCACGACGTCCTGGACGACGCGATGCCGATGCGCGGTGCGCTCGTGCTCGGCGTCGGTCTGAGCGATCCCGAGGAGATCGCCGAACTGCTGCAGACGCTCGCCGCCCAGCACGCCTGCGCCCTCGTGCTGCGCGCACCGGTGCGTGCGGAGCAGCCGGTCCGCGATGCCGCACAAGCCACCGGCATCCCGGTCCTCGCGCTCACCCGCGGAGCGTCGTGGGCTCAGCTGGCGGCGATGCTGCGTTCGCTCATCGCGGAGGGCGACGTCGGCGATCAAGGAGCCACGACACTGGGGGGAATGCCCTCGGGCGACCTGTTCGCCCTCGCCAACGCGATCGCCACCCTGCTGAACGCGCCGGTCACGATCGAAGACCGCAATTCCAGGGTCGTCGCGTTCTCGGGGCGCCAGCACGAGGCCGACCCCGCGCGCATCGAGACGGTGCTCGGGCGGCAGGTCCCCGAGCGATTCGCGCGCCAACTCGAAGAGCGCGGCGTCTTCCAGGAGCTGTACCGCAGCGAGGATCCGATCGACGTCGGTCCGGTGTCCAACACCGAGGGCCTCCCCTCCTTCCCCCGCGTGGCGCTGGCGGTGCGCGCCGGGGATGAGATCCTCGGCTCGATCTGGGCCGCCGTCCAGGAACCGCTCTCCCCCGACCGCGTGCGCGCACTGAAGGACTCGGCCGGCCTCGTCGCGTTGCACATGCTGCGCCTGCGGGCCGGTGCCGATGTCGAGCGCCGGCTGCGCGCCGACCTGCTCGCCACCATCCTCGAAGGCGGTCCGGGGGCGGCCGACGCCACGGCGCGGCTGCGACTGAACGACCACCGGTGCGTGGTCCTCGCGCTGTCCGCCGCGGAAGAAGCTGACGACGAACCGTCCTCCGGCGCCCGCGGTGTGGCGGAGCGACAGCACATCGCCGACGCCTTCGCCGTGCACCTGGGGGCCGTCTACCTCCGTTCCGCCGTCGCCGTGATCGGCAATGTCGTGTACGCGGTCGTCGGCACCCGCCCGGAGCAGGGCGATGCCGATTCCGGGGCCGAGCGCAGCGATGCGGACAGCCGTGCCGCACGCGTGGCGACCGACTTCCTCGGTCGGCTCGGCGCGACCAGCGAGATCCGCATCGGCGTCGGCACGGTGGCGGATGAGACAGCCGGCATCCCCATCTCCCGCGCGAACGCCGACCGTGCCCTCCGTGTCGTGCAGGCGCCGTCACGCGAACCGGTGGCGCGCTTCACCGCCGTGCAGATGGAGGCTCTCCTGGTGGAGCTCGGCGACCTCGTCCGCGCCCGCGGCGACCAGCCCACTGGTCCCGTCGCGCAGCTCCTCGCCCAGGACAGGGAGAAGGGCACGCACCTGGTCGAGACGCTGCGGGCCTGGCTCGATGCGTTCGGCGACGTGGCGGTGGCGGCGGCACGGGTCTACACGCACCCCAACACCTTCCGGTACCGGCTGCGCCGGTTGTCGGAGATCAGCGGACTCGATCTGACCGACCCGGAAGCCCGGTTCTCCGCCATGGTGCAGTTGCGCCTGCTCGTCCCCCGCGACTGAAGCGCGGAAGGTCCTGCACCGGAGGACTGCGCCTGCCCCGGAGGACTGCGCCTGCCCCGCCCCCTTGCTGAACGAGGCGGCTGCAGGGACGGGGCCGGCTGAGGCTCGTGGCCCGTCGCCGTCTGCACCCGGTTCGTGCGGCTCGTAGCCTGTCGGTCGAGTGCGCGTGGTGTCCGCTTATGGCCGACATCCTGCGTATCTGACACTCATTCCAACATGCGCAGGTCATTCAGACCATAGAGTGAGTTCTGATTGATCGATCCGATCAGTCGCGACTCCACGAAGAAGGCGACGGTGATCGAAATGGCCAACCTCGATGAGACCGACCGGAGGATCCTCACCGTGCTCGACGGCGATCCGCGCCGCCCGGTGGCCTTGATCGCCCAAGACCTCGGGCTCGCCCGCGGCACCGTGCATGCCCGGCTCGACCGGCTCGAATCCGGCGGATACCTGCGCGCGCACAGCTCGCGCATCCTCCCGCAGGCGCTGGGCCGCGGAGTCGCCGCTTCGATCCTGGTGGAGCTCGATCAGCACAAGATCACCGCCGCGATCGAGGCGCTCAGTCGCGTCCCCGAGGTGCTGGAGTGCTTCGCTCCCGCCGGCGACACCGACCTGCTGCTGCGCGTCGTCGCGAAGGATCCGGACGACCTCTACCGCGTCGCCGAAGTGGTGCGGCTGTGCCCCGGCATCCTCCGCACCTCGACGAGCCTGTTCCTGCGCGAGGTCATCCCGTACCGGGTGAGCGCGCTGCTGCACGCGGGGTAGGCGCGGTCAGCCGATGATGCGCGCACCCGGTACGGGGCCGTGCACGTGCAGGGGGTCGAGCCCGATGCCGCGCAGCGAGGACTGCACGTCTTGCGCCGTCTCGGGGTCGGGGCAGAGCAGCGCGACCGTGGGGCCCGATCCCGACACGATGCCCTGGAGCGCACCTGCCGCGATCCCCTGCCGGATCGTCTCGGCGAGGTCGGGTCGTTCGTAGAGCGCGGCGGCCTGCAGGTCGTTGAAGAGCGTCTCGGCGAGCTGCGCCGGCTCACCCGACCTCAATGCCTGAAGCACCGGGATCGGGACGTCGAGCGAGGGAAGCGGATCATCGGCGAGCGCTCCCTCCTCCTCGCGCAGCAGGTCGAGGCGCTCGTAGACCACGGGCGTCGACAGCCCCTGATCGCTGGGCACGAGGATCCAGTCGAAGCGTCCGCGCGCGAGCGCCGGATTGAGCTGATCGCCGCGGCCGGTGCCGACCGCCGTTCCACCGTGCAGTGCGAACGGCACATCGGCGCCGAGGCGGGCGGCGAGGTCGTGCAGTCGCGCCTGCGACAGGCCGGTGCCCCAGAGCGCGTCACAGGCGACCAGTGCGGCGGCGGCGTCAGCGGAGCCGCCGCCCATGCCGCCGGCGACGGGGACGCTCTTGCGGATCTCGAGGGCGACTCCGCCCCGGTGGTCCACGGCGACGGCGAGCAGCTTCGCCGCACGCATCGCCAGGTTGCGGTCATCGAGGGGGACGGAGTCGATGTCTTCCACCCCGGAGACCGTCACCGAGAAGTCATCGGCCGAGCGTGCGATCACGTCCTCATAGAGAGAGACCGCCTGGAAGACCGTCGCCAGCGCGTGGTAGCCGTCGTCATGCCGCCCGCCGACCCCGAGGAAGACGTTGATCTTCCCCGGGGCGCGCACGTGCACGGAATCGGTGAACGCGGCGTGGCTCATGATCGGATCACAGCTCCGAGGACTTCGCCCACAGGTTGACGTCGATGGCCCCGGCGAGCTCATCGATGCGGGCGAGCTCGTCCGACGTGAAGTCGGGGCCGTTCACCGCCGCGATGTTCTCGTCGAGCTGCTCGGGCCGCGAGGCGCCGATCAGCGCCGACGCGACCACGGGGTTGCGCAGCGTCCACTGCAGAGCGAGCTGCGCGAGCGACTGGCCGCGCCCCTTCGCGACCTCGTTCAGCGAACGGAGGGTCTGCACGGCTTCGTCGGTCAGCTGCCCTTCGGGCAGCGAGCCGCGCTTCTGCGCACGCTCGGCAGTGCCGTCGCCGAGGTACTTGTCGGTGAGCAGCCCCTGCGCCAGCGGGGTGAAGGCGATCGCGCCGAGGCCCGTCTGCTCGAGCGTGTCGGTGAGGCCGTCTTCGACCCAACGGTTCAAGATCGAGTAGGCAGGCTGGTGGATGACCAGTGGCGTGCCCAGCTCCTTCGCGACAGCGACGGCTTCTGCCGTGCGCTCTGCGCTGTAGGAGGAGATGCCGACGTAGAGGGCCTTGCCCTGACGTACGAGCGTGTCGAGGGCGCCGACCGTCTCGGCGATCGGGGTGACCGGGTCGACCCGGTGCGAATAGAAGATGTCGACGTAGTCGAGACCCATGCGGGTCAGCGACTGCTCGGCGCTGGCGAGGATGTACTTGCGGCTCGCGAAGTCGCCGTAAGGGCCGGGCCACATGTCCCAGCCGGCCTTCGACGAGATGATCAGCTCATCGCGGTACGGACGGAAGTCTTCGGCGAAGATGCGCCCGAAGTTCTTCTCGGCCGAACCGTAAGGCGGGCCGTAGTTGTTCGCCAGGTCGAAGTGCGTGATGCCGTGGTCGAACGCATGGCGCAGCAGCGCGCGCTGGTTGTCGAGCGGGATGTTGTCGCCGAAGTTCCACCACAGCCCGAGCGAGATCGGGGGGAGGTAGAGGCCGGACGTACCGACCTGACGGTAGGCGAACTGCTGATAGCGGCTCTCGTCGGCCGCATACGGGCGGTGCAGCTCGGGGACATCGGGGCGGAAGCGGGGGGACTCGGTCACGGTGCCAGGTTACTGGGTGGGAGCGACGTCGTCACCGAGCGAGTCGTCGGTGAGGAAGCGAGCTGCGGCTGCGTGCTGCGCGATGCGCTGATAGTCCTCGACCGTGAGGTCTTCGCCACGAGCGGTCGGAGCGACACCGGCGGCGATCAGGACCTCCGATGCCGCCGCCGAGTTGCCGAAGATCCCGGACAGGGCCTGACGGAGCATCTTGCGACGCTGGTTGAAGGCGGCGTCGACGATCTGGAACGTGCGGCGGCGCTCGTCTTCCGTGCCGCGCTCACCCTCGGACCGGTCGAAACCGACGAGCAGGCTGTCGACGTTCGGCACCGGCCAGAACACCTGGCGGGAGACGTTTCCGGAGAGCTTCCACTCGCCGTACCAGGCGGCCTTGACGCTGGGCGAGCCGTAGATCTTCGAGCCGGGCTTCGCGGCCAGGCGCTCGGCGACCTCGGCCTGGACCATCACGACGCCCCGCTGCAGGTAGTCGAAGTTCTCGAGGAAGTGCAGCAGCACCGGCACCGAGACGTTGTAGGGGAGGTTGGCGACCAGCACGGTGGGCTCGCCGGGGAGCTCGGTGATGCGCAGCGCATCCGCATCGACGACCGTGAGGCGGTCGGCCTCGACACCGTGCTCAGCGGCCGTCTGCGCGAGCCGGGCCGCGAGTCGGTGGTCGATCTCGACGGCCGTGACGGAGGCGCCGGTCTCGAGGATCGCGAGGGTCAGGGAGCCGAGACCCGGCCCCACCTCGACCACGCGCTCATCCGGCTGCACGCGGGCGGCCGCCACGATCTTGCGGACGGTGTTCGCGTCGGTGACGAAGTTCTGGCCGAGCTTCTTCGTCGGTGTGACGTCGAGCTCGGCGGCGAGGCGGCGGATCTCGGTGGCGCCGAGCAGGGTGACGGTCATCCCCCCATTCTCCCCCACTCCTTCGGCGTCCCCCGCCGATGTCCCCGCCGTCAGTAGTCTTCTCTGGTGCCCTCCCTCGGTGAACTCATCGCGCCCCGCCGCATGGGCCGAGACTTCCGCTGGCTGCTCGCGTCGTCGTGGACGAGCAACGTCGGCGACGGCGTCGCACTCGCGGCCGCTCCCCTGCTCATCGCGTCGATGACCTCATCTCCGATCCTGGTGGCGGCAGGTGCGATCCTGCAGTTCCTTCCCTGGCTGGTGTTCGGCCTGCACGCGGGGGCCATCGCCGACCGCTTCGACCGTCGCCGCCTCGTCATGTTCGCCAACGCCGCCAGGGCCGTGGTGCTCCTGGCGCTCTGCGTCTTCCTCGTCACGGGCGTCGCCAACATCTGGATCGTGCTCGCGGTCGCCTTCCTGTACGGCACGGCCGAGGTCTTCGTCGACACGGCCGGCAGTACCCTGCTGCCGATGCTCGTGAAGCCTGCCGACCTCGGCATCGGCAATGCGCGCCTGCAAGCCGGGTACCTGGTCGCGAACCAGTTCGCCGGTCCTCCGCTGGGCGCATTCCTGTTCGCAGCCGGCACCGCCTGGCCGTTCCTGCTCGAGGTCGTGTGCGTCAGCTTCGCCGTCGTCCTCATCTCCCGCATGGCGAAGACCCCCGTCCCACCGAGGGAGACCGACACCCACCCTCCGGTGCACACCGACATCGCCGAGGGTCTGCGCTGGCTGTGGCGCAACCCGCCGGTGCGCATGCTGGTGCTCATCATCCTGGTGTTCAACATCACCTGGGCGGCTCCGTGGGGTGTGCTCGTGCTGTATGCCACCGAGCACCTGCACATGGGTGCGGTCGGCTACGGCGCGTTGACGACGGCATCGGCGGCGGGAGGCATCCTCGCCACGCTCAGCTTCGGCTGGTTGGAGCGGCACGTCTCCTTCGCGACCCTGATGCGCGTGGTGCTGTCGCTCGAGGTGCTCATGCACCTGTCGTTCGCGCTCACCACGACCGGCTGGGTCGCGCTGGTCATCATGTTCTTCTTCGGCGCGTACGCGTTCGTGTGGGGAACGATCTCCACGACCGTCCGGCAGCGACTGGTCCCCGCCGAGCTCCAGGGCCGAGTGGCCTCGGTGAACATGGTCGGAGTGTTCGGCGGCATGGTCGTCGGGCAGGCGCTCGGTGGCGTGATCGCCCAGGTGTGGGGACTCACCGCCCCGTGGTGGTTCGCCTTCGTCGGCGCCGCCCTCACGCTGCTGCTGGTGTGGAAGCCCATCTCGCAGATCGTCAGCGCCAAGCCGGTCGCCGAGACCGGGCCCGAAGACGTGGAACCCGAAGGTCAGTCCGCGAACGAGCCGTAGACCCGCAGGGTGTTCTCGGCCAGGTGGGCGCACAGCTCGTCGACGTCGATGCCGAGCTCGGCAGCCATGAAGCGCACGGTGATCGGCACGAGATAGGGCGCGTTCGGACGGCCTCGCAGCGGCACCGGGGTGAGGAACGGGGCATCCGTCTCGACCAGGATGCGATCGAGCGGCGTCACCTTCAGCGCATCACGCAGGTTCTGGGCGTTCTTGAACGTGACGTTGCCGGCGAACGACAGGTGGTACCCGGCGTCGGCGCAGATGCGGGCCATGGCGTCGTCGCCCGAGAAGCAGTGGAACACCGTGCGCTCGGGGGCACCTACCCTGGCGAGCGTCTCCAGCACCGCGTCATGCGCATCGCGGTCGTGGATCTGCATCGCGATGCGGTGCTTCTTCGCGAGGGCGATGTGCGCCTCGAACGACTCGAACTGCGGAGCCTGTCGCTCGGGCTCGGTACGGAAGAAGTCGAGACCCGTCTCGCCGATCGCCCTGGTGCGCGGATGAGCTGCGAGCTCGTCGATCACCGCGATCGCCTCGTCCAGCCCCACCCCTCCCAGACGCCCCGCCTCGGCATAGGTCGGCGCATCGTTCGGGTGGATGGCGACGGCGGCGAGCACGCGGGAGTCGGAGGCCGCGGCCTCGACCGCCCACCGCGACGACTCGATGTCGCCTGAGGCCTGCACGACCCCGGCGATGCCCACGGCCACCGCACGGTCGAGCTGCTCGGTCAGCGACAGCGGCTCATCGCCGTCGAGGATCTCCAGGTGCGCGTGGTTGTCGTACACCGGAACCGTCAGCGGCTCCGGCGCGGCCGGATACCTCAGGTCCTTGCGTCCGTCCCCATCACGACGCTGTACATACGTGTCGGGCATGTCTCAGGCGGTCGACTCCACGCGCGGGAACAGCGGGGCGAGGCCGTTGACGCTGGTGCCGGGGCGCAGCACGCCCCAGGCTCCGGCCTCGCGGATCGGCTGGTCCTGCAGACGGCCCAGGGTCTCGGCGGCGCCGAGGGCGATCCAGAGCTTCTCGGTCGACTGCGGCATCACCGGCGACAGCAGCACCGCGAGCGCACGCAGCCCCTCGGCGCAGGTGTACAGGACGGTGCCGAGGCGCGCGCGCTGCTCCTCGCCTGCGCTGTTCGCCTGCTTGGCCAGCGCCCACGGCTCGTTCTCGGTGATGTAGCCGTTCAGGGCGTTCACGATGGTCCAGATCGCCGAGATCGCCTCGTCGATGCGGAACTGCGCGACCGCCGCGTCCGCGTTCGATGCCGCGTCCGCCACGATCTTCTGAATCTCGAGATCCTTCTCGGTGTACTCGGCCGCGGGCGGCACGACGCCCTCGAAGTACTTCTCGATCATCGCGGTCGTGCGCGAGGCGAGGTTGCCGAAGCCGTTGGCGAGCTCTGCCTGATAGCGAGCGGACAGGTCTTCCCACGAGAAGGAGCCGTCCTGCCCGAAGGCGATCGCGGAGAGGAAGTAGAAGCGGTATGCGTCGGATCCGAAGACGTCGGTGATCTCGGTCGGCGCGATGCCGGTGAGCTTCGACTTCGACATCTTCTCGCCGCCCACGAGCAGCCAGCCGTGCGCGAACACGCCCTTGGGTACGTCGAGGCCGGCCGCCATCAGGAGCGCCGGCCAGATCACGGCGTGGAAGCGCAGGATGTCCTTGCCGACCACGTGGTACGCGGGCCAGCGGCGCTCGAAGGTCTCTTCATCGGAGCCGTAGCCGACGGCCGTGGCGTAGTTCAGCAGCGCGTCGACCCACACGTAGATGACGTGCGACTCGTCCCAGGGCAGCGGGATGCCCCAGTCGAAGGTCGAACGCGAGATCGAGAGGTCCTTGAGCCCCTGGCTCACGAAGGAGACGACCTCGTTGCGCGCCGAGTCGGGACGCACGAAGTCGGGCTGGGTCTTGTAGAGCTCGAGCAGACGGTCCTGGAACTCGCTGAGCTTGAAGAAGTAGTTCTTCTCCTGCAGCAGCTCCAGCGGCTTCGAGTGGATCGCACAGACCTTCAGCCCCTCGAAGGGACCGGTGCCGTCGACGATCTCCGACTCGGGCTTGAACTCCTCGCAGCCCACGCAGTAGAGCGCCTCGTACTCGCCGGCGTAGATGTAGCCGCGGTCGTACAGGCGCTGGAAGAACGTCTGCACGTTCGTCTCGTGGCGCTCCTGGGTGGTGCGGATGAAGTCGTCGTTGGCGACGTCGAGCGTCGTCAGCAGCGGGAACCAGCTCTCGCTGACGAGCTTGTCGACCCACTCCTGCGGGGTGACGTTGTTCGCGGCAGCGGCCCGCAGCATCTTCTGGCCGTGCTCGTCGGTGCCCGTGAGCATCCAGGTGTCATCCCCCGCCTGGCGGTGCCACCGTGCGAGGGTGTCGACGGCCACCGTCGTGTACCCGTGGCCGATGTGAGGCACGTCGGACGGGTAGTAGATGGGCGTGGTGATGTAGAAGGATTCGCCTGCGGGCATGGAGCAATTCTAGGTGCGATACCGCGGGTGGTTACGCCGTTCGCGCACGGGCCCGGCCCGGGCTCACGCCACCGACACGTCGATGCGGTGCCATCCCTGTGCACCATCGGGAGCGGGGGCCGCCGGATCCGAGGTCTGCGTCTCGCCGTCGGCGCTCAGCGCGCGGCACTCGACGGTGTGCGCACCGCTCTCGGCCGTCCAGTCGATGCTCCACTGCACCCACGTGTCGGCGGAGATGGCGGTCGCGAGCTCGGCGGGGCGCCACGGGCCTTCGTCGATGCGCACCTCGACCCCGGCGATGCCGACGTGCTGCTGCCAGGCCATCCCGGCGATCACCGCTTCTCCTGCCGGAACCGATTGACCGCGGCGCGGCACATCGATGCGCGACTGCAGCTTGATCGGCCCGTGATCTGACCATCCCCGCGTCGTCCAGTAGGCCTTGGCGCGATCGAACCGCGTCACCTCCAGCTGGGTGACCCATTTGGTGGCCGACACGTAGCCGTAGAGCCCGGGCACGACCATCCGCACCGGGAAACCGTGCTCGATCGGCAGGGGTTCGCCGTTCATGCCGATCGCGAGCAGGGCGTCGCGATCATCCGTGAGCGCCTCGATCGGCGTCGATGCCGTGAAGCCGTCGGCCGAGGTCGAGAGCACCATGTCGGCATCGGCGTCGACGCCCGCACGCGCGAGCAGCTCACGCACCGGCAACCCCAGCCAGCGGGCGTTGCCGATCAATGACCCGCCGACCTCGTTCGACACGCAGGCGAGTGTCACATCGGACTCCTGCATCGGCATCGCGAGCAGCTCGTCCCAGGTGATCTCGACCTCGCGGTCGACCATTCCGTGGATGCGCAGCGACCAGTCGGCCGGGTCGACCCGCGGCACGATCAGCGCGGTGTCGATGCGGTAGAACTCCGCGTTCGGAGTCACGACAGGAGCGAGGCCCGGGATCGCCAGCTCCGCACCGGCAGGTACTGCCGCTGCCGCTCGTGCCGCCTTCGGCAGCCGCAGGGCGTCGCGGACCGCCTCGATCGATCGGCTCGCTCCGCGCGCGACATTGCCGACGATGAGGGCGACGGCACCCGCTGCGGCGACTCCGGCGGTCCACATCAGGAACCGCCTGCGGTCTTCACCGTCGGGCGCAAGGCCCGCGACCGGACGCAGTCGAGCGACGAGGAGACGCAGCACGATCACCGCGACGAGTCCGGCGACGAGACCCGGAAGCCAGGCGAACGGTCCAGCGCCCGGACGGATCATCGCGGCCACGACCGCGAGCACACCGAGTGCGCCGAGGATCACCGCTCCGATACCGGACCGTCGCCGCTCCAGGATGCCGGCGAGCGCGGCGACGACCACGAGCACGAGAGCGATGCCCACGATCAGAGCCACTTTGTCGCCGGTGCCGAAGAGCGCGATCGCGGTGTCCTTCGCCCAGCTCGGCGCCAGGTCGATGAGTCCGCTGCCGATGACCGCGAACGGACTTGCGCTCGGCTCCACCACAGCGGCGACGAGTTCTGCCAGACCGACGGCGAGGAAAGACGCGCTCAAGCCTGCCGCGGCCGACCGGAGGGTGTCCGACCGTGTCTCTTCGCCCCGTGTCGCGTGCTTCGCGTTCGTCATGACCCGAGGGTAACCCCGCCGCGGATGCCGGGGGCGCATCCGTGGCGGGGTCGGCTGTGCGCTCTCAGAGACCGTTGCGGCGGGCGACCTCTCCGAGCCAGGCCAGCGACGGCTTCGGCGAGCGCTCGAACGTCTCGTGGTCGAAGCCGATCAGGCCGAACGTGGGCCGGAAGCCGCTGGCCCACTCGTAGTTGTCCAGCGCGCTCCAGTGCTGGTAGGCGCGCACGTCGATGCCGTCGGAGATCGCGCGGTGCAGTCCTTCGAGCGCACCCTGCGTGTAGGCGATGCGACGGGTGTCATCGGCGGTCGCGATGCCGTTCTCGGTCACGAGCACGGGCACGCCGCCGCTGCGCTCCCAGGCGCTGCGCACACCCATCTCGAGCGCTTCGGGGAAGAACTCCCACCCGGTCAGCGTCGTCTCGACATCGTCGGACACCGGGCGCGGGCCCTCGGGACCGATGAAGGTGCGCGTGTAGGCCTGCACGCCGACGAAGTCGTCGCCCGCCGACTGGTCGAGGTACCAGTGATCGCGCGGATCGCCGTAGGCGGCGAGCATCTCGTCGGCTCCGGGCTCACCTGTGGAGTGGAACGCCTGCGTGGCGATCGTCCATCCGGCCTTGACCCCCGGCACCGAGTGCAGGATCTCGGACGCGCGGTGGTGCGCCTCGAGCAGCGTGTCGGCGACGGCGAGGTCGGGGTTCGGGAGGCCGTAGGCGACGAGGTTTGCCGCATCCTCTCCCCCGGCCAGCATCGCGGCGATGTTCGGCTCGTTGATCGTGCACACGTAGTCGATGCCGTCGAGGATCGGCAGCACCGTCTCGACGTAGCGGGCGAACAGGTCGACCGCGTCGTCGGCGCGCCAGAAGCCGTCCTTCTGGAACCACTGCGGCACCGTGAAGTGCATGAGCGTGACCGTGGGGTCGAGCCCGTTCTCACGCGCCGTGTCGATCATGCGGCGGTAGTGGTCGAGCATCGCCCGCGAGACGAAGCCGCGCTCGGGCTCGATCCGCGCCCACTCCACCGAGAACCGGTACGAGTTCAGCCCGGCTGCGGCGAGCAGCCGCATGTCCTCCGGGTAGCGGTGGAAGTGGTCGGCGGCGTCACCGGAGGGCTCCACCATGGGCGAGCCGGGCGCATGTTCCATCGCCCACCAGTTGCTCGTGGTGTTGTTGCCCTCCACCTGGTGGGCCGCTGTCGCGGCACCCCACAGGAAGCCGTCGGGGAATGCGAGCACGAGTGCTCTCCTCTCTCTTGTGTTGAAGTCGTGACGGTCAGTGCAGGCGTGCAGGGTTGGGCACGGCATCCAGCAGCTGGATCGTGTACGGATCCTCCGGATGCTGCAGCACCTCCGCGGTCTCGCCGCGCTCGACCACCCGGCCGCCGTTGAGCACCAGGATGTTCTGGGTCACGAGCCTCGCGCTCAGCAGGTCGTGCGTGATGTAGAGCATGCTGATGCCCCATCTCTCGCGCAGGTCTTCCAGCAGCGCCAGCACTCCGGCGCGCAGCGAGACGTCGAGCATCGACACCGGCTCGTCGGCGATCAGCACCTGCGGGTCGCTCGCGAGCGCCCTGGCGATCACCACACGCTGCCGCTGCCCGCCCGAGAGCTGGTGCGGCAGCTTGGCCGCGAACTGCTCCACGGGGGTCAGACCGACCGTCTCGAGCAGTTCGCGCACCCGGGCACGTGCCTCCGGGCCCCGCAGCTTCGTGTAGTTCATCACCGGACGCGTGAGGGCGTACTCCACGGTGTGCAGCGGGTTGAGCGCGGCATACGGGTCTTGGAACACCATCTGCACGTCCTTGCGCAGGTCGCGCAGGCCCCGACGCTTGAGCGAGGCCACGTCGACATCGCCGAAGTGCACCGTTCCGGAGGTGGGCTTCTCGACGCCCGTGAGCATCTTGGCGATGGTCGACTTGCCCGAGCCGGAGGCGCCGACGAGCGCGAGCGCCTCTCCGGGTTCGAGCCGGAACGACACGTCATCGACCGCGGTCACGGCGTCCTGCCCGCGTCGCGGGGCCGGGTAGTGCTTCGAGACTCCGTCGACCACGATCGCCGCATCCGCCCGACGGGTGTCGCGCGACGACACGGTCGGCAGGGTCTCGGTGACATCGGTCCGCGCCCGTCCTTCGCGACGCCGGGTGCCGGCATCGAGGAAGCCCGGGATCTCGATCTTCTCCGCTCGCGGGTCGGCGTAGTGGCTGAGCAGCATCCGCGTGTACTCGTCCTGCGGACGTTCGAGGATGTCGATGCTCCTGGCATCTTCGACGATGTGCCCCTCGTGCATCACCATCACCCGGTCGGTGGCCTCCAGCACGATGCCGAGGTCGTGGCTGATGAGGATCGCCGTGAAGTGCTCGGCCCGCTGCAGCTCCTTGATCGTGTCCATCACCGCATGCTGGACGAGCACGTCGAGCGCCGTGGTGGGCTCGTCGAACACCATCAACTGCGGTTCGAGCGAGAGCGCGAGCGCGATCGAGGCGCGCTGACGCATGCCGCCGGAGAGCTCGCCCGGGTAGCGGGCGAGCACCGCCGCGTCGAGGCCGACCTTGCCGATGAGCTCACGGGCACGCGCATCGCGGGCATCCTTGGGCACGTGGCCGTGCGCGGCGAAGATGTCACGGAAGTGGTTGCCGATCGTCCGCACCGGGTTGAGCGCGTTCATGCCCGACTGCAGCACCATGGCGAAGCCGCCCTGGCGCTGACGGCGCAGCTCCTCGGCATCCAGCTCGCGGATGTCTCGTCCGCCGAAGAGGATGCGTCCTGCGCTGATGCGCGCCGGAGGCTTCTGCAGGCGTGTGAGGGCGAAGCCGAGGGTCGACTTGCCCGACCCCGACTCGCCGACGAGGCCGACGAATTCGCCGCGGCGGAGCGAGAACGAGACGTTCTCGACAGCGGTGACGGGCTTCGTGCCCGGCGAGGCGTATTCGACGGACAGTCCCTGTACCTCGAGCAGGATGTCGTCTCCCGTCGTCGTGGTCTCGGGTGCCATGGCGGTCATCGGCCCTTCCCCTCTCGCAGGCGCGGATTGGAGATGCCGTCCACGCCGAAGTTGATCAGTGTCAGGCTCAGCGCCAGCAGTGCGATGCACAGACCGGGGGCGAACAGCAGCAGCCACTGTCCGGTGAGCAGGGAGTTGGAGTTCTGCGCCCAGTAGAGCATGGTGCCCCAGCTGACGATGCTGGAGTCGCCGAGGCCGAGGAACTCCAGCCCCGCCTCCGCCAGGATCGCGGCCGTCGCCGCCCCGAAGAGCGTGCCGGCGATGATCGATGTCATGTTCGGCAGGATCTCTCGGAACACGATGCGCGTCCGGCTGTCGCCGGAGAACTGCGCCGAGGTGACGAAGTCGTTGCCGCGCAGCGACTGCGTCTGGCTGCGGAGCACACGAGCACCCCACGCCCAACCGGTCACCACGATCACGGCGATGATCATCAGGATGCCGCCGTTCTGCAGGTACGCGGCGATCACGATCATGAGCGGGAGTCCGGGGATCACCAGGAAGAGGTTGACGATGAAGCCGACCACCTCGCCGGCGAAGCCGCGCATGTATCCCCAGCTGAGACCGATGAGAACAGCCACGATGGTCGACAGGATGCCGGCCGCGAAGCCGACCAGAAGGCTGATCTGCGCGCCGTAGATGAGCTGGCTGAGCACGTCTTCTCCGGCGGCCGTGGTGCCGAGCCAGTGCGCCCATGACGCATCGGCGTTGCGCTCGAAGGTGTTGTCCTTCGCTCCGTACGGAGCGAGGAGAGGGGCGAACACCGCCACCAGCACGAAGAAGGCGAGGATGCACAGCCCGAGCCGCGCCTTGCCGTTGCTCCAGAGGGTGGCGACCATGCGACCGAAGGCGCGCCACGGGCTGGGCGCTGCGATGCGCTCTGCGGGGATCTTGACGTTCATGGTGGAAGTCATCGGCGAGTCCTCGGGTCGAGAATGCAGAGCAGACGATGGTTACGGAGGGATGTCTTCATCGGCGAGTCCTCGGGTCGAGAACCCCGTAGAGGATGTCTACGAGGAAGTTGGCGATGAGCACGCTCACGGTGATCATCAGGAAGAGTGCCTGCATGAGCGGGTAGTCCTGCCCGATCACGGCGTTGAACAGCAGATAGCCGATGCCCGGGTATCCGAAGACCTGTTCCACGAGGATCGATCCGCCGACCACGCCGCCGAGCGTGAGCCCGAAGCCGGTGAGGTTCGGCAGGATCGCGTTGCGCGCGGCGTAGCGGAGGGCGATCGTGCGGCCGTGCAGGCCGTTCGCCTCTCCGAAGGTGATGTAGTCCTCGCCGAGCGTGTTGATCATGGCGTTGCGCATCCCGATGATCCAGCCGCCCAGTGAGGTGAGCAGGATCGTCAGCGCCGGGAGGAACGCGTGGCTGATCAGATCGCCGAGGAACTCCCAGGTGAAACCGGGAGTCGTGGTCGCGGAGTAGGCGCCGGTCGTCGGGAACCAGTGCAGCACGTACCCGAAGAAGAACAGCAGCAGCAGCGCGGTCCAGAAGTAGGGGAACGTGCTCAGGAAGGAGCCGGTCAGCGTCGGGAGCGTGTCGAGCCAGGTGCCTCGGCGCCAAGCGGCCGCGACGCCGATCAGTGTGCCGATCACGAACGCGAGGATCGTGACGATGCCGACGAGCCCGATCGTGTATGGCAGGGCCGTCGAGACCATGCTCGACACCGACTGCGGGTAGAACGTGTACGAGACGCCGAAGTCGAGCCGGGCGACCTGGCCGAGGTAGGCGATGTACTGGTCCCACAGCGATCCGGTCGGAACACCCAGCTGCGCCTCGATGGCTGCGCGCGTGGCATCGGAGACCGGCCCGTTCTGGGACAGCTTCGCGATGGCGGCGTCCGCCGGGGATCCGGGCATCATGCGCGGGAGGAAGAAGTTCAGGGTGATCGCGGCCCACAGCGTGAGCACGAACAGGCCGAACTTCTGCAGAACATACTTCATCGGTCGTCCCCGTCCACGCGCTTCAGGTGAGTGAAGATCATCAGCGGCGCTGAGTCGTAGTTCTGCGGGATCATGTACGGGTCTTCCTCACTCGGCCAGCCGGTGAACTTGGCGTCGTTGAACAGCCCCCAGATGCCGCCGTAGTAGAGGCCGATCACAGGCATCTCGTCGTAGACGATGCCCTGCAGCTCCTTCACGATCTCGGCCTGGCGGGCGGTGTCGACGGTCTCGCGGTACTCGGCGAGCAGCGCATCGACCTGGTCCGACTTGTAGCGCTCGAAGTTGTTGGCCGTCGGCTTCCCCGACGGCACGTAGAACTCGCTGGAGAGCAGGTTGTTGTAGGCCTGGTACACGTCGCCGTTGCCCATGCCGCCGATCGCCATCTCGAAGTCGCCGTTGCTGATCGCGCTCTGGTACCCCGCAGGCTGCGGGAGCTTGAGCGTGACCTTCACGCCGACGTCGGCGAGCTGGCTGCGCACGGTCTGCGCGGCCCTGGTCCAGTCGGTGAAGCCGTTGGCGGTGGTGAGCGCGAATTCGAGCTGCTCACCGTTCGCATCCACGAGACGGTCGCCGTCGAGGGTGTAACCCGCCTTCTCGAAGGCTGCGAGAGCGGCGTCCTTGTCCTGGGTGATCATCCCCTGGTCCGGGATGCTCGGATCGAGGTACTGCTCCTGGTTCGGCAGGATGAGTCCGGTCTGACCGGCCGGCTTCATATACCCCTCGGAGGCGGTCTCGGCGATCTCCGCGCGGTCGAGCGAGAGCGCGATGCCTCGACGCACGTTCACGTCGTCGAAGGGTGCGACTTCGAGGTTCGGCATCAGCGCGATCACGCCGCCCGGCGGGAACCACCAGGAGTTGTGCTCGCTGGCAGCACCCCAGGTGCCCTCGACGTCGGAGATGAAGGCGTACGCCCAGTCGTAGCCGCGGCTGACGGTGTCGAGCTGCGAGTTCGTGGCGGGGAGGATGATGTGCTCGATCTCGATCGAGTCGGCCTGCCAGTAGTCGGGGTTCTTGTCCATCGAGTACTGCTGGTCGTTGTAGTTGCCGAGCACGAACGGCCCGGTGCCGACCGGGGTCTCATTGCGATAGGTGCCCGGGTCCTTCACGTCGGCCCAGAGGTGCTCGGGCACGATCATGGTCTGCCCGAGGATCGACAGCGAAGGAGCATCCTCGGTTTTGAGGTGCAGGATGACGTCGCTGCCCTGGGTCTCGACGCTGTCGAGATGCTGCCAGGCGCCCTTGATGTCGAGCGACGGGTTGTCCTTGAGCAGCTGGAACGTGAAGGCCACGTCCTCGGGCGTCAGGTCTTCGCCGTCGCTCCACTTCACGCCGTCGCGGATCGTCATGACGATCGTGCGGGCGTCGGGCTGGGTCCACTCGGAGGCGAGCCACGGGTTCTGGGTGCCGTCGAGCGGGTTGATCAGGATCAGCGGCTCGTAGATCCACCGCGACGCGGTGCGCGTGTTGGTGAGATACGGGTTGAAGTTCTTCGTGAAGAACGGGTTGCCCTTGTCGGCGTTGATCAGCATCGTGTCGGCGCCGATCGACGGATCGGGTTGGGATGTGATCTGGATGCTGCAGCCGCTGAGTGCGACCGCGACGGCCGCGAGGCCCACGATCGCCGCTCTGCGCCAGCGCTGGATCAAGCGCCCTCTCGGCGTTGTGCCACCTGACATCTGCCACCTCATGTCGTCTCTGTCATGACCGGCGGCCGACGCCGCCCTCCAGATTGTAAGCGCATACATTTTGTGATCGCAACCCCTTGACACCACAGCACCGACTGCGTCGCGCCGTTCAGGTAGGGCGCTGAGAGCTCTCGCGCAGCAGGATCTGCAACGGCAGCCGCGCGACCACCGGCTCGGCTTCCGCGTTCTCCAGTCGCCGGGCGAGCACCTGCACCGCCGCCCGCCCGAGGTCGATCATCGGCTGGCGGATCGTCGTCAGCGGCGGGTGCGACAGCGCCGCGGCCTCGATGCCGTCGAAGCCCGTCACGAGCACCTCGTCCGGCACCCGGATGCCCGCTCCGCGGAACACGTCGAGCACCCCGAGCGCCATCTGATCGTTCGCGGAGATCAGCGCGGCCGGCGTCCCCGAGGCGAGAAGCTCCTCGGCCGCCCGGCGTCCCGATGCGCGGGTGAAGTCGCCGCGCAGCACGGTCACGTCGTCGAGCACTCGCCCGGCAGCCGCCACGGCCGCCGCGAACCCCTCCCAGCGCTGCAGACCGTCCGGCGAATCCGCGGGCCCCGCGAGAAAGGCGAGCCGCCCGTCCCCCACCTGCGCCAGCACGTGCCGGGTCAGCTCGCCCATCGCCTCGGCGTTGCTCACCGTCACGTGGTCGTAGTGATCGCCGCGCGGTGGGCCGGAGAGCACCACCACGGGGATGCGCCGCGCCAGGCGGGCGAGCACGTCGTCCGGCACGCTGCGTGCGAGGACCATCAGCCCGTCGACGCGCCCTGCCATGTCGCGCACGGTGGAACGATCGGGATCGTCGCGGCCCACACCGACCATGAGCACGAAGCCCTGCTTCCACGCCTCCAGCTCCGCACCGCGCAGCACCTCGTCGAGGAACAGCATCGATGAACGAGTACCGTCGGCGTCGGTCTCATCGCGGACGATCGCGAACGGCGGCGCATCGGCACGTGCGGCGGAGAGCGCGTCCAGCGGCGGAGCGTCCTCCGCGGCATCGAACCCGGGGAAGTACAGCCCGAGCACCCCGGTGCGGCGCTCCGCGAGCCCGCGGGCACTGCCGCTGGGAACGTAGCCGAGCGCCGAGACGGCATCGAGCACGCGCTCACGGGTGACCGGACGCACCGCATCCGGCGAGCGCAGCACACGCGAGACCGTGGCGATCGAGACGCCGGCCCGGTCGGCCACGTCGTAGACGGTCGCCGCCTTGCTCACGCTCACGCCCCTCCGGAGCGAGCGGCCAGCGCCGCCTGGTAGAGGTCGCGGGAGGAGAGGCCGGTGAGGGCGGCGACCTCGGAAGCGGCATCCTTCAACCGGATGCCCTCGGCCACGAGCTTCTGCACCTGGGCGAGAGCGTCTTCCGGGGAGGCATCGCGGTGCGCAGCCCCTTCGACCACGACCACGATCTCACCCTTGACGCCGTCCTCGGCCCAGGCGACCAGTTCGGATGCCGTGCCGCGGCGCACCTCCTCGTAGAACTTCGTGAGTTCTCGGCAGACCGCTATCCGCCGTTCGTCTCCGAACGCCGCGCCCATGTCGGCGAGCGAGCTCGCCAGACGAGCCGGGGATTCGAAGAAGACCATGGTGCGGGGTTCCGCGGCCAGCGCGCGCAGAGTCGAGCGCCGCTCCCCCGGCTTACGTGGCAGGAATCCCTCGAACGTGAAGCGGTCGGTGGGAAGGCCCGAGATCGCGAGTGCCATCAGCACCGCGCTCGGCCCGGGGATCGCGGTGACGGTGACGCCCTGAGCGACGGCTTCGGCGACCAGTCCGTAGCCGGGGTCGCTCACGGTGGGCATGCCGGCATCGCTCATCACCACGATGTCGGTCTCCGCGGCGAGCGCTGCCAGCTCGGCCGCCTTCTGCTTCTCGTTGTGATCGTGCAGGGCGATCAGGCGAGGACGGTTCTCGATCTGCAGGGCCTTCAGCAGGCGCTGCGTGGTGCGGGTGTCTTCCGCGACGACGACCTCGGCGTTCTCCAGCACCTCCACGAGGCGGCGCGATGCGTCGCCGAGATTTCCGATCGGAGTGGCGGCGAGGATGATCACCCGCCCAGCTTAGGCGGGCCGGATGCAGCCGACCGAGAAGGCCGGTTGTCTAGGCTGGAGCGGTGACCTCGCCCGTACCCCTGCTTCCCGCTCCCGATGAGCGGTTGACGCGCTACGGGCAACTGCGTGACCGCCTGCTCCACGCGCCCGACTGGGGACGCGCGATCCGCTGGCTCGCGCCCCTCGTCATCACGGCGATCGCCGCTCTCCTCCGACTGATCAACGTCGCCCATCCGCATCAGCTCGCTTTCGACGAGACGTACTACGTCAAAGACGCGTGGTCGCTGTGGACACTCGGCTACGAGGGCACGTGGGGCGAGAACGCCAACGACGCCTTCGTCACGCTGCAGCAGCTCCCGCTGTCCGAACAGGGCGCGTTCATCGTGCATCCGCCGCTGGGCAAATGGCTCATCGCGCTCGGCATGGCGATCGGCGGGCCGGACAACAGCGGCGGCTGGCGACTGGCGACAGCGGTGCTCGGGGCGGGCTCCGTGCTCCTGGTGTACCTGATCGCCCGACGCCTCAGCAGCTCCGTGGTCGTCGCGAGCGTGGCAGGGACCCTGCTGGCGATCGACGGACTCAGCATCGTGATGAGTCGCATCGCCCTGCTCGACGGCATCCTGACCTTCTTCGTCCTGCTGGGCGTGCTCTTCGTGCTGATCGACCGGCAACGGACGATCCCGGTGCTCGAGAAGCGCGACCCCGACACGCCGGATCCGTTCTGGGGTCCGGTCCTCTGGCGGCGCCCCTGGCTGATCGCCGCGGGGGCGGCGCTGGGTGCGGCATCGGCCGTGAAGTGGTCGGGACTGTACGTGCTGGCGGGCTTCGGCCTCTACGTCGTCGTCACCGATGCGCTGGCCCGTCGCCGCGCGGGCGTGGTGCTGTGGCCGACCTCGGCCGCATTCCGCCAGGGGCCGGTCTCGTTCGTGCTGCTCGTCTTCCCCGCGCTGGCGGTGTACCTGGTGAGTTGGACGGGCTGGCTCGTGACCGCGGGCGGCTACGACCGGCAGAGCGACCCCAACCCGCTGATCGCACTGTGGAAGTACCACGAGTCGATGCTGGGCTTCCACGTCGGGCTGACGCGCGGGCACCCGTATGCGAGCCCCGCCTGGGAGTGGCCGCTCCTTCTCCGCCCGACCGCGGTGTGGGTCGACTCCGACCCCACCGGCTGCGGCACGGACCACTGCATCGGCGTGATCTCGGCGATCCCGAATCCGCTCATCTGGTACGCAGGTGTGGCGGCTGCCATCTACCTGCTGTACCGGCTGGTGCGCGGTTGGGTCACGCGGCAGCCCGTCGGCCCGGAGCTGAGCATCCCCCTGGTCGGCCTCGCGGTCACCTACGTGCCGTGGCTGATGTTCCCCGACCGCACGATCTTCCAGTTCTACACGGTCGTGATGATGCCGTTCCTCGTGCTCGCGCTGGCGATGACGCTGCGGATCGTCGCCGGCAGACGCGAGGATCCGCTGCACCGCCGACGCTCCGGCGAGCGCACGGTGATGATCTTCCTCGCCTTCGTCGTGGTGGTGTCGGCGTTCTTCCTGCCGTTGTGGACCGGGATGAGCGTGCCGTACGAGTTCTGGCTGCTGCACAACTGGATGCCCGGCTGGGTGTGACGCTCTAGCTGGAGAGGACCTCGTCCGTCGCGACGTGCTCGACCAGCGGGAGCACGCGCCCCGAGAGATGCGTGCGCATCGCGATCGACGAGGCGGTGCGCGCGACGCCCGGCACCAGGGCCACGCGGTCGAGCACCTCCTGTAGCTGCGTGGCATCGCGCGCCACCAGCCGCAGCTGCATGTCGCTGGCCCCGGTGACGGTGTGCATGTCGACGATCTCGGGCACGGCGTCGGCGAGCGCGACAGCCACGTCGTCGTGCCCGACCTTCTGATCGATCTCGACGAGGCAGAACGCGACGACGCCGTAGCCGAACCCCGCCGGATCGATCCGCGGCACGATCGCCTCGATCACTCCGCCCTCGTGCAGGCGGGCGAGGCGACTGGTCGCGGTGCCGCGGGCGATCCCGAGCCGGCGCGCGCACTCCAGGATCGGCAGCTGGGGCGACTGCGTGAGCAGACGGATGAGCTGGGCGTCGAGGCGATCGATGCGCACGGCTACTCCCGTGCCACGCCTGGTCGTGCGACGCTCCTGGTCGCACGCGCGATGACCAGGAGCACGGCGGTGAGTCCGAGCGTCAGCAGCAGCTGTGTGCGCGCAGCCGGGTCGATCATCGCGAGCCCGATGACGGCGGCGAGCAGCACCAGGCACAGCCACGACAACCACGGGAAGCCCCACATCCGCATGGGCATCGCCTCGCCAGCGCGATCCGCACGGCGGCGGAGGATGATCTGCGCGATGGCGGTCGCCGTCCAGATCACGAGCAGCGTCGAGCCGACGACGTTGAGGAGGGCGGGGAGGACCACGTCCGGGAAGGCCCAGTTGAGTCCGACCGTGACGAAGCCGAAGACCACCGATGCCAGCACCGCGACGAACGGCACGCCCTTGAGACTCGTGCGGGTCGCGGCCAGCGGGGCGAGACCGCGCTCGCCCAGCGAGTACGCCATGCGGGAGGCGCCGTAGATGTTGGCGTTCATGGCCGACAGCAGCGCGATGATCACGATGAGGTCCATCACCAGACCGACGCCGGGCACGTTCAGCGTCTCGAGCACCGCCGAGAACGGCCCCGCCTTCACCGCCGGGTCGTTCCAGGGCAGCACCGCGACGATCACGAAGATCGATCCGACGTAGAAGACGAGGATGCGCACGAGCACCTCGCGCACGATGCGGCGGATGTTGTGCGCGGGGTCGTTGGACTCGGCTGCCGCGATCGCGACGACCTCGGTGCCGCCGAACGCGAACACGACGATCAGCAGGGCGCCGGCGATCCCGGCGATGCCGTTCGGGGCGAAACCGCCGTTGTCGACGAGGTTCGAGATGCCCGTCGCCGCCACGCCGGGGATGAGGCCGACGATCGCGCACGCCCCCACCACGAGGAACGCGATGATCGCGGCGACCTTGATCGCCGCGAACCAGAACTCGAAGCGACCGTAGTTGCGCACGCCGAACAGGTTCACCGCGGTGAGCGCCACCACGAAGATCAGCACCCACACCCACGCGGGGATGCCAGGGGTCCAGTTGGCCACGATCGCCCCGGCACCGGTCGCCTCGGCCGCGATCACCACGACCAGCTGGATCCAGTAGAGCCAGCCGACCGCGCTGCCGGCGCTGCGCCCCATCGCCTTCTGGGCGTAGGAGCTGAAGGCACCGGAGCTGGGGCGTGCGGCGACCATCTCGGCGAGCATCGCCATCACGAGCACGACGATGCCACCGGCGACGAGGTACGACACCAGCACGGCGGGGCCCGCGATGCTGATCGCCTGCCCCGATCCGACGAACAGGCCGGCGCCGATCGCACCGCCGAGCCCCATCATGGAGATCTGGCGGCGGGTCAGCCCTGGATGCAGACCCTTGGTGGTCGTGGTGGTCGGTGGAACTTCGGTCACGGGAGTCTTCGCGTCGCCGGTCATGCGCCGACCTCCACACGAGCCGACTCGAGCGCGGCCTCGACCCGGTCGATGTCCTCCACCGAGCCCGAGGAGATGCGGATGCCCTCCCCGGCGAAGGCGCGCGCGATCACGCCACCATCCTGCAGCAGGCGCTCGAGCTCCGCAGTGCGGTCGGCGGACGGCACCCAGACGAAGTTGGCCTGGGAGCGGACCGCCGGCCAGCCCGCCGCCGTGAGCACGTCGTAGAGGCGATCGCGCTGGGCGACCACCTCGTCGATGCGGGTCGAGAGCTCATCCTCGGCGTCGAGCGAGGCGAGGGCCGCGGTCTGGGCGAGGTCGGTCACACCGAAGGGCACGGCGACCTTGCGCTGGTTCTCGGCGACTTCGGCGGGGGCGATGGCGTAGCCGATGCGGAGGCCGGCGAGCCCGTACGCCTTGGAGAACGTGTGCAGCACGGCCACATGCGGGTGGCGCCGGAACAGCTCGATGCCCGCGCCCCTGCTCTCGGTGCGGTCGAAGTGCACATAGGCCTCATCGATCACCACGAGAACGTCGTGCGGCACTGCGGCGACGAAGTGCTCCAGCTCATCGGCGCCGACCACGGTCCCCGTCGGGTTGTTCGGGTTGCACACGAAGATCAGGCGGGTGCGCGGGGTGATCGCCGCGAGCATCGCGTCGAGATCATGCCCGTGGTCCGCGTCGAGCGGCACCGGGACCGGCGTCGCTCCGGCGATGCGGACGAGCGAGGGATACGCCTCGAACGAGCGCCAGGCGAAGACGACCTCGTCGCCGTCGCCTGCGACCGCGTGGATGAGCTGGGCGGCGATCTCGACCGACCCGGCCCCGACCGTGACCTCCGACGCGTCGACGTCGTAGCGTTCGGCGAGCCGGGCACGGAGGGCGGCAGCGCTCATGTCGGGGTAGCGGTTGATGCCGCCGAGGCGATCGCGCACGGCCTCGACGACCGAGGGCAGGGGCGTATGCGGGGACTCGTTCGAGGAGAGCTTCGACGCACCGGTCGGAGCGGAGCGCCCCTGACGGTACGCGGGAACTGCGTCGAGTCCGGCACGGGTGGGGAGGGGCATCGTCAGAGCGTCCTTGCTGTGATCCATGGGCGGCCCCGGAGCGGCACCGCCTGCTGTCGCGCAACAGTAGAACGGATCACGGCCACTGGGCAATCGGCGCACCGGAAGCTGCGCATCTCGCGTAATCCACAGCCTCAGACGGGAGAAACCCTAGACAGATTGCACAGTCAGGAAGATTGCACGGTCAGGAAGATTGCAGATGAGGATGATCAGCGAGCAGGGGCCGCGAGGCGGAACCCGATGCCCACCGCGACGAGGTCGGTCTCGTAGGCCCCGTGTCGCCGTGCGCAGCGCGCCAGGTCGATGTCGTGGCGGAACGCGCCGCCGCGCGTGATGTGCGGGTCGGCCGCCCAGTCCTCGACGGCGGGAACGTGCTCAGGAGCGCCAGGGTACGGGGCGTACAGAGTCGAGGTCCATTCGTCGACGTTGCCGGCCATGTCGAGCACTCCGAACGCACTGGCACCGTCGGGGAACGACCCGACGGGCGTGGTGGTGCCCAGGCCGAGATCGAACAGGTTCGCCCTCCCCCGCACGTACTCGTCTCCCCAGGGGAACTCGCGGGTGTCGTCGCCGCGCGCCGCGCGTTCCCACTCGTCTTCGGTCGGCAGGCGCACCTCTTCGCCGAGCTGCCCGCCGATCCAGGCGGCGAAGGCGGATGCTTCGTTCCAGGTGACTCCGACCACCGGATGCTCGTCGGTTCCAGGGATGCCGCGGGCATCCGTGGCCTCCGCGTATGCCGCCCACTGCGCGACCGTCACCGGGGTGCGGGCGAGCCGGAACGCCGGGACGAAGACCGGCGTGCGCGGCGTCTCCTTCTCGTACCAGGATCGGGGCACTCCGGTCGCGGCATACCGGACGGTGAGGGCGTCGACCTCGTCGGGCGGTGTCCCCCGCTGCAGTGTGCCCGCCGGGATGTCGACCCATTCGATGTGCTGCGCGGCCATGCCCGTTCCTCCTTCGAAACCGGTTCGTCCCCAGCGTAGGAGCCCTGTGCGGGGCGAGGGCCGATGGTCAGCGGGCGATCGACACCTCGGCAGGGTCGCTGACCGGAAGGCGGCACACGAAGGCGCGACAGTCGTAGGCCCGCTCCGCTGACGCGTGCTTGCCCTCGAACAGCTCGAACCCGGCATCCGCGAACGCCCGCGCCTGCTCCGGGGCGACCACGGCGACGACCTCGGCGTCCGCGCCCCTGGCGACCACGGCGAGGGCGCTGTCGCGCGCAGTGGTCACCACGACGAGCTGACGGGGCGGAACGGCGAGACCCGCGGCCACCCGCAGGAGCGTGCCGTGGGCGAACGGCTGCTCAAGCGACCGCACGGCGAGCGCGCTCACGGTCGCCACAGCCGCCTTGCGATACCGATCCCCCGCGCCCAGCCACCACGCGGTCAGGGCGGCACTCGCGACCGCCGCGGTATCCGACGGCAGGTCGCCGTCGGTCTGGTCGGGCGAGGTCGCGATGCCCTGGGCCGACAGCAGAGGATCGTCGCCGACTGTTCCCGCCAGTGCCTCGTCGAGGATGCCACGTGCCGTGATGGCCCAGGTCGCCTCTCCGCTCGCCAGGGCGAGTGCGAACAGACCATCGGCCAGAAGCCCCAGGTCGG
>JBOGEI010000014.1:0-35018 GCA_050701935.1 Microbacterium sp.
CAACGTCGAAGGGGTTCGGATCGCAAAGATCCGAACCCCTTCTTCATGCCCAGAAGGCACTATCTTGAATCGGGACGAGAGGACACCCACCCATGACTGAACGCACTGGACGCCGCCGCGTCCTTCTCAAACTCTCCGGCGAGGCCTTCGGAGCAGGTCAGCTGGGTGTCAGCCCCGATGTCGTCTCCCAGATCGCGCGTGACATCGCCGCAGCGGTCGATCGGGTCGAGGTCGCGATCGTCGTCGGTGGCGGCAACTTCTTCCGCGGAGCCGAGCTGAGCCAGCGTGGCATGGACCGCGGACGTGCCGACTACATGGGCATGCTCGGAACGGTCATGAACGCTCTCGCACTGCAGGACTTCCTCGAGCAGGCCGGAGCGGCGACCCGTGTGCAGTCGGCGATCTCGATGACCCAGGTCGCCGAGCCCTACATCCCTCGTCGCGCGGAGCGTCACCTCGAGAAGGGACGCGTCGTGATCTTCGGCGCCGGCGCGGGCCTGCCCTACTTCTCCACCGACACCGTGGCAGCGCAGCGTGCGCTCGAGATCGGTGCCGATGAGGTTCTCGTCGCCAAGAACGGCGTGGACGCCATCTACACCGCAGATCCGAACAAGCACGCCGATGCGGAGCGCATCGAGCGCGTGACCTACCGGGATGCTCTGCAGCGCGGTCTGAAGGTCGTCGACTCGACCGCATTCAGCCTCTGCATGGACAACAGCATGGATATGCGCGTGTTCGGTATGGAACCCGCCGGCAACGTGACCCGTGCGCTGCTCGGTGAGCCCATCGGAACCCTCGTCACCGCCTGAGTGTGTGACACGGCGGAGACGACTTCGCCCGATAGAATTTGCAGAACACCCCGACGATAGGAGTCACCGTGATCGCGGACGTCCTCGCTGAAACCACCACTCGTATGAACCGGGCGGTCGAAGCTGCCAAGGAGGACTTCTCCACGGTGCGCACCGGTCGTGCGAACCCGCAGATGTTCCAGAAGGTCCTTGTCGACTACTACGGCACGCCGACCCCGATCGCCCAGCTCGCTTCGCTGGCGAATCAGGAGGCTCGTACGCTCATCATCACTCCGTACGACAAGTCCGCGCTGAAGGCTATCGAGCAGGCCATCCGTGACATGCCCAACCTCGGCGCCAATCCCACGAACGACGGCAATCTCGTTCGTGTGACGATGCCCGAGCTGACGGCTGAGCGGCGCAAGGAGTATGTCAAGCTCGTCAAGACCAAGGCGGAGGACGCGAAGGTCCATGTCCGCGGTATCCGTCGCAAGGCGAAGGACGAACTGGACGCACTCAAGAGCGAGCTCGGCGAGGACGAGATCGCTCGCGGCGAGAAGGAGCTCGACGGACTGACGCGTCAGCACGTCGATCTCATCGACGACGCGCTGAAGCGCAAAGAGGCCGAACTTCTCGAGGTGTAGTCGGGATGTCTGACGAAACGCGAGACGCCGAGGGCGACAAGCCGTTCCCGCGTGCTGAAGCACGCGACGGCGGGTCGTCCGACGGCGTCCCGCTCGTGGATGCGGCTTTCCCCGCTTTCGACGCCGCCGCTGTTCCGCCGCGGCCCGATCTTCCGCCGTCCCAGGATGGGGTGGTGCCGATCGGCCAGAGTCCACTCGACACGGCGGATCACAATGCGATCCGTGAGCAGTGGCGGGCTGCAAGAGACGAACTCGGCAGTCACGTCTCGCATGCCCGCGACCAGCTCGATCAAGCCAACGAGCGCATCAAGCAGCGCACCGGTCGCGACCTGATCCTGGCGATCCTGATCGGTCTCGCCTTCGGTGCGGTGCTGCTCGGATCGCTGCTGTTCTTCAAGGTGCTGTTCGTGCCGTTCGCTCTGGCGGCGGCGCTGCTGGGCGTGTACGAGCTTTCGAGAGCCCTGCGGAGTTCCGGCCGGCGTATCGACGTCGTCCCGCAGCTGATCGCTGCCGGCTTCCTGGTGCTCTCGGCTTACTTCGCCGAGGCCTGGCTCTGCTGGGTGATGCTGTTCGTAGCCGTCGCTTTCGTCATCGTCTGGCGTCTGATCGCACAGATGGTGGTGAAGGACGGGCGAACCTACGGCGACGTGCTGGCGGACGCGGTGATCAGCGGTTTCGTGCAGGTCTACGTGCCATTCCTCGCCGGTATCGCGCTCATCCTGCTCAAGCAGGAGGGTGGCGAGTGGTGGGTGCTCAGCTTCATCGCGATCGCGGTCGCCGCTGACACGGGTGCCTATGCCGCGGGCTTGGCCTTCGGACGACACCCGATGGCGCCGAAGATCAGCCCGAAGAAGACCTGGGAAGGGTTCGGCGGCGCTGTGGCCGCATCACTCGCAGTCGGTGTACTGCTGGCGATCTTCCTCCTCGAGCTGCCGTGGTGGACCGGTTTGATCTTCGGGGCGTCGATCCTGTTGTCCGCGACACTCGGCGACCTCGGCGAATCCATGCTCAAGCGCGATCTCGGCATCAAGGACATGAGTTCCTGGCTGCCTGGCCACGGGGGACTGCTCGACCGGCTCGACAGCATCCTGCCATCGACGATCCCTGCGCTCTGCCTGTACTTCCTCCTCTCTCCTTGGGTGGTTCTGTGATGACCGAAAACCAGCTAGACGAACAGACGACTCAGGGTGCACCGGCGTTCGCGCTGACCTCGGGTCGTGTCCGCGGGTATCACCGCGCTGCTGTGGACACTTTCCTCGCATCGGCGCGTCGAGCCTTCGAGGCCGGTGGCGATGAACTCAGCGCAGACGACGTGCGTACTGCATCGTTTCCGCTCGTGAAGGGCGGCTACGTCGTCGCAGACGTCGATGCCGCACTCGGTCGAGTCGAAGATGCCTTCGCGGCGCGTGAGCGCGAGCGTGTCGTCCGGTCACAGGGTGCTGGCGCGTGGGTCGAGCAAGCCAGATCCGACGCGCAGACGATCCTGGACCACCTGGCGCGGCCACGTCGTCGTCGCTTCGCCCGTACGGGCGTGCTCACCTTCGGCTACCGCATCGACGAGGTCGACCACGTCTCCACCCGAATCGTCCGATATCTCCGCGACGGCGACGCTCTCACCGTAGAGCAACTCCGCTCAGCGGCCTTCCGGATGCAGCGCGGTGGTTACCGTGAAGAGCAGGTCGATGCCCTCCTGGATGCCACGATCGATGTGATCCTCGCCGTTCGTTGAGGTTCCTGATGGTCGATTCAGGCACCTTTGCGTAGACTGTCCTTCATCGTGAACTCCCGAAACGACATGAATCTCGAACGAAACGGCCTTTCGCCGGTGCCCGCAGCGAAAGCTGCTTCGGTGCGCGCGGGCACTCGCCGCTGGTCACGCCGGAGGGGCGTCGTCGGTGTTTTCAGTGCCCTCGCGGTCGTTGGGTTCGCAGGAGCCCTTGTCGCGCCGACCGGTGTCGCTCTGGCAACGCCCGTGCAGGCCGATACTCCGGACTCTGCGTACTCAGTCGCCCTCGCCGACGCCCAGAACCTCACTGTCACGGTAGAAGGTGCAGCGATCGCCCCGTTGGTGCGCGGAAGCTTCGATGTCTACGTGAAGCCGAAGCCTCCGCCCCCGCCCGCTCCCACCGCCGCGGCAGCTCCTCGTACCGGCTCCTCCGGCGGATCTCTCCCTCCCTACACGGGAGGCGGCGCACCTGCGGAGTGGATGGCGGCAGCCGGAATCGCGCAGAGCGACTGGCAGTACGTCGACTACGTCGTATCGCGCGAGAGCGGCTGGAACCCGAACGCCACCAACAAGTCCTCCGGTGCCTGCGGTCTCGTGCAGGCTCTGCCGTGCAGCAAGGTGCCTGGCAACGGCTACAACCCGGTCGACAACCTGCGCTGGGCGACGGGATACGCCACTGGTCGTTACGGCAGTTGGGCGGGCGCGTACAACTTCTGGGTCAACAACCACTGGTGGTGAGCAGGCACGATGCCCCGCTCCCGCAGACGCCCTCCAGCGCGCCCTGACGTCGAGGATTCGCTCGATCGGCTCATAGCCGGTTGGAAGCGCACGGAAACGCGCCGCGGCAGTGAGTGGACGGTGCAGCCGGTCTCCTCGGCCCAGGCGCAGAAAGAGTACCTCTGCCCCGGTTGCGGCCGGGGGATCGTGGCAGGTACCGCGCACCTCGTCGCCTGGCGTGCAGACGGCGTGCTCGGTGATGCCGCTGACCTCGCCGCACGACGGCATTGGCACACGCACTGTTGGAGAGTGGGATGACTATCGAGATCCGCGGACCGCTGGAGCTTCCGGCACAGCGTCAGGACATCGAGTTGACGACGGCGGACGGTTTGACGCTCGTGGGCGAGCTTTCGGTTCCGGAGGTCGTTCCGCCGGTTGCGACACTGGTCACTCTGCATCCGCTTCCCACCGCTGGCGGATTCATGGACTCGCACATCATCCGCAAGGCAGCTGCCCGGCTCCCCGCCCTGGCCGACCTCGCAGTCCTGCGCTTCAACACGCGGGGAACCACGTCACCTCGTGGGACGAGCGAAGGCGCGTTCGACGGCGGGGGTGCTGAGCTGTTCGATGTGGCTGCCGCGATGGACTTCGTCCGCGACCGCGCGCTTCCGCGTCCGTGGCTCCTCGGGTGGTCGTTCGGTACGGAGCTTGCTCTCAAGTACGGGCGCGAGCACGACATCGAGGGCATCATCCTGCTGTCGCCGCCCCTTCATCGGGCGACGCCCGACGAGGTCGCTGCCTGGGCGACGACCGATCTCCCCGTGATCGTCCTGGTACCGGAACTGGATGACTACCTGCGTCCGGATGAAGCGCGCGAACGGTTCGCTGCCATCCCGCACGCGCAGCTGATCGCGGTAGAGGGCGGGAAGCACCTGTGGGTGGGTGAGACGCAGACGCGTCGAGTGCTCACGGAGATCGTCGCGGCGGTCAACCCCGCCGCGCTGCCGCTTGCGACCCACTGGCCCGTTTCGGACT
The DNA here is from genome assembly GCA_050701935.1 of Microbacterium sp. Taxonomy (GTDB): domain Bacteria; phylum Actinomycetota; class Actinomycetes; order Actinomycetales; family Microbacteriaceae; genus Microbacterium. The sequence goes on from JBOGEI010000014.1 coordinate 4,911, forward strand.
GAGGGGCCTCCGAGGGATGTTCAGAGCTCGTTCATCCGAGGGATGAGCACCTGCCGGTAGATGATCAGGATGCTGGCCGCGACGGGGATCGCGATGAGCGCGCCCAGGAGGCCCAGGAGGCTTCCTCCGGCGAGTGCGGCGACGACGACGACGGCTCCTGGCACCGAGACGGCCCGACTCATGATGCGCGGCGAGATGATGTACGCCTCGATCTGCATGTAGATCAGATAGTAGATCGCGGCTGCGATCGCGGTCGCGGGGGAGCCGAGACCGGGGATCAGGCACACCAGCACGATGATCGTGGAGCCGGTGAGGGTTCCGACCAGCGGGATGAGTGAGAAGAAGAACGCGACGACCGCGAGGACCGCGGGAAACGGCGCGTCGATGATGGAGAGATAGATCGCGCTGAGCACGCCGTTGATGACACCCTGCGAGACCTGCCCCATCACGTAGTAGCCCACCGAGTCGGTGATCTGCTCGGACAGGTCGATGAAACGGTCTCGCTTCGATGCCGGTGCGAGCTGGTACACGGCGCGCTTGAGAGACGGCGTCGAAGCGGTGAGATAGATCGTGAGGATGAGGACGATGAAGGCGCCGAACAAGCCGCTGAGAACCGCGCCGCTGGCCACGAGCACGCCCTGACCGATCGATCCGCCGATCTCGGCGAGGTTCGTGGTCAGCCAGTTCGTGACGTAGGTGAAGACGTCATCGACGAGCAGGTTGGGGAAGGCATCCTGTATCCACTCCTTGAGATCGGGGATCAGGTTTCCGCGCTGCACGATCGCCGATATCTGGGCGATCAACTGAGAGATCTGGTCGACCAGCACGGGCAGCACGATGAGGACGATGCCCGCGAAGATGCCGAGTACCGCGACGATGGTCACGAGTACTGCCAGCCAGCGCGGAAGGCGCCGGCGCTCCAGGAAGGATACGAGCGGATCGAGCCCGAGGCTGAGGAACAGGGCGGTGCCGAGATACAGCAGCACCGTCGAGAGGTTCTGCACGCTGTTGATCAGCAGGATTCCCAATCCCACGCCGAGCGTCGCCACCAGGGCGGTGCGGAAGGGATTGTGGATCTTCATGAATCGGCTCCTCGAAACGGCTGCAGCAAGGCTATCGAGAGCGCGGGAAATGGCACCGGCGACGTGCCGAGCCCGAGCGCACTGAACCTGCTCGTGGGCAACACACAGCTGATTTCGCTAGTCTGAAATGTCGAGTGTTGTGTCGCAGGCAGATGCCGGTGATGCGTGAGGAGACTATTCGTGCGTTTCGTATGGGCCGTGGTGGCCTTCGTGCTTGCTGCGGTGCTGATCGGAGCGGGGATCGCTCAACGCACCATTTTCATGGGTCCTGCCTCCCAGCAGACCCAGGTGGAAATCGACGAACCCGCGCCGTTCGTGCTCATGGACGGCGACGTACTCCGGGCGAATCCCGGTGCACAGACTCTGATCGTGCGGGGCCAGGGCGAGATCTTCGGCAGCTACGGGCGCACCGCCGACATGGAGGCTTGGCTCGCCGACTCCGACTACAACGAGGTCACGCTGGGCAAGAACGGCGATCTCGTCGTCGAGCACGTCGCGGCTTCCGACTCTACGGATGACGCCACCGCAGATGGCGGCGAGGGCGACGGCTCCGCGGCCCAACCCACGGGGCGCGATCCGCGCGGCTCCGATCTCTGGCTCGATTCCTTCAGCGAAGACAATCGTCTGGTCGCCGACAACATGCAGCTTCCCGAGGGCAACAGCCTGCTGATCGCCTACGACGGCACCGCTGACGCGCCGTCGGACATCGTCGTCTCCTGGCCCCTGGACAACTCGACTCCGTGGGCTGGACCGCTCATGATCGCCGGCGGCTTCGTCCTGCTGATCGGTCTCATCCTGTACGTCCTCGGGATCCGCCACCAGCGCCGCGGACGGGGCCCTCGTCGCAAGGGCCCAGGTCCGCTTCCGGCTACCGAGCCGATCGATGTCGCCGCCCTCCCTCCGGCCGAACGCGCCGCGATCGAGGAGTCGGCGGCCGATGCCCCGGTGCCCGATGACGCACCTGCGGACGCTCCCGACGGCGAGATCGAGGACGCCGAGATCGTGGACGAGGGCAAGGACTCCGGTTCGAAGTCCTCCATGCGCGCTGCGCCATCCTCGCGTCGGCGACGTATGTTCGCTCTTCCGGTTCTCGGTCTCACCGCGATCCTCGCTGCGGGATGCTCTTCGGATTCCTGGCCACAGCTCGGCGACGGCTCGCCTTCACCCTCGCCGAGCCCGACGGTGATCGCACCGGAGAATCAGAAGCCGCCCGCAGTCACGGAAGCGCAGGCGAAGCGCATCCTGAAGACGCTCTCCGAAACCGTGGCCGAGGCCGATGCCTCGCTCGACCTCGATCTCCTCGCCACTCGCCTCGACGGCCCCGCACTCGCGGCTCGCACCACGGAGTATGCGCTGCGGACGAAGATCACCGACATGACGCCCCCGGCGGCGATCCCGACCGATGTCGAGATCGTGCTTCCCGAGGCGACGGACCAGTGGCCTCGCACGGTGCTCATGCTCTCCAAGACCGGCGACGACACGGTTCCGCCCGTCGTCCTCACGATGACTCAGGCCGATCCGTGGTCCAACTACAAGGTCAGCAACATGGCCGAGATGTCCGCCGACGCGGTGTTCCCCGAAGTCGCCGCATCCTGGCTCGGCACGTCGCTCGTGCCTTCCGACTCGGCGTTCCTCACCATCCCGCCTGCGGATCTCGCCGCGACATTCGCCGATGTCGTCGACCAGGGGGAGCAGAGCGAGTTCTACGGGCTGTTCGACGACCTGGCTCTGAACCTGGCGAAGTCGATCACCGACGACCGTCAGGCCGTGATCCAGGGCCTGGCCGACAAGGGCGCAGCCGACACGACGACGGTCGCGGTCGACATGGCTCCGACGACGGCTGAGCCCATCTCGATGACCACTCTCGACAGCGGCGCCATCGTCGCGGTGTCGCTCACCGACACCGAGACCGTCACACCGACCTCGTCGGACGTCGTGATCCGGTTTGGTGACAACGCTCAGGCCAAGGCCCTCACCGATGCGACCGAGTCGGCGAAGGGCGTCGAGACGACATACGAGTTCCAGCTGTTCTTCTCGGTGCCCGCCAAGGGATCGACGGAGCAGATCAGACTCCTGGCAGTTCGCCCGGATCTCTTGTCCGTGAAGGTGATCAAATGAGTGAGATCTCTCCCGCTGCGTTGCGCGGCGCGGTAGACCTGTCGAGCCTGCGCAACCGCCCGGCGACGCCGGATGAGGGCGCGTCGACTTCGAGCGTCGTCGATGTCGTGGTCGACGCGACTGATGAGTCGTTCGGCCAGATCCTCGAGATCTCCCGCACCGTGCCGGTCGTCATCGACCTGTGGGCGGAGTGGTGCGGGCCGTGCAAGCAGCTGAGCCCGATCATCGAGAAGGTGACGCGCGAGCTCGGCGGACGAGTACTGCTCGCCAAGGTCGATGTCGACGCCAATCCGCAACTGGCCCAGAGCTTCCGTGCGCAGTCCATCCCCATGGTGGTGGCGCTCATCGCCGGCCAGCCGGTTCCGATGTTCACCGGCGTCGTCCCGGAGCAGCAGGTGCGTGACGTCTTCGCTCAACTTCTCCAGGTTGCCGCGCAGAACGGCGTCACCGGATCGCTCTCGATCCCGCAAGACGGCGAAGCGCCCGAGCCCGCTCCCGAGCCTGAGCTCCCGCCACTGCACGCCGAGGCGTTCGCGGCGATCGAGGTCGGCGACTATGCGGCCGCCATCGCCGCCTACGAGAAGGCGCTCGCGGAGAACCCCCGTGATGAGGAGGCTCGTGCGGGCTTGGGTCAGGTGCGTCTCCTCGACCGTGTTCAGGGACTCGATCTGCAGACGGCCAGAGCGGCTGCAGCAGCAGACGCTCTCGACGTCCAGGCGCAGTTCGACGTGGCAGACCTCGACCTCGCCGGTGGACACGTCGACGATGCATTCGGACGGCTGCTCGACCTGTTCGCTCAGCTGGCGTCAGACCAGCGCACACCCGTCAGAGAGCGTCTGGTGGAGCTGTTCGGCCTCATCGGTGCGGACGACCCACGCGTGGTATCTGCGCGGAACCGTCTCTCGTCCCTGCTGTTCTAGATCTCGTCGAAGCATCTGCGGGTGATCGGACGGATCGTCGGATCACCCGTGGTTGACGGTCGGCACATGCGGATCAGGCTGATGGCGCAGCCAGATCGTCGAGAGCGCGGGCAGGGTCACCGTCGCGATCGGTGATCCGCCCTCTGTCGGGCGTGCGAACACCATGCCGAGGTTGCCGGATCCTCGTCCGCCGTAGTCCGCGGCGTCGGTGTTGAGCACTTCCTGCCAGACGCCCTCCCGCGGCAGCGCGAGTTGATGCCCGGTGCGCTCGATTCCCGCGAAGTTGCTGATGACGACGAGACGCCCACCGTGCGCGTCCCGGCGCTCGAACGCGATCACCGTCGGATCCCAGCTCGGCGCCCCGAGGCGGCTGAACGACGAGCCGTCGTTGTCGCGCTCCCAGAGCGGTGCTTGGGCGCGGTAGGTGCGGTTCATCTCGCCGACGAAGTCCTGCAGCTGCGCGTGCGAAGGCTGATCGAGCAGCCACCAGTCCAGCTCGCGGCCCTCGGACCATTCGGCGAGCTGACCGAATTCCTGGCCCATGAACAGCAGCTTCTTGCCGGGGTGCCCCCACATGTAGGCGAGGTAGGCGCGCACGTTGGCGAGCTTGTGCCAGTGATCGCCGGGCATCTTCGCGAGCAGACTGCCCTTGCCGTGCACGACTTCGTCGTGACTGATCGGAAGCAGATAGTTCTCACCGAAGGCGTACACGAAAGAGAAGGTCATCTCGCCCTCGTGGTGCCCTCGGTACATCGGGTCGCGCGAGATGTACTGGAGCGAGTCGTTCATCCAGCCCATGTTCCACTTGAAGCCGAAACCGAGACCGGCATGGTCGGTCGGAGCGGTGACACCGGGGAAGCTCGTGGATTCCTCGGCGATCATCATGATTCCCGGATGCAGTCGGTACGCCGTGGCATTGACCTCCTGCAGGAAGCGGATCGCCTCGAGGTTCTCGCGACCGCCATGGATGTTCGGCTCCCACTCACCGGGCTCGCGGGAGTAGTCGAGGTAGAGCATCGAGGCGACGGCGTCGACGCGGAGCCCGTCGACGTGGAACTCCTTGAGCCAGTACAGGGCGTTGGCGACCAGGAACCCACGCACCTCGGGACGCCCGTAGTCGAAGATGAGCGTTCCCCAGTCCTGGTGCTCTCCGCGGCGGGGATCCGGGTGCTCGTAGAGGGGTTGGCCGTCGAAGCGGGCGAGCGCGAAGGCATCCTTGGGGAAGTGGCCGGGGACCCAGTCCATGATCACGCCGATGCCGGCTTGATGCAGCCGATCGATCAGGTAGCGCAGGTCGTCGGGGCTGCCGAATCTGCTCGTGGGTGCGTAGTAGCCGCTGACCTGGTAACCCCAAGAACCGCCGAAGGGATGCTCGGCCAGAGGCATGAACTCGACGTGGGTGAACCCCGCGTCGGTCACGTGCTTGATCAGCGGCTCCGCGATCTCGCGATAGCCGAGGCCCTCGCGCCAGGAGCCGACGTGGATCTCGTAGATCGACAGCGGCTGGGCGACTGCGTGGGTGGCGGCCCGTCGGGTCATCCACGCGCCGTCCGACCAGGTGTGAGCGGAGGTCGCCACGATCGATGCCGTGTCGGGCGGTACCTCTGCGGCGAGCGCCATCGGGTCGGCCTTGAGGATCCACCCCCCGTCGCGCGTGCGGATCTGATACTTGTAGCGGGTACCGATCGGCAGACCCGGGATGAAGAGCTCCCAGACGCCGCTGACGCCCATCGAGCGCATGGCGTGCGCTTCACCGTTCCAGTCGTTGTGATCGCCGACTACACGCACAGCCGTGGCGTTGGGCGCCCATACGGCGAAGGAGACGCCGATCTCGCCGTCGAACGTTCGCAGATGCGCCCCCAGAGCGTCCCAGAGACGCTCATGACGCCCCTCGGCGATGAGATGCAGATCGAGATCGCCGAGGGTCGGAGGGTGGCGGTAGGGGTCGCCGGACAGCGTCTCGTCGTGATCCGCGTATCGTGTCGCGATGCGATAGGGGAGAGGAGGGCCGCTGTGCTGACCTTCCCAGATGCCGTGCGCCACATGGCTGAGCTCGAGCCGGCTGCCGTCGCCGAAGACAGCCGCGACCGCGGCGGCGAGCGGTCGTCGGACCCGGATCACGGTGACGGTGCGATCGGCGGCGTCCTTGCGCGCGTGCGCTCCGAGCACGGAGTGCGGGTCGTGGTGCGTGGCCGATGAGATCGCCTCCCATTCGGTGGATGCGGCGACGTCTTCGGTGTAGCTCATGATCGCTCCCTCACCTTCAGGATGTGCACGGGCTCGGCGAAGGCGTCGAGCCGTACGTAGTTGTGGTCGCTCCAGGTCCACACCTCGCCGGTGAGGAGATCTTCGACCTCGAACGACTCACCGAGGGGCACGTCCCACCGGGTGGTGTCGAGGTGCACCGTCGTCTCGCGGACCGAGTGCGGGTCGACGTTGGCCACCACGACGATCGTGTCCGGCCGTCCGGTGCCGGTGAAGGGCGCGGCCAGATGCTTGCTGTAGACGAGGACGGCGTCGTCGTCGCTCCAGTGCGCGTGGAAGTTGCGGAGCTGCTGCAGCGCCGGATGCGCGGTTCGGATCTCGTTGAGCCGCCGCAGCAGGGGAGCGAGGGATTCGCCGCGAGCCTCGGCGCCCGCCCAGTCCCGGAACTTGTACTCGTACTTCTCGTTGTCGATGTTCTCTTCGGAGCCGGGCCGGGCGACGTTCTCGAACAGCTCGTATCCGGCGTACACGCCGTAGACGGGGCCGGCGGTCGCGGCGATGCAGGCGCGGATGCGATATGCGGCTCTGCCCCCGAACTGCAGGTACTCGGTGAGGATGTCATGGGTGTTCACGAAGAGGTTGGGCCGCATGTAGTCGGAGGTGTCATGAGACACCGATGAGAGGAACTCCTCGAGCTCCGCCTTGGTGTTGCGCCAGGTGAAGTAGCTGTAGCTCTGCTGGAAGCCCACCGCGGCGAGCGCGCGCATGACGGCCGGTCGGGTGAAGGCCTCGGCGAGGAAGATCACATCGGGGTCGACCGTGTTCACCTCGGTGATGAGCCATTCCCAGAACTGCAGCGGCTTGGTGTGGGGGTTGTCGACACGGAAGATCTTCACGCCCTGGCTGACCCAGTGCTGGACCACCCTCAGCATCTCGGCGTAGATGCCGACGGGATCGTTGTCGAAGTTCAGCGGATAGATGTCCTGGTACTTCTTCGGCGGGTTCTCGGCGTAGGCGATGGTGCCGTCGGGGAGGGTCGTGAACCACTCCGGATGCTCTCTCACCCACGGATGGTCGGGGGATGCCTGGAGCGCGAGGTCGAGTGCGATCTCGAGCCCTTCCTTCTGAGCGGCGCGCACGAAGGCGCGGAAATCTTGCGCTGTGCCCAGCTCAGGATGGATCGCGTCATGACCGCCTTCTGCGGCGCCGATCGCGTAGGGAGATCCAGGGTCGCCGGGTTCCGTGGTGAGGGTATTGTTGCGGCCCTTGCGGTTGGTGGTGCCGATCGGATGGATCGGCACCAGGTACACCACGTCGAACCCCATGGAGGCGACCTCGGGGAGACGTTTCATCGCTGTGCGGAACGTACCGCTCTTCACCGTGCCGTCTCGAAGGAGTCTGGCGCCTTCGGATCGAGGGAAGAACTCGTACCACGCTCCGACACCGGCCGCGCGGCGGTCGGCGTCCAGCGTCTGCGTGAGAGTGGCGGAGCGGAGCGTCGTCACGGGGCGGTCACGGAAGATCCGTGCGAGCTCCGCATCCGTCGACGCAGCGATGGTCGTCGCGGCGTTCCCCTCGCGCAGCGCCGCCGCATCCGCGAGCAGCCGTTTCCGTTGTGACGCGGGACGATCCTTCTCTGCAGCGGCTCGTGCGAGCAGATCGGCACCGAGTGCCGCCATGACCGGGACATCGACGCCGGCGGCCACCTTGAGCTCTGCGGCGTGTGCCCAGGTGGCGAAGTCGTCGGAGAACGCCTCGAATCGGAAGAGCCACGCACCCTGCTCGTCGAGCGCGATGTCGGTCGACCAGGTGTCGGTGCCGTCACTGCGAGGGGACAGCCGATGCAGGCTCGCTTCTCCGGAAGGGGAGGTGAGCCTCACGTGAACACCGATGGCGTCGTGCCCCTCACGGAACGCGACCACGCTGAACGGAACGACCTCGCCGACGAAAGCCTTCGGTGTAAATCCGCCGGGAACGGCGGGAGAAGGGTGCAGGAGGGGGATCCGGGTCGTCAGCAGCGAGCCGGGCTCGTCTGCATCGCCGAGCGCGCGCGCCGGGATCTGAGCGGGGCTCCGAAGAGCCGAGGACCGAGTTCCAGCACGTGCAGCCACACCCTGAATGTACCGCGCTGGCGTGGCAGCGGGTAGCGCGCCGCGGGGTGCGTCGGGGGTCGCCCTCATTCGATGCGGAACAACCTCATCGAGGTCCCGGATACCGGCAGCACGTCGCCGGGCGCGAAGACCTCGTGTTCGTCGGAGGGGCGCTCCTGGGCGCTCGACCACAGGGACACGAAACGGGTCGCCTCCTCGATCTCGTCGGGAAGCCGAACATCGATCGGCGACTCGGTGCCGTGCACGATCAGCAGGATGCGGTTGTAGGCCTCGAGGTCGGGTGTGGAAGCGGCGACGTACTGCAGGGTGCGCTTGCCCGGGTCCGTCCATTGCGACGGCTCCATGGTCTCGCCGTTCTGGTCGTACCAGTCCATGACGGAGGCGTTGGGGATGTGCTCGCCGAGTCGTGCGTAGCGGCTGGGGCGGAGCGCCGGATTCTCCTGACGCAGACGGATGAGGCGGGAGACATGCGCACGCAGGTCTTCCTGCCATGGCTCGAACTCCCACCCGAGCCAGGTCAGAGCGGAGTCCTGCGCATAGGCGTTGTTGTTGCCGCGCTGGGTGCGACCGACCTCGTCGCCAGCCGTGAGCATCGGGATGCCTGCAGACAGAAGCAGCGTCCCGAGCAGGTTGCGCATCGCCTTCCGTCTCGCAGCGAGGATGGTCGGATCGTCGGTGGGGCCCTCGATCCCGTGGTTGAACGCGCGGTTCATGTCCGCGCCGTCTCGGTTCTGCTCACCGTTGGCCTCGTTGTGCTTGACGTCGTACGAGACGAGGTCGTGCAGGGTGAATCCGTCGTGCGCGGTGACGAAGTTGACGCTTGCGAGCGGACCGCGGTCTTCGCTGAACGTGTTCGACGAGCCGGCGAGACGAGTGGCGAATCCTCCGATGCCGACCGGTGCGGACGCGCGGCGGGCGTAGTCGATGTCGCTCAACCAGAAGTTGCGCACCCGGTCGCGGTAGCGGTCGTTCCACTCGTGCCAGCCGGCCGGGAAGTTCCCCGTCTGCCAGCCACCGAGTCCCACATCCCACGGCTCTGCGATGAGCTTGGTGTCGGCGAGGATCGGGTCGTTCGCGATGGCCGTGAGGAGCGGGTGCTCAGGCGTGTAGGTGTGTGCGCTGTCACGAGCGATCGCGGTGGCGAGGTCGAAGCGGAAGCCGTCGATCTGCATCTCCTGCGCCCAGTAGCGGAGGGAGTCGAGCACGAGTCTCGCACCGGCGTCCGTCGCGGTGTTCAATGTGTTGCCGCATCCGGTGGTGTCGACGTAGACACCGGAGGGGTCCTGCCGGTAGTAGTTCGCGTTGTCGATACCCCGCAGGCTCGAGCGAGGACCCCCGATGCCCTCCTCGGACGTGTGGTTGTAGACGACGTCGAGGATGACTTCGAGCCCGGCCTCGTGCAGGAGTCGAACCATGCCCTTGAACTCGGCGAGGACCGCTTCCGGCCCCTCCTTGCGCGCGTCCTCGGTCGCGTATGCGGTGTGCGGGGTGAAGAAGTTCAGGGTGTTGTATCCCCAGTAGTTGGTGAGACCCCGCTCGAGCAGACGAGGCTCGGGCACGAACGCATGCACGGGCAGGAGCTCTATCGAGGTGATCCCCAGCGAGTGGAAGTGCTCGATCATGGCGGGGTGCGCGAGCCCGGCATAGGTCCCGTGCAGGGCGGGAGGGACGTCGGGGTGACGCTTGGTGAGGCCCTTGAGGTGGCCCTCGTAGATGACCGTGCGATCGAGAGGCACTCGCGGCTTCTTCGAGTCGCCCCAGTCGAAGCCGTCGACGATGACCACGGAACGCCATTCCTCGTAGCCGTCACCCTGTGCGAGACCACGGGCGTAAGGGTCCAGCAGCATCGATTCCGGGTTGAAGGTGTTGCCGGGGCCGTGCGGACCGCCGACGCGGACGGCGTAGCGGATGCCGGGCTGCAGCAGTTCGGTCGTGACCTCCCAGATGCCGCCGGGGCGACGCTCGAGGGGTATCTCGTCGGTGGCCCAGTCGAGGTCGGTGGCATCGAAGACCACGAGTTCGACGGACGACGCGTTCTGCGACCAGACGCGCAGCGTTCCGACGCCGTCATGCAGACGGACGCCGAGGTTGTCGAGGGCAGAGCCGCCGGGCACGGTGAGGTCTCGGGACGCGGGCATGAGTACACACTAGGCGCGTTGTGTTGCAGTCTCATGTCAACGCGTACCCGGTCCCATGCCAGAAGACCCCTCCACTGCTGTTTCGCGAGAGAATCGGAGTATGCGGCACTATCTCGACCACGCGGCGACCACCCCGCTGCGCCCGGAGGCACGCGAGGCGTGGCTGGCTGCATCGGAGACGGTCGGCAACGCGTCATCGACCCACGGCGCGGGACAGGATGCGCGCCGACTGCTCGAGGAATCTCGCGAGCGCGTCGCCGCCGTGCTGGGGGCCGACCCGATCGAGATCGTGTTCACCTCGGGCGGGACCGAGTCGATCAACCTCGCGCTGCAGGGATTGTGGCGCGCGCGTCCCGAGGAGACTTCGGCGATCGTGATGCCGGATGCCGAGCATCACGCCACCATGGACACCGTGTCCGCGCTCGTGAACGAGGGGGCGGAGCTGCGCAGCGTTCCTGTGACGGCTGAGGCCCGGATCGCCCCCGAGTCGTTCACTGCGCAGCTGCCTGGGGCGGCTCTCGCGACGGCACTCGTCGCGAACAACGAGTCAGGGACGATCAACGACGCTCGGGCATTGGCCGAGGCCACAGCGATCGCCGGTGTCGCCCTCCATCTCGACGCCGTCGCCGCGCTCGGACACGTGCCGCTGTCGTTCCGCGAGTTGCGCGGTGACGCCGAGAGCGGAGTCGGACTCGTGGCGATGAGTCTTGCCGGACACAAGGTCGGCGCGCCGGTCGGTATCGGCGCGCTCGTCACAGCACGCACGGCACGTCTCACCGCCTTGCTTCGAGGCGGCGCTCAGCAACGGGGCCTCCGCGCCGGCACTCAGGACATCGCCGGCGCGGCGGCGTTCGCTATCGCCATCGAGCTGGCAGAGATGGAGCGCGAACAGGAGACGGAGCGGCTGCGGGCGTTGCGCGATCGCCTCGTCACCGGGATCCGTTCCGCAGTGCCGGCTGCCGTGCTCCTGGGCGACCCGAGCGACCGGCTTCCCGGCAACGCCCATCTGCTGTTCCCCGGAGCGGTGGGGGAGAGCCTGCTGTTCCTTCTGGACATGGCCGGGATCGCCGCGTCGACGGGATCGGCCTGTCAGGCCGGTGTAGCCGAACCCTCGCACGTGGTGATCGCGATGGGGCGGAGCGAGCGTGACGCACGCAGCGTCCTCCGATTCTCGCTCGGCAGGACTTCCACGGGCGCAGACGTGGACGCGGTGCTGGCCGCGATCGAGGATGCCTACGTTCGGGCGTCCGGCGCCGGCACAGACTCGCGCTCGTAGACTGGTGACATGCGGATCCTTGCGGCTATGAGCGGTGGTGTCGATTCCGCCGTAGCGGCTGCCAGGGCTGTGGAGGCGGGACACGACGTTGTCGGAGTGCATCTGGCGCTCTCTCGCGCCGGGGGCACGCTGCGTACCGGCAGCCGCGGCTGCTGCACGATCGAAGACGCACTCGACGCCCGCCGCGCCTCCGACATGCTGGGTATCCCGTTCTATGTCTGGGACTTCTCCGAGCGTTTCCGCGACGACGTGATCGAGGACTTCATCTCGGAATATCAGGCGGGACGCACACCGAACCCGTGCATGCGCTGCAACGAGAAGATCAAGTTCGCAGCGCTGCTGGAGCGGGCGATCGAGCTCGGATTCGACGCGGTGTGCACGGGGCACTACGCGACCCTCGTCGAAGGTGTCGACGGCCTCGAGCTGCATCGCGCATCCGACAACGCCAAGGACCAGTCGTATGTCCTCGGTGTGCTCACCGCCGAGCAGCTCGCGCACACCTACTTCCCGCTCGGCACGACACCGTCGAAGGCCATCGTCCGGGCCGAGGCCGAAGCGCGCGGCCTGAGCGTCGCGCAGAAGCCCGACAGCCACGACATCTGCTTCATCCCCGACGGTGATACCCGAGGCTGGCTCGCCGAGAAGGTCGGCACGGCAACGGGGGAGATCGTCGATCGCAGCGGTGATGTCGTCGGCTCGCACGAGGGCGCGCACGCGTTCACGGTCGGGCAGCGCCGTGGCCTCAAGCTCGGGGTTCCCGCGCCAGACGGCAAGCCCCGGTTCGTGCTCGAGGTGCGTCCGGTGTCGAACACCGTGGTCGTCGGACCGAAGGAGGCGCTCGCGATCGCCGAGATCGCGGGAGTACGGTTCAGCTGGGCAGGAGCTGCACCGAAGGAGTCGGCCTTCGATTGCCATGTGCAGATCCGTGCGCACTCGGAGCCTGTCGCCGCGCACGCCGTCGTCTCGGACCACGGGGTCAGCGTCACCCCTGAGGTGCCGCTCGACGGCGTCGCACCCGGACAGACCGCAGTGCTCTATCTCGGAACGCGGGTCCTCGGCCAGCTCACGATCGACACCACTGTCTCTGCGGTTCCCGTCGGCGCGTAGGCGCTTCCGGTGTCGGTGCCCGCTCGTAGACTGACGGGGTGCCGGAGAACATCTCGCTGGAAGACGCCCGAACCGAAGCCGAGGAGCTGACCACTCGCATCCTCGACGCCAAAGAGGCCTACTACGGTCGCGACACCTCGGTCGTCGACGACTTCACCTATGACGGATGGATGCACCGGCTCGAAGAGCTCGAACGGCTGCATCCCGAACTGCAGGGGCAGGACTCGCCGACGCAGATGGTCGGCGCCGCGGAGGCGACCGGGCTCGCGACCATCGAGCACGCCGAACGCATGCTCAGTCTCGACAACGTCTTCTCCGTCGACGAGCTGCGCGAGTGGGCGGCGAAGACCAGGGCCGCAGCCGGACGTGATGTCGCCTGGCTGACCGAACTCAAGATCGACGGACTGGCGATCAACCTTCGATATGAAAATGGCGTCCTGACGTCGGCAGCCACCAGGGGCGACGGCCGTGTGGGCGAGATCGTCACCGAGAACGCGCTGCGGCTCCCCGAGATCCCCGGGCGCCTCAGCGGCGAGGGGCACCCCGAGATCGTCGAAGTGCGTGGCGAGGTCTTCATTCCGGTCGCGGCGTTCGAACGGCTCAATGCCGCCCAGGCCGCCTTCCGCGACCGCGCGTACGCCGACGCTCTTTCCCGCTGGGAGTCGCGCGGCGGGGCGAAGAAGCCCTTCGACGAGGAGAAGGCGCAGACCGCCGCCGCCCGGAGGTTCCCGTCGTTCGCGAACCCCCGCAACGCGGCGAGTGGAGGACTCCGACAGCAGATCGACAAGAAGAACGGGCTCGAGCTCGAAGCCGGACTCCTCAGGATCGCATCGCTCGCGCTCTACGTGCACGGCATCGGAGCATGGACTAACCCGCCCGTCGCGGCGCAGAGCGAGGTGTACGACCTCCTTGCGACGTGGGGTCTGCCGACCAGTCCGCACACCAAGGTGTGCCGCACGATCGACGACGTCGTGGAGTTCGTGGAGTACTTCGGCGAGCACCGGCACGACATCGAACATGAGCTCGACGGCATCGTCGTCAAGGTCGACGAGCTCGAACTGCACGACGAGCTCGGAGCGACGAGCCGTGCGCCGCGCTGGGCGATCGCCTACAAGTACCCGCCCGAAGAGGTGCAGACCAAGCTGCTCGACATCGTCGTGTCCGTCGGCCGCACCGGCCGCGCGACGCCGTTCGCGGTGATGGCACCCGCACAGGTCGCCGGCTCCGTCGTCCGCCAGGCCACCCTGCACAACAAAGACGTGGTGAAGGCCAAGGGCGTCCTCATCGGAGACACCGTCGTGTTGCGCAAGGCCGGCGATGTGATCCCCGAGGTCCTCGGTCCGGTCGTCGAGAAGCGCGACGGCAGCGAGCGCGAGTTCGTGATGCCCGTGGAGTGCCCGGAATGCGGGACCCCGCTGCGTGCGATGAAAGAAGGCGACATCGACCTGCGTTGCCCTAACGCTCGTTCCTGTCCGGCACAGGTCCGCGGACGCGTCGAGCACATCGGTTCCCGGGGCGCGCTCGACGTCGAGGCGCTGGGTGAGGTCACGGCGGCGGCTCTGACACAGCCGACTTCGCCGCCCGTGCCCCCGTTGGAGACCGAAGCCGGGCTGTTCGCTCTCACCCTCGAACAGCTCGTACCCATCGAGCTGTTCGTCCGTGACGCCGAGACCGGACTCCCCAAGGAAGACGAGGACGGGATCGTCAAGACCCGTGCTCCTTTCCGACGCAACGCCACCGCGGCCGAGAAGAAGTCCGGGATCGAGGGTCCTCAGCCGTCTTCGCAGGCGCTCACCTTGCTGGCCGAGCTCGAGAAGGCGAAGACGAAAGACCTGTGGCGCCTGCTCGTGTCACTCAACATCCGGCATGTCGGTCCTGTCGCCGCACGGGCGCTCGCGCAGTGGTTCGGCTCGCTCGATGCGATCCGCGCCGCATCCCGCGACGAGCTCGCCGCTGTCGAGGGCGTCGGCGGTATCATCGCCGATTCCCTGCTCGCCTGGTTCGAGGTGGATTGGCATCAGGAGATCGTGCGGCAGTGGGCGGATGCAGGGGTGCGATGGTCGACGCCCGGTCACCCCGGACCGGGAGCGGCTGTGGCGGCGGGCGGCGTGCTCGAAGGACTCACGGTGGTCGCGACCGGCTCCCTGGACGGCTACACCCGAGATGGTGCGCAGG
Organism: Microbacterium sp.; assembly: GCA_050701935.1. Taxonomy (GTDB): domain Bacteria; phylum Actinomycetota; class Actinomycetes; order Actinomycetales; family Microbacteriaceae; genus Microbacterium. The sequence continues at coordinate 20,043 of JBOGEI010000014.1, forward strand.
AGGCCATCATCAACGCGGGCGGCAAGGCGGCATCTAGCGTCTCGAAGAAGACCGACTACGTCGCGGCCGGCCCGGGGGCGGGATCCAAGCTCACCAAGGCAGAAGAACTCGGCGTGCGCGTGCTCGATGCCGCGCAGTTCCACCTCCTCGTGACCGAGGGGCCAGCCGCACTGCCTCCGGTGTCGGACGGGTCGTGAGGCGCTACGGTCCACTGATCGTCGTCGCGGAGGCGCTGGCCGTCGGAGATCCCGGTCGGAATCATCTGCGGCTGACGCGCGACGCTGTGATCATCCGCGAAGGGATCGAGAACCGCGGCATCGTGTCGTGGACCGACGTGGAAACCATCACGCTCGATGTGCCGACGACGAAGTTCCGCCTCCCGGGTCTGGTCAGCACGGTCCTTCTCGGTGCGTTGACAGCAGCGATGCTGAGCGACCCTGGCGTCGATCCCGAAGACGGTTCGATCACGCTCATCGTCGACGGTGAGTCCCGCACACTGCCTCTGAGTCGCCACCATGTCGGAGGATATTGGGCGCCGACCGTGGTGGGCGCCCATCGCCTGATCGCGCATCTGATCGCACACCCCGAACAGCGCGCACTCCTCGCGCATCCGGAGCCGCTGATCGACGTCGCAGCACAGCTCGCGCGCGGGTCGAGATAGCCGGATCCGCGCGCGAGTCGTCGTCAGCTCTTGTGACGCGGCTTGCGGTACGGCTTCTCGTCACGGCTGTCGCGCGACGGCCGCTCGTCGTTGCCACGGCGCTCGTAGCGGTCGCCGTCTCGCGGGGCCGTGCGTCGCGCGCCGGGGCCGCGATCTGGCTTGATCTCGATGAGGCGCCCCGAGATACGGGTGTCTCGGAGCTTGTCGAGCACAGCCGGGTTGAGGTTGGAAGGCAGCTCGACCGTCGAGAAGTCGGGGCGGATGTTGATGGCGCCGAAATCGTCACGACCCAGGCCGCCCTCGTTCGCAAGAGCACCGACGATCTGACGCGGTTCGACCTTGTGCCGCCGACCGACCTCGATACGGTACGCGGTGTAGTCACCGCGCCCACGGCGTTCGGTACGCGGCTCGCGTGCCTCGCGTCCTGCACTGCGCTCACGCGGGGGACGGTTGTCGGCTTCCACCGCCTTGGTCAGCGGGTCATTGGCCGGGTCGAGGAGCAGCGGCTTGTCGCCCTGCGCGACGACGGCGAGGGCAGCTGCCACGTCGCCCTCCGGCACGTCGTGATGACGGACGTAGTGCGCGACGATATCGCGGAATGCCTCGATGCGCCCGGTCTCCGACAAGGCAGTGGTGATCGCGTCGTCGAAGCGGTTCAGGCGCGTCGTGTTGACGTCTTCAGTGCTGGGCAGCTGCATCTGAGTGGGCTGCTGTCGCGTCGCCTTCTCGATGTGCTTGAGCAGGTAGCGCTCGCGCGGCGTGATGAAGCTGATCGCGTCGCCGGTGCGGCCGGCACGGCCTGTGCGGCCGATGCGGTGCACGTAGGACTCGGTGTCGGTCGGGATGTCGAAGTTGATGACGTGGCTGATGCGCTCGACATCGAGACCGCGTGCAGCGACGTCGGTCGCGACGAGGATGTCCAGCTTTCCGTCCTTGAGCTGGTTGACGCTGCGCTCACGCTGCACCTGCGGCACGTCGCCGTTGATCGCGGAGGCCGAGTATCCGCGAGCACGCAGCTTCTCGGCGAGCGTCTCGGTCTCGTTCTTGGTGCGAACGAAGACGATCATCCCGTCGAAGTTCTCGACCTCGAGGATGCGGGTGAGCGCGTCGACCTTCTGCGCGTACGACACCACGAGATACCGCTGGGTGATGTTCGTCCCCGTCGCGGTCTTGGATTTGATGCTGATCTCTTCCGGGTCGCGCAGGTACTTCTGCGCGAGGCGACGGATCTGCGGCGGCATCGTCGCGGAGAACAGGGCGACCTGCTTCTCCTCCGGCGTCTGCGCGAGGATCTGCTCCACGTCTTCCGCGAAGCCCATCTTCAGCATCTCGTCCGCTTCATCCAGCACGAGGTACTGAAGCTGCGAGAGATCGAGGGTGCCCTTCGCGAGGTGGTCCATGATGCGACCGGGCGTTCCGACGATCACGTGCACGCCGCGGCGCAGCGCTGAAAGCTGCACCCCGTAGCCCTGACCGCCGTAGACCGGCAGGACGTGAACGCCCTTCATCTTCGAGGCGTAGGACTCGAACGCCTCGCACACCTGGAGCGCGAGCTCGCGGGTGGGCGCGAGCACGAGGGCCTGCGGAGTCTTCTGCGAGACGTCGAGGCGCTCGAGCACCGGAAGCGCGAACGCCGCCGTCTTGCCGGTACCGGTCTGCGCCTGTCCGACCACGTCGCGGCCGGACAGAAGTGTGGGAATGGTGGCCGCCTGGATGGGCGACGGGGTCTCGTAGCCGAGGTCCTTGATGGCTTTGAGGACGGGCCCGGTGATGCCGAGCTCCTCGAATCCGGGGGTCGCGGGGGAGTCCTCGGGGGCGTCGGTCAGCACTGCATCTTCAGGGGTCACTTCCCAAGGGTAGCGCGCGGCGGCGCTCGGCGCCTGTGAGGGCGTCCTCAGGCGCCCGTGTTCAGCGCCAGCAGCTTGTCCTTCACCTGTCGGCGGAGGACCTTCCCGATCAACGACTTGGGGAGCTCGTCGACGACGAAGATGCGTCGCGGAACCTTGTAGGGAGTGAGGATGCTGCGCGCGAACTCGCGAATGGCCTCGACATCGACATCTGTTCCGGCATCGACGACGATGGCCGCGACGACCTCTTCGCCCGAGTGCTCGCTCGGCAACCCGACCACGGCCGCATCGACGACCTGCGGGTGCTGCCGGAGTGCATTCTCGACCTCTGTGGGCGCGACATTGAATCCGCCGGTGATGATCAGTTCCTTGATGCGATCGACGATGCGCACGAATCCGGCTTCGTCGATCGTGACGATGTCGCCGGTGCGGTACCAGCCGTCGACGAAGACGGCCTCGGTCTCCTCCGGCTTGCCGTAGTAGCCCGAGAAGACCTGAGGTCCGCGGACGACGAGTTCGCCGGCCGATCCTGCCTGCACGTCGTCGCTGGGATTCTCGGGGTCGACCACGCGACACTCCGTACCGGGAAGAGGGAGTCCGACAGTACCCGGCACTCGGTTCTCGGCGACGGGGTTGGCCATCAGCACCGGCGAGCACTCGCTCAATCCGTAGCCCTCGACGAGATACCCGTTGGTGGCCTCTTCGAAGGGAACGACGAGTTCATGCGGGAGAGCCATCGCACCCGAGATCGCGACCTCGATGCCGTCGAGCGATACGCCCTTCGCCCTCGCCGCTGCGAGCAGACGATCGGCGATCGGCGGGACGAGCGGCAGGAAGGTGGCTGGATGCTTCTTCACGACATCGAGTACGAGGTCGGGATCGAACTTGGGGAAGAGCACGAGCCGTGCACCCATCGACATCGCGAACGTGAGGCAGAGAGTGAGTCCGTAGGCATGGAACATCGGCAGCACCGCGTAGACGACACACCCCTTGCCGCGCTGGATCGAGGGCACCCACGCCCGTGACTGCGCGGCGTTGGCCAGCAGATTGCGGTGAGTGAGCGCCGCCCCCTTCGGGGTTCCGGTCGTTCCGGAGGTGTATTGGATGATTGCGAGATCATCCGTTCCCGGCTTCGGGTGCGAGACCGGGAGCGGAGGCGAGGCGACCAGCGCGTCCCAGACGACCGTGCCGCGGACCTTGTCGGTGAGCGCCGCACGCGACTCGCGTGCCTTCGCGACAGGGAGTCTCAGAGCGAACCGGGTGAGGAACGGCATCGCGCGCGTCACATCGACCGAGATGAGGTTCGTCACAGCCAGATCCGCCGGGAACTCCTGCACGGTGGAGACGACCTTGTTCCATACGATCGCGTGCTTGGCGCCGTGGTCCTCGAACTGCTTGCGCAATTCGCGCGGGGTGTAGAGGGGGTTGTGCTCGACGACGACAGCACCGAGTCGCAGCACCGCGTAGAAGGCCACGATGTGCTGCGGACAGTTCGGCAACACGATGGCGACCGGGTCGCCCGCACGGACACCGAGGTCACGAAGGCCTGTCGCCGCGCGTTCGATCGCCGCCTGCAGCTCCGCGTAGGTCGTCTCCCGACCGAAGAACTCCAGCGCGGGTGCTTCCGGATAGTCGCGTGCCGAAGCGGCCACGATGTCGACCAGGGATCCTTCGACGGGTGGGAGGTCTTCCGGGACTCCGGCGGCATAGCTGGCGATCCACGGGCGAGGGGGCTGGAACGTGCTCACCCGCTCAGCATATGTCGAGCGGGCAGTGGAGCATGGGAGTTCGGAGCGCGCCAACTAGACTGGGGGAGTGTCTGAAATCACCCCTGAACTCGTGCGCCATCTCGGTGTGCTCGCACGCATCCAGCTGAACGACGACGAGGTGTCGCGGCTCACGGGCCAGCTCGACGCGATCGTCGACAACATCGCGAAGGTCTCGGAGGTCGCGACCGATGACGTCGTCGCGACGAGCCATCCGATCCCGCTGAGCAATGTCTTCCGCCCAGACGTGGTCGGGCAGACGCTCACGCATGAGCAGGTGCTTCAGAACGCCCCGGATGCCGCCGACGGCCGCTTCCGCGTCACCGCGATCCTGGGAGAAGAGCAGTGAGCGACATCATCCGACTCGATGCGGCGGAGCTGGCCGCGAAGCTGACCTCTCGTGAGGTATCGAGCGTCGAGGCGACGCAGGCGCACCTCGACCGCATCGCCGCCGTCGACGGTGATGTCCACGCCTTCCTGCACATCAACGAGGGGGCGATCGAGGCCGCCGCGGCGATCGATGCGCGTCGCGCTGCCGGCGAGGCCCTCGGCCCGCTCGCCGGCGTGCCGCTCGCGATCAAGGACGTCCTCGTCACGACCGACCAGCCGACGACCAGCGGCTCTCGCATCCTCGAGGGCTACCGTTCGCCCTACGACGCGACCGTTGTCGCGCGTTCGCGTGCCGCGGGGCTGATCCCGCTCGGCAAGACCAACATGGACGAGTTCGCGATGGGGTCCTCCACCGAGCACTCGGCGTACGGTCCCACACGCAACCCGTGGGACCTGGACCGCATTCCCGGCGGCTCCGGCGGTGGTTCGGCTGCGGCCGTCGCCGCCTTCGAAGCGCCGCTGGCACTCGGATCCGACACGGGCGGCTCGATCCGTCAGCCCGCTCACGTCACCGGAACGGTCGGAGTGAAGCCGACGTATGGCGGTGTGAGCCGCTACGGTGCGATCGCCCTCGCCTCCAGCCTCGACCAGGTCGGCCCGGTCTCGCGGACGGTCCTCGACTCCGGTCTGCTGCATGACGCGATCGGCGGGCATGACCCGAAGGATTCGACATCGCTGCGCGACGCGTGGCCCTCGTTCGCCGAGGCGGCCCGAGAAGGTGCGCGCGGAGACGTGCTCAAGGGGCTGAAGGTCGGCGTGATCCGGGAGCTGCCGGACAGCGGCTTCCAGCCAGGTGTTGCAGCCTCGTTCCGCAGCGCGCTCGCGCTGATGGAGGCGCAGGGCGCGGAGATCGTCGAGATCGGCGCTCCGCACTTCGAATACGGCGTGGCCGCGTACTACCTGATCCTGCCCGCGGAGGCATCGAGCAACCTCGCGAAGTTCGACTCGGTGCGGTTCGGTCTGCGAGTGACACCCGAGGGCAACCCCACCGTCGAGGACGTCATGTCCGCGACCCGTGACGCCGGCTTCGGCGACGAGGTCAAGCGCCGCATCATCCTCGGTACCTACGCGCTCTCCGCCGGTTACTACGACGCCTACTACGGCAGTGCGCAGAAGGTGCGTACGCTCATCCAGCAGGACTTCGCGAACGCCTTCGCCGAGGTCGACGTGATCGCGACCCCCTCTGCGCCCACCACGGCGTTCAAGCTCGGGGAGAAGATCGACGACCCGCTGCAGATGTACCTCAACGACATCACCACGATCCCGGTGAACCTCGCCGGTGTCCCCGGAATCTCCATCCCCAGCGGCCTGGCGGACGAGGACGGACTCCCCGTCGGGATCCAGTTCATCGCGCCCGCGCGGGAGGACGCCCGTCTCTACAAGGTTGGTGCTGCACTCGAGACGCTGCTCGTCGACTCGTGGGGTGCGCCACTGCTCACCCGTGCACCGCAGCTCGCAGGAGGGAAGCGCTGATGGCCACCGCCAAGCTCATGGACTTCGACAAGGCGCTCGAATTGTTCGAGCCGGTCCTCGGATTCGAGGTGCACGTCGAGCTCAACACGAACACGAAGATGTTCTCCGATGCGCCGAACCCGGCCAACGAGGCGTACCACGCTGCGGAGCCGAACACGCTCATCGCGCCCGTCGACCTCGGTCTTCCCGGGTCGCTGCCGGTCGTGAACGAGACCGCGATCCGCTCGTCGATCAGCCTGGGCCTCGCCCTCGGCTGCTCGATCGCAGAGTCGAGCAGGTTCGCTCGCAAGAACTACTTCTACCCGGACCTCGGCAAGAACTACCAGATCTCGCAGTTCGACGAACCGATCGCCTACGAGGGCTCGGTCGAGGTCGAGCTCGAAGACGGGACGCTCATCACGATCCCGATCGAGCGCGCGCACATGGAGGAAGACGCCGGCAAGCTCACCCACATGGGCGGAGCGACCGGACGCATCCAGGGCGCCGAGTACTCGCTCGTAGACTACAACCGCGCGGGCGTTCCTCTGGTCGAGATCGTGACGAACATCATCTACGGCACCGAGCACCGCGCGCCGGAGGTCGCCAAGGCCTACGTGCAGGCGATCCGCGACATCGTCCGCGGTCTCGGCATCTCGGAGGCCCGTCTGGAGCGCGGGAACCTGCGCTGCGACGCCAACGTCTCGCTGCGCCCGCGGGGTACGGACAAGCTCGGGACCCGCACCGAGACGAAGAACGTCAACTCGATGCGCTCCGTCGAACGAGCCGTGAAGTACGAGATCCAGCGCCAGGCGCAGATCCTCGCCGACGGTGGCACGATCACGCAGGAGACGCGGCACTGGCACGAAGACACCGGCACGACCTCGCCGGGTCGTCCGAAGTCGGACGCCGACGACTACCGCTACTTCCCCGAGCCCGATCTGCTGCCGGTGGAGCCGGCTGCCGAGCTGATCGAGGGGCTGCGCGCGGCTCTTCCTGAGCAGCCGGTCGCCCGCCGTCGTCGTCTCATGACGGAGTGGGGCTTCACCGACCTGGAGTTCCAGGATGTGCGCAACGGCGGTCTGCTCGAGGTCGTCGAGGCGACGATCGCTGCCGGTGCGACCCCGGCCACGGCACGCAAGTGGTGGACGGGGGAGATCTCCCGTCTCGCGAACGCGCAGGAGAAGGACGCCACCGAACTGATCAGCCCGGAGAACGTCGCCGCGCTGCAGCAGCTCGTCGATGCCGGGACCCTCACCGACAAGCTCGCCCGCCAGGTTCTCGAAGGTGTCATCGCCGGCGAGGGCACTCCGCAGGAGGTCGTCGATTCTCGCGGTCTCGCGGTCGTGTCGGATGACGGCGCACTCATCGCCGCGATCGATGAGGCCCTCGCGGCTCAGCCCGATGTGATGGCGAAGATCAAGGACGGCAAGGTGCAGGCCGCCGGGGCCGTGATCGGTGCCGTCATGAAGGCCATGAAGGGCCAGGCGGACGCCGCCCGCGTCCGTGAGCTCATTCTCGAGCGCGCCGCGCAGTAACGTCCGACCCCGGGCCTCATGTCTGAGGCCCGGGGGAGAATGGTCGTATGGGACACGGTGACGGCAGGGGGCGGATCGTGTCCGCGGTCGACGCCGACGACACTGGAACGCGCATCCTGCATGTCGACATGGATGCGTTCTACGCAGCTGTCGAGGTTCTCGATGATCCCTCCCTGCGAGGCCTGCCGCTGATCATCGGTGCACCGGACGGACGCTCAGTCGTCTCGAGCGCCTCATATGAGGCGCGACGATACGGTGTGCGTGCGGCGATGCCTGTCGCTCAGGCGTTGCGCCTGTGCCCGACCGCGCGCATCGTGCCGCCGCACTTCCATCGCTATCAAGAGGTGTCCCGACAGGTGATGGCGATCTTCGAATCGTTCACGCCACTGGTGGAGCCGCTCTCGGTCGATGAAGCGTTCCTCGACGTTCAAGGGGTGCGTCGGCTGTGGGGGGGTCCTGCGCACATCGCCGAGCTGATTCGCGAGCGAGTGCTCGGTGAGGTCGGCATCACATGCAGTGTCGGCGTCGCGGCGACCAAGCACGTCGCGAAGATGGCATCGACCATCGCCAAACCCGACGGCATGCTCGTCGTGGCGGGGCACGACACGCTCGACTTTCTCGCGCCTCGTCCCGTCCGTGCCATGTGGGGCGTGGGCCCGAAGGCTGCGGAGTCGTTGGAGGCGCGGGGGATCCGCACGGTTCAAGACGTGCGCAATGCTCCGCCCGAGATGCTCGACCGGGCTGTCGGCCCCGCTCTCAGCGCACGACTCGCTCAGCTCGCCCGTGGAGAGGACCCGCGCGCGGTCGACACCGATCGGGTGGAGAAGAGCATCGGGCACGAAGAGACCTTCGACCAAGACATCCTCGACCGACCGTTTCTCCGTGCCGAGCTGCTCCGGCTCGCCGATCGCGTCGCGGCTCGGCTCCGGCGCGCCGATTGGGAGACTTCGACGGTCGCGATAAAGATCCGTTTCGATGACTTCCGCACACTGAGCAGATCCCAGACGTTGAGCGAGCCGACGGCTGTCGGACAGCGCATCGGCGAGGCGGCGCAAGCCCTGTTCGAGCAGATAGACCGACGCGATCCGGTGCGTCTGGTGGGCGTGCGGGCCGAGAATCTACGACCTTCAGGCGGCGGTGCTCTGGGCCTGTGGGATGACGACGAGGACTGGCGCAAGGTCGAGGGCGCTGTCGACGACGCGGTGGCACGGTTCGGTATCGCCACGATAAGTCGCGCGCGGCACATCGGCCGCGGAGATGGAAGAGGCGCAGCACAGCATCCGAAAGCCCACGGCGTGGATTGATCGCACGCGCTCCGTGTTCCTCGGCTACCGTGGGGGTATGCCGAACATTGCACTGGAACTCGGAAAGCAAGCTGCGTCCTTCGGAGTGAAGAGCGCATACGGAGAGCCGCAAGACGTCGATGGTGTGAGCATCACACCGGTCGCCTTCACATACTCGGGGTTCGGCGGAGGCAGCGGAGACGGTGGCGAGGGCGGTGGCGGTGGCGGCGTGTCCGTTCCCGTCGGCGTGTACGTGCGTCGTGAAGAGGGTCTGCGGTTCGAGCCGAACATCGTCACGCTCCTGGTCGTGGCTGTACCGTTCGTCTGGGTGGCCGGACGCGCACTCACCCGCATCATCCGTGCACTCAAGAAGTGACGATCCTGTCGCGGCAGCCCTGGAGCGCGCCGCGACCCTGATCGAGCAGGATGTCCGCGCCGTATCCGCGGGCAACCCGGTGGTGTTGATCGACGGTGGCAGCGGCGCCGGCAAGTCCTCCCTCGCTGCCCGACTCGTCCAGCGATGGCCGGTCAGCGGGCACGTGCAGCTCATCGCGCTCGACTCGCTCTACCCCGGCTGGGACGGACTCGACGACGGCGCGGAACGTGCTCTGGACTGGATCCTTCGTCCGCACGGCCGCGGATATCTCGGCACCTGGCGTCGTTGGGACTGGGAACGCCAGACTGAGGCCGAGAGCCACGCTGTCGACCCTGCACTCGGCGTGATAGTCGAGGGCAGTGGCATTCTCCGGGCATCGACGGCCGGACTCGCTGACGTTCGGATCTGGGTGGAGTCTTCGGAGCCTGCTCGGAAGGCACGAGCGCTCGCGCGTGACGGCGACACCTATCGCCCGCATTGGGACCGGTGGGCTGCCCAGGAGCGACGTCACATCGAACGCGACGAACCTCGGACGCTCGCGACCCGCATCGTCGAGGTGCCCTAGGAGTTCAACCCCGCTTCAGCCTCGTCTGCTGCCTGGATGAGAAGCTCCAAGCGGTACCCGAGCCAGTCGTACACATCGTGGCGACCATCTGACCCGGTCTGCTCGTCGGAGGTGATCCCGAGGCGAGTGGCGATCACGAGACGGATGGCGGTGAGGGTTCTCAGCCAGAGGTCGATCTCTTCGGCCGGAACGACGAGCTCTCTGGTCGTGAGGGCGTCTGCCTCCTTCAGCGAGTCGGCGCCTCCGTCGAAGTCGCCGAGTGCCGCACGCACACGTCGAGCCTCGATGAGCCTCCGGTCGAGGAGATCGTCCCGCGTGCTGTCCGCGAACTCTGCCGCGGAATCGGGATCATCCGGGTAGGGGGTCGGCGTCAAGCGGTCGATGGCGGGGTCTTCTGTGCCTCGCGACGTGTCGATGAGCTCGACGAAGTCGTCTACGAGTTGAGCGAGATGTAGTTCCTCGATCGTCGTGATCGGGATCACGATCTGCTCGGAGGTCAAAGCGGCGCCTTCCTGACAGTCGCCCAGAGGCCGAAGCCGTGCATCGCTTGTGCGTGCACTTCCATGGTCTCGCGCGGGCCGGTGGACACGATCGCGTGTCCGTCATGGTGAACGGCGAGCATCAGCGCAGTGGCGTGATCCACGGAGTAACCGAAGTACGTCCGGAAGATGCGGACCACGTAGCTCATGAGGTTGACGGGGTCGTTCCAGACGACCACCTGCCAGGGCTCGAATGGAGCGGCGCTGAGGTCGGTGACTTCGTCGAGATCTGGAACAACGGTCGGGATGGTCATGCCCATCCCATCTCGTGTAGTTGCTCATCGTCGATGCCGTAGAAGTGCGCGATCTCGTGGACCAGAGTCGTGTGGATCTCGTCGCGGAGCTCGTCTTCGGAATCACACTGTGCCAGATGCGGCTCACGATAGACGACGACCCGGTCGGGGAGCTCGCCCATCCCGTACTGCGTCCGCTCTGTGAGCGCCAGACCGTCATAGAGGCCGAGCAGATCGAGGCTGCCGTCCTCCGGCCTGTCCTCTACGACGAACACCACGTTCTCCAGCCCCTCGACCATGTCGTCGGGCAGCTGATCGAGCTCGTCGATCACGAGCTTCTCGAAGGTGGCGGTATCCATTTCCATCTCGTCCAGCCTAAGGGCGGGTCGGGGTCAGTGGAGGAGAACGAGGATGCCGGCGACGACTATGAACAACACACCGAACACGGTGTTGAGAATGCGCTGTCCACGCCGAGTGCGGGTCAGCCGGCGGAAGGGGCGTGCGGCGGCGGCGAAGAAGCCCCACATCACGATCACATCCACGATGATCACTGTGCCCACGAGAGTGAGGTACTGGGGTAGGGGCGGCTCATCCAGCCGGATGAACTGGGGAATGAACGCCAGGAAGAACACGATCGCCTTGGGGTTCAGGAGGTTGACCCAGAAACCCCGACGGATCATCGACCAGTGACTCTCGCGGGAGTCGACAGGCACAGGAGAATCGTCAGCGACGACAGAGGGCTTCGTGAGGATGAGGCGGATCCCGAGGAACACGAGGTACGCAGCGCCGGCGTAGCGGATGCCGTTGAACAGGAACTCCGACCGGGAAACCAGAAGACCGACTCCTGCGGCGACGATCGCCACATGGACGATCAGGGCTATCTGCTGGCCGACGATGCCCCAGATCGAGCGTCGCCATCCCTGATTCATGGCGTTCGACATCGTGTTGATCGCCCCGGCTCCGGGCGTGAAGCTGATCACGACGGACGCGGTCAGCAACGAGAACCAGACCGCGAGTGACACCTCGTCAGTCTAGAGCTTCGGGGGAGGGGCGCTCACCGTGCCGGTGATGCGAAGAAGGCCCGAATCTCACGATTCGGGCCTTCTTCCAGAGGGTGAGTAACGGGACTCGAACCCGCGACATCCGGCACCACAAGCCAGCGCTCTACCAGCTGAGCTATACCCACCATGTGCCCACCGGAGCAGGCAACCATACGAGTGTATTACATGTTCGGAGTGAACTCGGACACCGTCTGGTTCGCGATCGCGCGGGCCTCGTCGCTAGAAGGGCCGGGCTCATCGACGAACACCGCTTGCCGGTAGTACCGGAGCTCTCGGATCGACTCCAGGATGTCGGCGAGTGCACGGTGGCCGCCGTCTTTGGCAGGAGCCTGGAAGAACACTCGCGGGTACCAGCGTCGCGAGAGCTCCTTGATGCTGGATACATCGACGTTCCGATAGTGCAACCACTGGTCGACCTGCGACATGTACTTCGCGAGGAACATCCGGTCGGTGCCGATGGTGTTGCCGGCAAGTGGGGCCTTGCGCTCGAGCGGTACGAACCGCTTGATGTAGGCGAGAGTCTGCGCTTCGGCCTCTTCGAGCGGCACGCCGCCGGGAATCTCTTCGATCAGACCGGACGTCTCGTGCATCTTCGTGACGAAGTCGTTCATGTTCTCGAGAGCGGCGTCGCTGGGCCTGATCACCACCTGGAAGCCCGGGTCGATGGGGTTGAGCTCGAAATCGGTGATGACGACGGCGATCTCGACGAGCTCATCGACCGCCAGATCGAGGCCCGTCATCTCGCAGTCGATCCAGACGAGACGATCGTTCTCGGACGCAGATACCATGTCGCCATACTATCTACGGGCCCGACATAGGCTGACGGAGCGTGCCTCGTCAACCGAGTGCGGGACAGCGGTACGGTAGAAGGGTGCGCCTCCGTAGCTCAGGGGATAGAGCAGGAGCCTTCTAATCTCTTGGTCGCAGGTTCGAATCCTGCCGGGGGCACTTCCACCCGTCGATACTCTCCGGCGCTCAGGAGTATCGGAGGACCGCGACAGCGTCGTCCGCACGCCAGAATTCGCCGACGATGCGGAAAGCGCCGGTGGCGAGGTGCAGACGTTCGGCGCGGTAGCGGAGCCCGAGTGGGTCTGCGACGATGCGCAGGTGACCGAGCACGTGATCTCGCTGATCCTGGACACGCCAGAGATGATCCGCGGCGCGGACCAGGCGTTCTCGGGAAGAAGAGAGTCGGGGAGTCGCGAGAGGGACTTCGGGCAGGGAAGTGATCAGGTTGTCGGGCATCGGTACTCCTTTCCTGATTCGAAGATATGACCGACCTCCGACATTCGGCCCCGGGGATCCACGCGCTGTCATCAGGGCTTTCTCTGCACTGATCTAGTCCTGCGGACGCTGTGCACGGATTACGCGTTCTCGCCGATGGCGCCCTCCTCGCGTGGTTCACGCTGGTCTGACCCGGACGAGATCCGGCAGCCGAGAGGACGACGACATGATCGACACACTGACCATCGTGGGGAGAGTCGCGACAGACCCGATTCAAGCGCAGACCGGGGGCGGCGTGCCGGTCACCAACTTCCGCCTCGCCAGTACGCACCGACGTTTCGATGCGGCGACGCAGGCCTGGACGGATTCGGGGACGAACTGGTTCTCGGTGGCGGCGTTCCGGCAGCTGGGCGAGAACGCGAAGGCATCGCTGCGCACGGGTGACTCCGTGATCGTGACCGGAAGACTGAGGATCCGCAACTGGGAGAGCAACGGCAAGCACGGCACGAGCGTCGACATCGAGGCAGATGCGATCGGGCACGACCTGCGTTGGGGAACGACGGCCTACCGACCACAATCGCGTCCAGCCGCAGAGCCCGGTGCGGCGGCGACGCCCAGAGACGACTCGTCCTCAGGATCCGGTATCGACTACGCCGGAACAGAACAGGACGAGCGCACGTCGAATCCGGCCGACCTGTCCTGGGGAGTTCCGGCAGGTGATGCGACGGTGGTCTCGTAGTCACTGGGCCCTCCGACGGAGGGCGGCGACTGACCAGGCGCGGAGACGGCGGACGCAGGGAGAGGAGGGGGGAGCGACGTAGACTCGGCACGTGCTTCGTCGATCGGTCTTCTCGCCGCCGCGTGCGGCCGGCGTCCTCGCGGCCACCGCTGCCGCCGTCCTCTTGCTCTCGGGGTGTACGCCGGGTGCCGCGCCGTCGGCTTCCCCGTCGGCCTCTCCGGATTCGGAGGCGACGGCTCCTGCGGCTCCGGCTCTGGTGCCGGACGGCACCGCCGAGGACAACCTGCCGGTCTTCACAGCGGTGGCGGAGAGCATCTGGGCGACGGACCAACGCGGATCGGGTCGGGCGTACGCCGACGCGCTGATCAACGCGGGATTCGACCGCGATTCCATGCAGGTGACGCAGGATCAGTCGACGGTTGGCAACGCTGCCGAGAGCCTGCAGTTCTCGGTGCGCTGGGGTCAGGAGGACTGCCTCGTCGGACAGGTGGGCCCGTCGACGGGTCAGGTCGTCACCGTGGTGATGCCTCAGCTCGCCGAAGGGCGCTGCCTGATCGGCACCACACGTCCGATCGACTGGTAGTCCGCCTGGGGCCGGTAGGCTGGAGTGTCGATCTTCGACGCCAACAGAAGGAGCTTTTTCGGTGGCTGAGTACATCTACTCGATGGTTCGTGCGCGTAAGGCAGTGGGCGAGAAGCTCATCCTCGACGACGTCACCATGGCCTTCCTCCCTGGAGCGAAGATCGGCATGGTCGGTCCGAACGGCGCCGGTAAGTCCACGATCCTCAAGATCATGGCGGGTCTGGACACGCCCTCGAACGGTGAGGCGAAGCTCGCTCCGGGCTACACCGTCGGCATCCTGATGCAGGAGCCTGAGCTCGACGAGTCGAAGACCGTTCTCGAGAACATCCAGGACGGCATCGCGATCAAGCCGAAGGTCGATCGCTTCAACGAGATCTCGCTGCTGATGGCAGAGCCCGATGCCGACTTCGACGCGCTGCTCGCCGAGATGGGCACGCTGCAGGAAGAGATCGACGCGGCGGACGGCTGGGACCTCGACTCGCAGCTCGACCAGGCGATGGATGCGCTGCGTACCCCTCCGGGCGACGCCGCGATCGCACCGCTCTCCGGTGGTGAGAAGCGTCGTGTCGCGCTGGCGAAGCTCCTCCTTCAGAAGCCCGACCTGCTGCTCCTCGATGAGCCCACCAACCACCTCGACGCCGAGAGCGTGCTCTGGCTCGAGCAGCACCTGCAGGCGTACAAGGGCGCGGTGATCGCGATCACCCACGACCGGTACTTCCTCG